>NZ_KV804214.1:0-73319 GCF_001811305.1 Streptococcus sp. HMSC056C01
TAATCTAGCTTAGCGATGACTTCTTTATGCGTTCTAGCATCAATATAATCCAAGATTATGATGTTCTTGTCTTTAATTCCGAGTAAGTTTGTGATAAAATTTAATTGTTCCATATGATTCTTTCTAATGATGGTTTGGTCGCTTTTCATTATAGATCTTATGGGACTTTTTTTCTACACAAAAATAGGCTTCATAATATCCATAGGGGATTTACCCACTACAGAAATTATAGAGCCTTTTTAGATAGAGATTCTTAAATCGTCAGACTTTTTTCATTTTAATGCTAAAGGTGAAAATGTGGCGAAAATATGGTAAAATAGAGTACTAAGTAAACGTTAAAAAGGAATATTATGCGTAAAGAGATTGCACCCGAATTATATAATTACAATAAATTCCCTGGTCCTGAATTTCATCTATCTGGAGATAAAGTCGAAGCTGAAGGGTTTACCTTTACTTTGGTTGAAAATAGTAAGGATGCTTTTGATGCAACGGCATTTACTCAACGCTTTTCTGAAGTTTTAAGTAAGTTCGATTATATTGTTGGAGACTGGAGTAATGAGCAGTTGCGCTTACGTGGTTTCTACAAGAATGAGCGAGCTGAAGAGTCTCTTGAGAAAATCAGTCGTTTACAAGATTACCTACTTGAGTATTGTAGCTATGGTTGTGCCTATTTTGTTCTAGAAAATGAAGTTCCTAAACGAGCACCGTTTGACCAAAAGATGCGCAAAAAAGAGGAAGAAAAAGATACTCGAAAAGGGAAAAAGACTTCCCAAAGTAAGAAAAGAAATCATACGGACAAGAGAAATAGACGCCGTTCAAAAGAACAGAAACCTCAGAACGAAGAAAAAGGACAACGCCATTTCGTCATCCGTCAGAAAGATTAGAGAATAAGGAGAAAAGATGAAACCGTCGATTTATAGTTTAACACGCCAAGGCATGCAAGAATGGGTCTTGGAACAGGGAGAAAAGAAATTCCGTGCTGACCAAATCTGGGAGTGGCTTTACCGTAAACGTGTTCAGACATTTGAAGAAATGACCAACTTGTCTAAGGATTTGATTGCCAAACTCAATGATCAATTTGTAGTCAATCCTTTGAAACAACGCATTGTTCAAGAGTCAGCAGATGGAACAGTCAAGTACCTCTTTGAGTTGCCAGATGGGATGCTGATTGAGACGGTACTGATGCGTCAACACTATGGTTTGTCAGTCTGTGTAACCACGCAGGTAGGATGCAATATTGGTTGTACCTTCTGTGCATCAGGATTGATTAAGAAGCAACGTGACCTCAATAACGGAGAAATTGTTGCGCAGATTATGTTGGTTCAAAAATATTTTGACGAACGTGGACAAGATGAACGTGTAAGCCATATCGTTGTAATGGGCATCGGAGAGCCATTTGATAACTACAATAACGTTTTGAACTTTATCCGTACCATCAACGACGATAAGGGAATGGCAATTGGTGCTCGCCATATCACTGTATCAACTTCAGGTTTGGCTCACAAGATTCGTGAGTTTGCTAATGAAGGTGTGCAGGTCAACCTTGCTGTTTCTCTTCATGCACCAAACAATGAACTTCGTTCAAGCATTATGAAGATTAACCGTGCCTTTCCAATTGAAAAACTCTTTGCAGCTATTGAGTATTATATTGAAACAACTAACCGTCGCGTAACTTTTGAGTACATCATGCTAAATGAAGTGAATGATGGAGTGGAACAAGCACTTGAGTTGGCAGAATTGCTGAAAAATATCAAGAAATTGTCTTATGTCAACTTGATTCCTTACAACCCAGTTAGTGAACATGACCAGTACAGTCGTAGTCCGAAAGAGCGTGTCATGGCCTTCTATGATACACTCAAGAAGAAAGGCATCAACTGTGTTGTTCGTCAGGAACATGGTACTGATATCGATGCAGCATGTGGACAATTGCGTTCAAATACTATGAAGCGTGATCGCCAAAAAGCAGTAGCTGAAGTAAATCCATGATATGAATCGAAAAAAATTACTAGGCTTGGGAGTTTTTCTATACAGTCTTTGTATTGTCTGTTTTTGCTTTACTCCTCAGCCAAAACTTCCGATAGGAGTGGGAACTCCAGGTATTCAAACTATTGGACGCCTGGTTTTTCTTTTGACGCCTTTTAACTCTTTGTGGAAATTGGGAGAAGTAACAAGCTTTTTACAACTGTTCTGGATTTTTTTGCAAAATGCCTTAAATATCCTTTTACTATTCCCACTGATTTTCCAACTTCTCTATCTCATGCCTAGTCTAAGAAAAACGAAGAAAGTGATTCTTCTCAGTTTTCTATTGAGTCTAGGAATCGAATGTACACAGCTAGTTTTAGACTTTTTCTTCGACTTTAACCGGGTATTTGAGATTGATGATTTATGGACCAATACTTTGGGTGGCTACCTGGCTTGGGTCCTTTATAAACTACTACATAGAAACAAGATAAGGAATTAGAATGAGTATCTTAGAAGTAAAAAATTTAAGTCACGGTTTTGGAGACCGTGCGATTTTTGAAGATGTATCCTTCCGTCTTTTAAAAGGTGAACATATCGGTCTGGTCGGTGCCAATGGTGAAGGAAAATCAACTTTCATGAGTATCGTGACTGGTAAAATGTTACCTGATGAAGGTAAGGTGGAATGGTCTAAATATGTGACAGCTGGCTACCTAGATCAGCATGCGGTGCTCAAAGAAGGCCAAACTGTTCGTGACGTTCTTCGTACAGCTTTTGACGAATTATTCAAAGCAGAAGCACGTATCAATGAACTCTACATGGAAATGGCAGAAGAGGGCGCTGATATTGATGCTCTAATGGAAGAAGTTGGAGAACTTCAAGACCGTTTGGAAAGTCGTGATTTCTATACCTTGGATGCTAAAATCGATGAAGTGGCGCGTGCCCTTGGTGTCATGGACTTTGGGATGGACACGGATGTCACAGCTTTGTCTGGTGGGCAAAGAACAAAGGTGCTTTTAGCCAAATTGCTTCTTGAAAAACCAGATATCTTGCTTCTTGACGAGCCAACCAACTATCTCGATGCTGAACATATTGACTGGCTCAAACGCTATCTCCAGAACTATGAAAATGCCTTTGTACTTATTTCGCACGATATTCCTTTCTTAAACGATGTAATCAATATCGTCTATCACGTTGAAAATCAACAGTTGACACGCTATTCAGGCGATTACTACCAGTTCCAAGAAGTCTATGCCATGAAGAAATCACAACTGGAAGCAGCCTATGAGCGTCAACAGAAAGAAATTGCGGATCTCAAGGACTTTGTGGCTCGAAACAAAGCACGTGTCGCAACGCGTAACATGGCTATGTCTCGTCAGAAAAAATTGGACAAGATGGATATCATCGAGCTTCAAAGTGAGAAACCAAAGCCGTCCTTTGAATTCAAAACTGCTCGTACACCTGGACGCTTTATCTTCCAAGCCAAGGATTTGCAGATTGGGTATGACCGTCCCCTTACCAAACCATTAAATCTTACCTTTGAACGCAATCAAAAGGTTGCCATTATTGGTGCTAACGGTATCGGGAAAACAACACTTTTGAAGAGTCTCTTGGGGATTATTCCTCCAATTGCTGGGGAGGTTGAACGCGGGGACTATCTAGAACTCGGCTACTTTGAGCAAGAAGTGGAAGGTGGCAATCGCCAGACACCACTAGAAGCAGTCTGGAACGCCTTTCCAGCTCTCAATCAAGCAGAAGTCCGTGCAGCTCTTGCTCGTTGTGGTCTGACGACTAAACATATCGAGAGTCAAATCCAAGTATTGTCAGGTGGAGAGCAAGCTAAGGTTCGTTTCTGTCTCTTGATGAACCGCGAGAATAATGTCCTTGTACTAGACGAACCTACCAACCACTTGGATGTGGATGCCAAGGACGAACTCAAACGTGCTCTGAAAGAATACAAGGGTTCTATCCTTATGGTTTGCCACGAACCAGACTTCTACGAAGGCTGGATGGACCAGATCTGGGATTTCAATGAGTTGACATAAAAAGAGAATTCCGTAAAACTAGAATAGTAAAAAGCCAAGTCTGTGTGACTTGGCTTTTTGGCTAGTAATTCAAATAGGTTTCAATATCAGATTTTTGGATTTCTTTGCCGTAGTGACAAATCGGGCAAGAAACGAAATAAGTTTTTCCGTAAGGAAAGAGTGGAATCCAGTAAAGGGTAAACTTACGTCCAGTTTCTGAAATTTCCCAAGTGTCGGTATTGTTACAGTGACCACACTCGATAGTGGTTTGAGTATGTCCTAAGACCTTTTGGTAACCTTTCGAACCCCAGAATAAAATCATTTTCACATCTCCTTATTTTAGGGTCATCCTATTTTTTACTGAAATCGTAGTCCTTAACAATTTCAATGCTGTCAATAGTGATAGCAGTAGCTGGTTTGTCTTTTTCGTCTTTTTCAGCCTTTGCAATCTTGTCAACAACATCCATACCGTCGATGACTTGACCAAAGACAGGGTGCTTACCGTCTAGACTAGGATTTCCACCTTCTTTGTAGGCTTCGATAATTTTCTTTGGATAGCTACTTGTAGGGAGTTTGGCAGAAATATCTGTCGTATTTTGGTTGATGAAGAACTGGCTACCATTTGAATTTGGTTGACCAGTATTGGCCATAGAGAGAGAGCCACGAATGTTATAGAGATACGGAGAGATTTCGCTCTTGAAACCAGTTCCCTGGTCTTTAGTCTTGTCCTTATCATGCCAGATGGATTCACCACCAGTACCATCCCCTTTTGGATCACCAGTCTGGACCATGAAGCCATCGATCACTCGGTGGAAGGTAACGCCATTGTAGTAGCCTTCTTTTGCGTGAGTTAGGAAATTTTCAACCGCAAGTGGAGCTAGCTTTGGAAAGAGTTTGATGCGGATATCTCCTTGACTGGTGTGGAGAATGACTTCAGCTTCGTCTTCAGCAACTTCCTTAGAGAGTTGTGGGAAGTTAGCATTCTCATTTGTCAAGGCGTCTTTGAGATCCTTGGCAGATTGGGCAGCTGCTTTGGAACTTTCTTCGGCAGCCAAGCTAGAATCTACATAGTCATCCCCTCGGAGACTACGTTGGATACTGCTACATCCAGCAAGGGCAAAAGTTGAGATTAATAGAAGAGTTGCTATTTTTTTCATGGGAATCCTTTCAAAAATCATTTCTACCATTGTACCCTAATTGAAAGTGGATTTCAAATATTCAATTGTGATCATTCCGATAGTACATACAATTTTATGGCCTTACTTACCCCATTTTGATCATTAGAATCTGTTACTTTATTTGCACAGAGTTTAACATCTGTAGGAGCATTTCCCATTGCAACACCAAGTCCAGCGGTCTCTATCATTGGAATATCGTTATAATTATCTCCAATACTCATAATTTCAGTGAGTGATAGTTGATAATAGTTGGCTAATTCTAACAGAGCTTGTTTTTTTGAGACTTGATTATGTGTGACTTCAAGATAGTTATCCTTCGAAAGGTAAAAGTCAGTTTGAGGGAAATCTATGGTTGCTAATGCCTCTTTAAGTTTCTGGATGGTAGCTGCGTTATCTATTAGTAAAAGTTTATGAATAAGATTCTTTTCTTCCTGAAGAAAATCTGCTAGTGAAGTAACTTTTGGGCTCTCTCCAGTAATCTGTGCTTCAATTTCTACCCATTTATCTAAAGCATTTACGTACCAATTTTTTCCAGAATAAACATTAATTGAAACTGTCGGAAATTCTTTTGTTAAAAAATCATGTAGTAAGAGTAATTCCTTTTTATTAATAGAATGCTGACTCAGAATTTTATCTCCTGTACTAATGAGAGCACCATTATAACTTGCAATTGGAAAATCTGTGATTCCAAGTTCTTTCGAAATTGGAGCTATACCAAGAGGAGAGCGAGCAGAAGCTAGAACAAAAGGGATGTCACTTTGTTTCAAAAGTGGCATAAGCTCTAGTAAATGAGAGTCTAATTGGTGCTTTTGGTCTAAAATGGTACCATCGATATCACTTATGATTAACTTTATTACTGACATATGTTTCTCCTTTTTAAAATAGAATAGTTGTTTTACCATCTAAAGATTGTTGAATTTCTATGTCGGGTTCTTTGTCTGTAATCCAATAATCAAAATCAGTAAGTTCGGAAAGAATATAATGAGAGTGTTTGTTTATCTTGCTGGTTTCAGCTAACAAGACGCGAATTTTACTGGTTTTAAATGCTCTTTTTTTCATTAGAACATCTTCTTGATCTTCAAAACTAACTTGTCCGTCTGAAAGACTAGCTGCACCCAAAAATGCTAAGTCAAATTTAATTCTATTCAAAGATTCGGATTCTTCTAATGAGTAATAGAAACGATTCTTTTTATGAAATCGTCCACCGATAATGTGAAAATCGACATTTTCATTTTCTCCTAAGACCAGTGCATTATCCAATGAATGGCTGAAAATAGTAACTTTTTTATCTGTTATTTTTGCTAACTCAAGTACAGTTGTTGAAACATCATAGAAAATTAATTGTGAATCAGAAATGAGTTGGGTAGCTAAATGAGCAATTTTCTCTTTTTCTTTAGAAGATTGTTCTGCTCGACCTTTATAACCAAGAATCCGTTGCTTTTGAATTGGCAATAAACCTCCATGAGTTCTTTTTGCTCGTTTCTCCTTTGCGAGAATAGCAAAATCTCTACGGATGGTATCTTTGGAAACATGGAAATGGTCAACCATTTCTTTTGCTGATAGACTTCCTCTATCCTCTAAAAGTTTAATGATTTCTTCTAATCGTTGTTCTTGGTACATATGAATTCCCTCTTTTAATACTAATATACCTCTTTCGTAAGTGATTGTCAATAAATGTAATGATTTATAAGTGTTTTAAAAGATTTACAAAAAAATCAACCTGACTTGGTTGATTAAAGATTCTTCTTTGGATGGCGGTCAATGATTGCCTGATGGTCCTTGAGAGCCTGTTCTCCTTTTGGAGTTAGTTTATAGCCACGAATCGAAAAGAGACTTGCTAATTCCTCTTCTGAAAAATGTTCATGAAGGGCTTGATCCAGGTCGCCAGCCTTCATTTTAGAAAGTCCAGTAACCCCCTTCTTCTTCAGGATATTCTTTTTCATGGTGCTATTTAGATGGTCAAGCGAGTCAAAAGCAGTTTCGACAAGAGCATAGCCTTTTTCAACAAGCGTTTCTAAATGTTTTGGGGCATCGATGCCATAAGTGTACTCGAAGTATTTAGGAAACCAGGTTTTGGTTGTGAATGTTCCAAAGTTGATTCTCCAGAGGAGGATAATATCTCCTGCCAGGAGATTGTCTTCTAGTAATTCCATATTTCGCTTGGGAACAGGCTTAGGATTTAGTAGCCAAGCCTCTATATCACGATCAGGAGAGATATAAGGTTTGACTTGATGGTCTTTATAAATGTTCTCTAGACTAGTATTCATAAAGTTTCTCTTTCTAATTTATACCTACTAGTCTAACAAATTTCTAAAAAATTTAAAAATTTTAAAGTCTGTCAAGTTTTTTTCTTGACACCTCTCAGAAATCTGCTATAATAGAACATGTGCTAAATAGCTCAGCTATTTCACCGAACTAAAAAAATAAAAGAAAAGAGATATTAAAAATGGCAGTAAAAATCCGTTTGACTCGTATGGGTTCTAAGAAAAAACCTTTCTACCGTATTAACGTAGCAGATTCACGTTCACCACGTGACGGACGTTTCATCGAAACAGTCGGAACTTACAACCCACTTGTTGCTGAAAACCAAGTAACTTTGAAAGAAGATCGCGTTCTTGCATGGTTGGCTGATGGAGCTCAACCTTCAGATACAGTACGCAACATCCTTTCAAAAGAAGGCGTATTGAAGAAATTCCACGATTCTAAATTCTCTAAATAATTCTAAAGTAGGTTGACAGATGGATACGATTGAAAATCTCATTATTGCAATTGTGAAACCTTTGATTTCACAACCAGAAGCCTTAACTATCAAGATTGAAGATACACCAGAATTTTTGGAGTATCATTTGGATCTTGACCAAAGCGATGTGGGTCGTGTGATTGGTCGTAAGGGTCGCACTATCTCTGCGATAAGAACGATTGTCTACTCTGTCCCAACTGAAGACAAAAAAGTAAGAATCGTTATTGACGAAAAATAAAAAAGCGGGACGGATGTCTCGCTTTTTTGCTAGGAGCAGGATATGAAGGATTTAACAGTTAGACAATTACAAGCCTATTTGCTAGAACATTACCAGCAATCTAGAACAGAAGAAGGGCTCTTTATAAAACTAGTTGAAGAAGTTGGTGAAGTAGCCGAGGTTTTAAATGGACGTTCTGGACGAAAAGAGGGAGTTCAGGACTCAAATGAGGAACTTGCTAAAGAACTTGCTGATATTATTCATTATACGGTTGCAATCGCAGCTATCAACGATATTGATCTAACCAAGACCATTTTTGAAAAAGACAAAAAGGCTGCCATCAAGTATCACCATGAACGAGATTTGGAAGGATATTTAGAAGCGGAAGGTCAGAACTAGCTTTTTCTCCAACTTGTGAAAATACCTAGAACGTGATAAAATGAAGGGAGAAACATACACAGGAGATCAAATGAACTATTTTAACGTTGGAAAAATCGTCAATACACAAGGTTTGCAAGGTGAGATGAGAGTCTTATCTGTGACGGATTTTTCGGAAGAACGCTTTAAAAAAGGTGCAGAGCTTGCCTTATTTGATGAGAAGGATCAATTTGTTAAAACAGTGACTATCGCGAGTCACCGTAAGCATAAAAACTTTGATATCATCAAATTTAAGGATATGTATCACATCAATGATATCGAAAAATACAAGGGCTACAGTTTGAAGGTTGCAGAAGAAAACCTGAATGACCTGGATGAGGGTGAATTTTACTATCACGAGATTATTGGACTAGAGGTCTACGAGGGTGATAACTTGATTGGAACCATCAAGGAAATTCTTCAACCAGGTGCCAATGATGTCTGGGTAGTTAAGCGTAAGGGAAAACGGGATCTGCTTTTACCCTATATCCCACCAGTTGTCCTCAATGTAGATATTCCTAATAAGCGTGTGGATGTAGAACTCTTAGAAGGGTTAGACGATGAAGATTGATATTTTAACCCTCTTTCCAGAGATGTTCTCGCCTCTAGAACATTCCATCGTTGGGAAAGCTCGTGAAAAAGGGCTTTTAGATATCCAGTATCATAATTTTCGTGAATATGCTGAAAAGGCCCGGCATGTCGATGATGAACCATATGGCGGGGGTCAAGGGATGTTGCTACGAGCGCAACCGATTTTTGATGCCTTTGATGCTATTGAAAAGAAGAATCCGCGCGTGATTCTTTTGGATCCTGCTGGTAAGCAGTTTGATCAAGCCTATGCTGAAGATTTAGCCCAAGAAGAGGAACTCATCTTTATCTGTGGTCACTACGAGGGCTATGATGAACGCATTAAGACCTTGGTAACAGATGAGATTTCCCTAGGTGATTATGTTCTAACTGGTGGAGAACTGGCAGCAATGACCATGATTGATGCGACGGTTCGCTTGATACCAGAAGTAATTGGGAAGGAAACCAGTCACCAAGATGATAGCTTCTCATCTGGGCTTCTCGAATATCCTCAGTACACACGTCCTTATGATTATCGTGGGATGGTGGTTCCAGAAGTGCTTATGAGTGGGCACCATGAGAAGATTCGTCAATGGCGTCTCTATGAAAGTCTCAAAAAAACTTATGAGCGTAGACCAGATTTGTTGGAACATTACGAATTAACAGCAGAAGAAGCCAAAATGTTAGCAGACATTAAAGAAAATATAAATTAAAAGGAGAAGCCTATGCAAGTCATTAAACGTGATGGACAAGTTGCCGACTTTGATCCAGATAAAATCTATCAAGCCATTCTCAAAGCTGCTCAAACAGTTTATGTTTTGACAGATGATTTACGTCAAAATCTAGCTCAGGTAACTAAAAAGGTTGTCTTGGATCTAGAAGAGGCAAAAGTGGAGCGTGCCACTATCAGCATGATTCAATCAATGGTTGAGCATCGCTTGCTTGGCGCAGGCTATATTACCATCGCTGAACACTATATCTCTTACCGTTTGCAACGTGATTTAGAGAGAAGTGGTTACGGAGAACACATTGCTGTTCACCTTCATTTTGAACAAATTCGTTAATAGAAAAGAGTGAGATGAAGAAAACTCATCTCACTCTTTCTTAAATCGATTTTTTTGGGCAGTTTGGACGGTTGAGGGAACAAAACTCACTTTCCGAATATCTGGGATTCGAATAATGCGGGTCACATTTTTTGCAAAATTTTTAACGATAATTTGCTGGCGGTCCGTATCATATTTGATGATATCCCCTGTAAAACTTGTATCTGAAAAAATAATGTGGACAGCAGTTTTTTTTAGGAGCGCCTCTTTAATGGCACTTGTCAGGGAGTCGGCTTTGGAATGATCTGGTTCTTCTCGCCCGTCGAGAAAGCTTTGGAACTTTTGTTGAATGTGTTTAAATAAATCTTTCATCGGAGCCTCCCTTCTTTTTACCATTATATACAATTTTAAAAAAATCTACAAGATTTTACGAATAATCAAGTGAAGACAATCAAAAGGAGAATACAATGGCAGAATTTACATTTGAAATCGAAGAACACTTACTCACACTCTCAGAGAATGAAAAAGGTTGGACCAAGGAAATCAATCGTGTCAGCTTTAATGGAGCACCAGCAAAGTTTGACATTCGTGCTTGGAGTCCAGACCACACTAAGATGGGGAAAGGAATCACCCTCTCAAACGAAGAGTTTCAAGTGATGGTCGATGCCTTCAAAAATCAATAAGCAATCATAAAAAAACAGACGAAAGGAGGTTGGGAGAAAATTCCCGACCTCCTTTCTTTCTTTCTTTATTTATGTGAAAAGTAGGGTTGATTACTAAGACGTTGAAGGAGTGGTCGTCCGATAAAACTAATGGCAATAATTTTTGCAAGATCAGGAATGATAAAGGGAAGCACACCGACAGTCAGTGCCTTATCAAAAGGCATACCAGCGAGATAATGGAGGCTGAGAATACCACCAACAAAGACAAGGGAATCACCCAAGAGATTGGCTAGGAAAATACGTACAACACCACTATTTGTGTGTGTTAGATAAGATGCAAGTCCTGCATAGACTAAGTCAAACCAAAGATAACCAGCGCTTGGTCCTACTAAAACATGGAAACCAGCTCCACCACTAGCAAAAACGGGAAGTCCAATAGCACCAAGCAAAAGATACAGTCCTACAGAGAGAACAGCTTCCCTTGGTCTAAAAACAGTAGCGATGAGACCAATAGCAAAGTTTTGCAGAGTAAATGGAACAGGTCCAATTGGAATGCTAATTTGGGCTAATACTGCAATCAGTGCAGCCCCGATAGCAGGAATAGCGTAAATGTGTGCTTTTTTCATAATAGTTAACCTCTTTTGTAATTTATAGTAACTATTATACTTTAAGAAACATATTTGTCAACCTATTTTTAAAACAAAGGTTACAAATTTGTAACGGCCGATTTAGAGAGAGCCGGAGGCCAAGAGTTTTTTCAGAACACGGATAAATCATGTCAGTCATAAAAAGAGTAGCCTTATGGAAGTTGGCTATCATATGGTGCAAACACTTAGGAATATTGATGGGATGCTATTTTTAAGTGTTTTATAATTTGCTCTAGTAAAAGAAAAAGATTGAAGAAAATGGTCCTAAATAGGCCTTTTCTTCAATCTGAATGACCGAGATAATCTCATTTAAAATTATTAACTAAAATTATTAACGCATGGTCACAAATTCTTCTGAACCTGTAGGATGGATAGCGACTGTAGCATCAAAGTCTGCTTTTGTAGCTCCCATCTTGATTGCTACTGCAAAACCTTGAATCATTTCATCAACGCCGTATCCGATGCCATGAAGGCCAACGACCTTTTCGTCTGCACCAGCTGTAACGAGCTTGAAGCGAGCTTCTTGACGGTGACTGGTAACTGCTGAATACATAGATGCAAATTTTGAAGTATAGACTTTAATGTTTTCTTGTCCATACTCTTTGATGGCTTCTTCCTCAGTCAGACCAACAGTTCCAATAGCTGGGTGTGAGAAGACAACAGTTGGAATAGTAGTGTAGTCCATTTTGGCATTGGTTTTACCGTTGAAAAGTCTTTCGGATAGGGTACGTCCAGCTTTGATAGCAACAGGAGTCAGTTCTTTTTCACCTGTCACATCTCCAAGAGCATAGATACCGTCAACGACTGTGTTTTGGTATTCGTCTACTTGGATGAAGCCACGTTCGTTGAGGATAACGCCTGCCTTTTCTAGCTGGAGTCCTTCAACGTTTGGACGGCGGCCAGTTGCCCAGATAACTTGACTGGCACTATGAGTACTACCATCTTCGAAATGAATGGTAATGCCTTGTTCAGTTTCTTCAAGTTTAGCAGGAACCTTATGGGTGTGGAGGTTTAATCCAGTATTTTCCATTTCTTGAACTAGACTCTCAACAATATAACTATCAAATCCACGGAGCGGACGCTCGCGACGGACGAATAAATCTGTCTGCACACCAAGGGTATGGAGCACGCCAGCCAATTCGACAGCAATGTAACCTGCCCCAAGAATGGCTACAGATTCAGGCAACTCTTCCCAAGCAAAGACATCATCAGAACTACCACCTAGTTCCGCACCAGGAATGGCAGGAATATGAGGATGGGCCCCAGTTGCAATCACGATGTGCTTAGCACGGATCAACTCACCATTGACACTGACTGTATGAGCATCAACGAATTCGGCGCGTCCTTCAATCAAATCAACTCCGTTACGCTTAAAGCTTCCACCATAAGAAGAGCGAGCACGATCAATATAGGCTTCACGATTTTTACGAAGTGTTGCATAATCAAATTCATTACCAGTACTTGTAAAACCATAGTCAGGTCCATATTTGTGGATGCTCTCTGCGATTTGAGCTCCATACCACATGATTTTCTTAGGAACGCAGCCAATATTGACACAGGTTCCACCTAATTTCTTTTCCTCAATCACTGCCGCTTTAGCACCATGTTCACCAGCACGATTCATGGTAGCAATTCCCCCGCTACCTCCTCCAATGGCGATAATATCGTATTCTCTCATAGAAAGCTCCTTTGTTGTTTTCTAGTCATATTCTATCTTTTTTTGAAGGTCAATGCAAAAATCTGCTACGTTTAAAATTTTTAAGAAAATGCTTGCAAAAATAAAAAAGAAAGTGTATTATATAACTAATACAACAATAAAAGATTTAGCAAATGTTTTTGGATAATGAGAAATAAATTGTCCATTTTTAGGATGTGTGCTATAATCTTAACATATATATTTATAAAAGGGGTATTGCTATGAAAAGAAAGTCAAAAGCTAAGAAATGGCCTTTATTTACTGCTATTGGAGTGGCGTCTGTACTTGTAGTGGGAGCAGCAGCTGTTCTTCTGTTAAGACAACCAAATCAAGCCGCAGCAAAAGATGAAACTGCTAAGATTGTCCTTGCCAAAGAGGGGTCTGTGGCATCTTCAGTTCTCCTATCGGGGAGTGTTACTGCTCAGAATGAACAATACATCTATTATGATGCAAGCAAGGGAGACTTGGATGAAGTCTTGGTCTCTGTTGGTGATCAGGTCAGCGAAGGACAGGCTCTCGTCAAGTATAGTAGCACAGAAGCCCAGGCTGCCTATGATGCTGCCAGTCGTGCTGTTGCTAAAGCTGACCGTCATATCAATGAACTGAATGAGTCTCGAAATACCGCCACAGCAACACCTAGCCTTCCGCAAGCAGGTCTAGAAGGAGCAACTGGACAAGCGCCAGCTCAGTCATCAGGTTCTGCCACAGCTGCTATTGATTCTCAAATCAGCGATGCTCGTGATGTGCGTGCAGATGCAGAAGCGCAACTCGAAAAAGCTCAAGCCCAGTTGAATGCTGCTACGGTATTGAGTACGGTGGAGGGAACAGTTGTTGAAGTGAATCGTAACGTTTCAAAATCTCCAACAGGAAATAGTCAAGTTTTGGTTCATATCGTAAGTAACGATAACTTGCAGGTCAAGGGAGAGCTTTCTGAGTACAACCTTGCCAATCTATCTGTAGGCCAAGAAGTCACTTTTACTTCCAAGGTTTACCCAGATAAAACTTGGAATGGTAAGATTAGCTATATTTCAAATTATCCAAAAAATAACAGTGAAGCAAGTAGTAGCTTAGCTGCTTCAAACACAGGTTCTAAATATCCATATACAATCGATGTAACTAGCGAAATCGGTGATTTGAAACAGGGCTTTACAGTCAGTGTCGAAGTGAAAAGCACTAGCAAAGCATTGATTGTTCCGATCACCAGCGTAGTCATGGAAGAAGATAAAAACTATGTTTGGATCCTTGATGAAAATCAAAAGGCCAAAAAAGTTGAAGTTGGATTGGGCAATGCAGATGCAGAAAATCAAGAAATCACATCTGGTCTGACAGATGGAGCAAAAGTCATCAGTAATCCGACAGCTTCCTTGCAAGAAGGAAAAGAGGTGAAGACTGATGAAGCAACTAATTAGCCTCAAAAATATCTGTCGTAGCTATCGCAATGGTGATCAAGAACTACTAGTCCTCAAGAATATTAACCTAGAAGTTCATGAGGGAGAATTTGTAGCAATCATGGGACCATCTGGTTCTGGGAAATCTACTCTCATGAATACCATTGGTATGTTAGATACCCCTTCAAGTGGGCAGTATTTTCTAGATGGAAAAGAAGTAGCTGGTTTGGGTGAAAAACAATTAGCCAAGGTTCGAAATCAGGAAATCGGCTTCGTCTTTCAACAATTCTTTCTCTTGTCCAAGCTCAATGCTCTTCAAAATGTAGAACTGCCCTTGATCTATGCTGGAGTTTCAGCTTCAAAACGTCGCAAATTAGCAGAAGAGTATCTGGAAAAGGTTGAACTGACCGAGCGTAGCCATCATTTACCTTCGGAGTTGTCAGGTGGTCAGAAGCAAAGGGTTGCCATTGCGCGTGCATTGGTCAATAATCCTTCGATTATCTTGGCAGACGAACCGACTGGGGCACTTGATACCAAAACAGGAAATCAAATCATGCAACTCTTGGTTGAATTAAACAAAGAAGGAAAAACCATTATCATGGTTACGCATGAGCCTGAAATTGCCGCCTATGCGAAACGTCAAATTGTCATCCGTGATGGCGTCATTTCATCTGATAGTGGTCTCGTAGAAAAGGAGGAAAACTAAGATGCAGAATCTGAAATTTGCCTTTTCATCCATTATGGCCCACAAGATGCGGTCCTTCTTGACCATGATCGGGATTATCATCGGTGTATCCTCCGTTGTCGTGATTATGGCCTTAGGTGATTCCATGTCTCGTCAGGTCAATAAAAATATGACCAAGTCCCAGAAAGATATCCATGTCTTTTTCTCACCTACCAAGAGTAAGGACGGTTCCTTTACCCAGAAGCAATCTGCTCTAACCATGTCTGGTAAAGAGGAAGATGTTATTGTTGAACCACCAAAACCTCAAGAAGCATGGGTCAAGGAAGCTGCTAAGCTCAAGGGAGTGGATAGCTACTATGTGACCAACTCAGCCAATGTGACCTTGACTTATAAGGATAAAAAGGTCGAACACGCTAACATGACGGGTGGGAATGTCACCTATATGGATGCGGTCGAAAATGAAATCATTGCAGGTCGTGGCCTTAGAGCGCAAGATTATAAGGATTTCGCAAGTGTGATCATCCTAGATGAAGAACTAGCCAATAGCCTTTTTGGTTCAGCAAAAGATGCGCTTAATCAGATTATTGAAGTAAACGAAATTAGTTATCGTGTTATTGGTGTTTATGCAAGTAAAGAAGCCAAGGCAGTCAAAGCCTTTGGAGTCGGAGGACTACCAATCACGACCAATATTTCCTTAGCAGCTAATTTTAACACAGATGAGATTTCAAATATTGTCTTCCGTGTCAATGATACTAGCTTAACCCAGACTTTGGGACCTGAGTTGGCAAGAAGAATGACAGAGATTGCAGGTCTTCAACAAGGGGAATATCAAGTTGCAGATGCGTCTGCAGCCTTCCAAGAAGTTCAACAACTCTTTGGCTTCATAACAACGATTATTAGTGCCATTGCAGGGATTTCCCTTTTTGTCGGTGGTACTGGTGTTATGAACATTATGCTCGTTTCAGTGACAGAGCGTACTCGTGAGATTGGTCTACGTAAAGCACTAGGAGCAACGCGTGGGAATATTCTGGTTCAATTTTTGATTGAATCCATGATTTTAACCTTGTTAGGTGGGGTCATCGGCCTTGTGCTGGCTGCAGGGGTGACTATGCTTGCAGGTGTCCTTCTTCAAAACATGATTGCAGGAATCGAAGTTGGCGTATCCATCCCAATCGCTCTCTTTAGTTTAGCGGTCTCAGCTGGTATCGGTATGATATTTGGTGTTTTACCAGCCAACAAGGCTTCTAAACTAGATCCGATTGAAGCACTTCGCTATGAATAAGATAATCAACAGGAAAAACAAGATGGACATTAGTCTGTCTTGTTTTTGTATGGATTTCCTTATCGAAAATCATCAAAATATGATATAATGAAGTGTTAGAAAAACAGGTTTCATTTGCCTGGAAAGGAAATATTATGTCTGAAAAGAATTTTTATATTACAACACCGATTTACTATCCATCTGGTAAACTTCATATCGGTTCTGCCTACACAACTATCGCCTGTGATGTCCTAGCTCGTTACAAACGCCTTATGGGCTACGATGTCTTTTATTTGACAGGTCTGGATGAGCATGGTCAAAAGATTCAACAGAAAGCTGAAGAAGCTGGTATCACGCCTCAAGCCTATGTTGACGGTATGGCAGTTGGAGTTAAAGAACTCTGGCAATTACTCGATATCTCATACGATAAATTCATTCGTACAACTGATGACTACCATGAAAAAGTGGTAGCACAAGTCTTTGAACGCTTGCTTGCTCAAGATGATATTTACTTGGGTGAATACTCTGGTTGGTATTCAGTTTCAGATGAGGAATTCTTTACAGAAAGTCAACTTGCGGAAGTTTTCCGTGATGAAGCTGGAAATGTAACAGGTGGTATTGCTCCATCAGGTCACGAAGTGGAGTGGGTATCTGAAGAGTCTTATTTCCTTCGCCTCAGCAAATACCAAGACCGTTTGGTAGAATTTTTCAAATCACATCCTGACTTCATCACTCCTGATGGTCGTCTCAATGAAATGTTGAAAAACTTTATCGAGCCTGGTTTGGAAGATTTAGCAGTATCTCGTACAACCTTTACCTGGGGTGTACCAGTCCCATCAAATCCTAAACACGTAGTCTACGTTTGGATTGATGCCCTTCTTAACTATGCGACAGCTCTTGGTTATGGTCAAGAGGATCATGCTAACTACGATAAATTCTGGAATGGAACAGTCTTCCACATGGTAGGAAAGGATATTCTTCGTTTCCACTCAATCTACTGGCCAATCCTTCTTATGATGTTGGATATCAAATTACCTGACCGTTTGATTGCCCACGGTTGGTTTGTCATGAAAGACGGCAAGATGTCTAAGTCTAAAGGGAATGTCGTTTATCCTGAAATGTTAGTAGAGCGTTATGGTCTCGATCCACTTCGTTACTACCTCATGCGTAGCCTTCCAGTTGGTTCAGACGGAACCTTCACTCCAGAGGACTATGTAGGTCGTATTAACTATGAATTGGCAAATGACCTTGGAAACCTCCTCAACCGTACGGTTTCAATGATTAACAAGTACTTTGATGGTCAAATCCCTGCCTATGTAGAAGGTGTAACAGACTTTGACAATGAACTTGCTCAAGTGGCAGAACAATCAATCGCTGACTACAATACCTATATGGAAGCAGTTGACTATCCACGTGCACTTGAAGCAGTCTGGACTCTTATCTCACGTACTAATAAATACATCGATGAGACAGCTCCATGGGTACTGGCTAAGGACGAAGCACACCGTGACCAATTGGCCAGTGTTATGAGTCACTTGGCAGCCAGCCTTCGTGTCGTAGCCCACTTGATTGAGCCATTTATGATGGAAACCAGTCATGCAGTCTTGACTCAACTTGGTCTAGCAGAAGTTTCTAGCCTTGAAAATTTGAGTTTATCTGATTTCCCTGAAAATGTCACTGTAGTTGCCAAAGGAACACCTATCTTCCCACGTCTGGATATGGAAGAAGAAATCGCCTATATCAAGGAACAAATGGAAGGTAACAAGCCAGCCGTCGAAAAAGAATGGAATCCAGATGAAGTTGAACTCAAACTCAACAAGGATGAAATCAAATTTGAAGACTTCGATAAGGTTGAAATCCGTGTTGCAGAGGTCAAAGAAGTTTCTAAAGTAGAAGGCTCTGATAAATTGCTTCAATTCCGCTTAGATGCTGGTGATAGTGAAGACCGTCAAATTCTTTCTGGTATTGCGAAATTCTATCCAAACGAACAAGAATTGGTCGGCAAGAAAGTCCAAATCGTTGCCAACCTTAAACCTCGTAAGATGATGAAAAAATATGTCAGCCAAGGGATGATCCTCTCAGCTGAACATGATGGCAAATTAACCCTTCTCACAGTTGATCCAGCTGTACCAAACGGAAGTGTGATTGGCTAAGATCTAAAAGGACCAGTTTAAGCTGGTTCTTTTCTTTTGTGAGATAGCAGTTGATAAAAGTGTCATTCTGCTTTATAATGAAGAAAAACGGAGGAATTTGCCATGAGATACATTACATTTGGTCAAGAGAAAAGAGAACTATCAGAAATTGTCCTAGGCATGATGCGAATCAGTGACAAGTCGGTCAAAGAAGTGGAGGATCTGGTAGAAACAGCCCTATCTGTCGGAATAAATGCCTTTGACTTGGCAGATATCTATGGTGGAGGTCGTTGCGAAGAATTACTAGGTCAAGTGTTAAACAATCGTCCTGACCTGCGAGAAAAGATGTGGATTCAGTCTAAGTGTGGCATTCGCATAGAAGAATTTACCTATTTTGATTTTTCAAAAGATTATATTTTAGAGTCAGTTGATGGGATTCTACAACGATTGCAGGTTGATTACCTAGATAGCTTGCTTCTCCATCGTCCAGATGCTTTGATGGAAGCTGACCAAGTGGCAGAAGCCTTTGAAATCTTACACAAATCAGGTAAAGTTCGAGACTTCGGTGTGTCCAATCAAAATCCTATGATGATGGAATTACTGAAGAAAGAGGTCAAACAACCTTTATCTATCAATCAATTACAACTAAGCGCAGCTTTCACGCCAGGATTTGAATCAGGTTTCCATGTCAATATGGAAGGTGACAAGGCAGCTTTGCGTGATGGTAGCGTCTTTGAATACTGCAAACTAAATGACATGGTCATTCAGGCTTGGTCAGTCTTGCAGTTTGGCTATTTTAAGGGCAATTTTGTTGGAAAAGAGCAATTTCATGATCTAAATGAGGTTCTAAATCGACTAGCTTTAAAATACGGTGTGAGCCCATCAGCCGTTGCTATTGCCTGGGTGTTACGCTACCCAGCTAAGATGCAAGCGGTGGTAGGGACAACAAATCCAAAACACTTGCTAGAAGTCAGCCAAGCAAGTAACCTGACTCTAACACGAAAAGAATGGTATGAGATTTACCTAGCAGCTGGGAATGATTTGCCTTAGAAACTAAAGAAATATTTTATAAAGAGCGAGGTAGGATCTCGCTCTTTTTATATTTGTAAAAATATTTATATAATTGTTTGAAAATGCAAACTATATATGGTAAAATTGTATAAAATAACAATATAATAAACATTTTAATAAAATAGGGGCATTTGAAATGAAAAGAATAGTTTTGACTTCTGTTGTTTTACTTTCATTACTGACATCTGTTGGCTGCTCGAAACATAAAGAAGAGGTGAAAGTAGCTGAACCTGTAACGACTGAACAGACTACGAAGGATAATTCAAAGTTATACAAGGAAGCTGGCTTACTTACTTTTAAAAATGAAAAGCAGCTAGAACTCGGGGAACTTGATTCAAAATCCCGTGCAACTTATGCTCACATTCAGCTAAAAGATAGTGATGAGCCTAAAGAAAAGAGAGAAGCTAAATTAACCTTTGATCCAGTTGGATGGCATAACTATAAATTTTACTACGGAGATGGTTCTAAAGAGGCTTGGCTGATGAATCGCGGTCATTTAGTTGGGTATCAATTTAGTGGACTTAACGATGAAGGCCGCAATCTAGTTCCTATGACAGCCTGGTTAAATACAGGTGCCTTTACTGGAACGGATGACAAAAATCAAAGTAGCATGCTCTATTATGAAAATGGGCTTGATTCATGGCTTGCAAATCATCCAAACTATTACCTTGACTATAAGGTGACAGCTGTCTATAAGGATAATGAATTGATTCCAAGACAGATTATCTTACAGTACGTAGGAATTGATCAGGATGGAAATTTGCTTGAAATTAAATTAGGTAGTAGCAAGGAAAAAATTGATAAGTATTCCGTAACCCATGTCGCCTTGGATAACGTTTCAGCCAATGCTGAAATAAATTATGCAGATGGTACTGCAAAGAATACGGTCAAGTCAGCTGAAGAACGCGCTGCAGAGCTTAAAGCAGCCGAGGAAAAAGCCAAGAAAGAGGCTGAAGAAAAAGAAGCACAAGAAAAAGCTAAAAAAGAAGCAGAAGAGAAGGCTAAAGAAGAACAGACACAGAAGGAAACTGAAGCACCAGCAGAAGAAGAATCACAAAGTAGTAATACAGGTGGCTACTTTAGAGATAGAAATGGAAGATGGCATCGACCAAATGGAAAGTTTGCCTCTAAAAAGGAAATTAGAGATGCTGGATTGCAATGGTGATAGTTTTCTCAAGTTTATATAAATCAGAATAATCACAGTCAAAAAGCCGTTGGAAAACGGTTTTTTGTTATAATTAAATTAAGATTCATAGATAACAAAGGAGGAAAACATGACATTTGAAGAAATTTTACCAGGACTAAAGGCAAAAAAGAAATACGTGCGTACTGGTTGGGGAGGAGCTGAAAACTATGTCCAGCTTTTTGATACCATCGAACAAAACGGGGTCGCTCTTGAAGTGACACCCTATTTCCTCATCAACGTATCTGGTGAAGGAGAAGGTTTTTCCATGTGGAGTCCGACTCCTTGTGATGTCCTAGCGACGGATTGGGTGGAAGTCCATGACTAAACGTGTCTTAGTTACGGGCGTTAGTTCAGGGATTGGTCTGGCTCAAGCTCGACTCTTTTTAGAGAATGGTTATCAAGTTTTTGGTGTGGATCAGGGTGAAAATCCTGCCTTACAAGGTGACTTTCACTTTCTACAACGTGATTTAGCACTTGACTCGGAACCTATTTTTGATTGGTGTCCTCGAGTCGATATTCTTTGTAATACGGCAGGTGTTTTGGATGACTACAAGCCCTTACTAGAACAATCCGCCCAAGAAATTCAAGAGATTTTTGAAATCAATTACGTAACTCCAGTAGAGTTGACCCGCCATTATTTGACACACATGCTGGAACATAAACATGGGATTATCATCAATATGTGCTCCATCGCTTCAAATCTAGCAGGCGGTGGTGGTCACGCCTATACCTCTTCTAAACACGCCTTGGCTGGATTCACCAAGCAATTAGCTCTGGACTATGCTGAAGCTGGTATTCAGGTCTTTGGCATCGCACCAGGTGCAGTTAAGACGGGTATGACGGCAGCTGACTTTGAACCAGGTGGTTTGGCGGACTGGGTAGCTAGTGAAACCCCCATCAAACGCTGGATTGAGCCAAGTGAAATTGCTGAAATTAGCCTATTTTTAGCCAGTGGGAAAGCGAGCGCCATGCAGGGGCAAATTCTCACTATTGATGGTGGATGGTCTTTGAAGTAGCAGAGTTGCTATTCTGTAAATATGTGGAGGTGAGCCATGAAAAGAAATGAGTTTGGATTTGTCTTGCCCAATCTCTACTATCAGTTTTTATCAGAGTGGGAAGAGATTGACCCCTATGAAATTGGAGATACAGGTATCTGTTTGTATGCTCAAGGGGATCTCCAGGAGCGTAATGAGACATATCAGATTGAGGAAGTAGAGTCAGATTACTTTATGATTGGACAAGAAGGAGATTTGGCTTACTTTATCAAGAAAAATTCTGATGATTGCATTTATGAAAATGATTTGGGAGCTTTAGGTTCTTTAAAAATGAAAAAAGTTGCTACTACAGTCTATGACTTTATTGATAAGGTACAAAAAGAAGAATTGTAGAAAACTGAAGGGAGTAATCATGTTTAGGATGCTTGATGAAGATTCACCGATTTCAAAAGAAGACCTTTTACAATTTGAGGAGATTCTTGAGAAGAAATTACCAGAGGCTATGATGGACTTTTATCTCAAGTACAACGGTGGTCAGCCCCAAGTAAGTGGTGTCCACGATGAACATCACCTCTTTCCTT
Source organism: Streptococcus sp. HMSC056C01 (assembly GCF_001811305.1). Taxonomy (NCBI): domain Bacteria; kingdom Bacillati; phylum Bacillota; class Bacilli; order Lactobacillales; family Streptococcaceae; genus Streptococcus; species Streptococcus sp. HMSC056C01. The sequence continues at coordinate 22,450 of NZ_KV804214.1, forward strand.
TCAATTCCTTTAATTCACTTGAGGAAATGAGGAAGTCTCTTACATGGTATGACGATGAGGCTGTGCCTGCAGGATTTAGGGCTACAGGCCTTCTCCATTTCGCCTATGATCCTGGTTCTGGCACTTACGCTCTTTCTCTAAGGGAAGAGGATTATGGCAAGGTGTATTTCTATGTTTTAGAAGAAAAAGCCGAGATCTATGGTCAATGGGCTTCTTTTGAGGAATTTTTGAACTCTTTTGTTGAAGAGTGAGTTTAAAAAGGAGACGGGATGCGAAAACACCAAGAACTTTCACTAGAGCAGATAATCGAGCAGGTGCGCGTAGATCAATTAGTATCAGATGATTTTTGCCTCTATGGCAAGGAGGATGGAGAACTGAAACTGGATTGCCTTTATTGGGTATCAGATTATCCGGATGTAGTGGACGACTCTGATGTCTACCCAGCTGATGCATCGGAGCAAGATCTCCAGCTAGTCTACTATGGAGAGCAGTTGATTGATGTCCTTGCAGTCGCACTTGAGGAAAAGCCAGATGCAAGTCTCCAAGACTTGGTCGAAGCTTTGAATTATTATAATCAGCATGATAGCTTTATGCCTTTTGATTCTGATTAGCTCTCCTAGATTTATGGAGTTCCGTTACCAATAAACGTTTTCATAAGGAGTTAAGAAATGATGGATTACAAAAACATAAATGAAATAATTGCCCCTTTTAACCTGCTTGTATATGATGATGATCCTGAAAATGTTCGAGGGTCGCTCATTTATTACCCTGATGGAGAATACAGACAGGAAGTATTTGACACTCGAGAAGAGGAGGGATTTGAAGGAAATGGCTACGATTGGACATCTTTAGCTTTGGTATTTTTGGAGGAGAAAATGCCTGAATTAAGCGAAGCTATCGACTTTGATCCTGAAGGAAGTATGTTTTGCGCCTATTCTTCCAAGGTGGACGCTTTGGCTAGATTTGCTCTTGGCTTTAAAGAGTTTTGTGATGATATCAACACTATGAAAGACTTGTTCAGTCGAGCAGAGTTGGATTAGTTGACTAAAATCTCTTTAAATTTTTAAAAAAAGAATAGAAAGGATTTCAAATGAAGCTACCAGAAGTAGTTGAACAAATGGAAAAACATCCAGATCTACATCTCTATCTAGATAAAATTTTAAAAAAGAATAAGAAAACCCAAGTTAGCTATCTCGAGTCGCTGAATCATCTGGCCTATTTACTTTATCTGGATGGTCAAGAGAAAATGGCTAAGAAATTGTTGGAGAGTGTCATACAAGTCCCATTTGAAGGAAATTATAACACTTGGACCTTTGTTGATAGCTCTCTGGTTTTATTGGCCTATATGGAAAGAGAGGCAGAAAATAAGCTGTCTGCCTATAAAAAACTGCTTTTATCCCCATTAAAACAAGGGGAGGAATCCACTCAAAAAATAAGAAGGAGAGTTCATCAGAGATTTTTAAATGGTGATAGCTTGGAGCAAAAGCTTGCAAAAATCGAGCAAGCTTCAAGTCTTGAATCAGAAATGAAACGTCGTCTGCTATACTTGACAGATTTATTGAAGATTCACCTCTTTATTGCTGAGTCAACGTGTGAAGAGACAGATATTCAGACAAAAATCGAAGAGAATATGGAGATACTAAAGAAGTATATCAAGGAGCATGAAATCTATAGCCTCTTTCCTTTTAAGGGATAAGGTAAGTTATTGATCTTGGATTGTTAGAAAGAGTGGAAAATGGAAATCAAAAATCACTTTGGTGTATACGGAATCTGTCTTCAAGACGGGAAATTGCTTTGCATTGAGAAAACGAGAGGGCCTTATCAGCATCGTTTTGATTTACCTGGTGGTAGTCAGGAACTCGGTGAGGGGTTGACAGAAACCCTCAAGAGAGAACTTCTGGAAGAGACGGGGTATACGCTTATCCGTTATTGCAATCCTAGGATTTATGATGTGCTGGTTCAAGAAGAGGGGCAAGACTTCGCCGTACATCATATCATGGCCTTTTATGATATCGTACTTGATTTAGAACGTTCTCAAAAATCCCTTCCTCATGAAGTTCTTGATGGAAGTAACGATTCAGCAAAGGCAGTTTGGGTCCCTATTGAGCAGATGACCGAAGAAAATGCCTCACCCTTAGTATTGAAGGTGAAGGCAGAGTTACGAGGATTTCCAGAATTGGACAAGACCTCTTACATGAATTGGAAGGTAAAAAATGCAAAATCAACTGGCTCTTAGTGGCGAAAGAATTGTTGAAAAAATTTACCGACAACTATTTCATCATGTTGGTATGATTCGTGGGGAATACTTGTTGAGAGAAATAAACCAAAACATCCTGTTACCAAGTTGTCAGCAATTTGTAAAAGATTATCTAGACACTATTTGCCATTTATACTCAGATGAAGAAGTCTGGTATCGATTTTCAGAGTTAACAAATGCAGAAGCAAATAGTCTAGACGGGACTAAAGAGTATTTTGACGAACGCCACCCCTTATTTGGATATAGAGGAACTAGGCGTTTACTGGCGTGTCCAGATGAATTTCAGGCTGAGGCACATGTCGTTACAGAAGTTTATCAAACCAATACCAATCTGTCTGTTATTTTTCCTTTTGTCAATGATGCTGAACAGTTAAAACAAGCTATTAGAGTATTGCGCCAGCATGGTTTTACTGGAAAAGTTGGAACAATGATTGAATTACCGTCAGCTTATTTTGACTTGGACAGGATACTGGAAATTGGCATTTTAAAGATTGTAGTTGGAATGAATGATTTGACTTCATTTATTTTTGCAACTGTGAGAAATAGTCAATGGCATGATATGGAAAGTCCCATTATGTTACAAATGCTGAGACAGATGCAGGATAAAGCAAGGATGAAAAAGATAGATTTCGCTGTAGCAGGTTATCTGAATCCTTCTTTCATACAAAAAATGAATCAAATGGATATCAAATGCATAATCCACTACAGTTCTATTCCAGAGATTTTTGATTTAAAAATTGACCATCCAGACCATCTCAAACGTGTAAAAGAAGAAAGTAAAAAAATACAAAGGAGCAACCTATGACACCTCAAGAAATGTGGAATGCCTATAAGAAAATCAACCCCTCTATCGGTGATGAGATAGATGCCTGGGCTTTTGGAGTAGAAGCCGATCTCTTGGCAGATTTGGTTTTAAAAGGTGAAAAGACTGCAACTACATCAGCCTATGATCTTTATGCAGTTGATAACGATCCCCTGCCACAAGAAGGGACCTTTGACATCATTTTAGATAGCCAAGATCGGGCTGTCTGCATTATCGAAATTACAAAGGTTTCCGTTCAGCCTTTCCATCAGGTTTCAGCCGACCATGCCTACAAGGAAGGTGAAGGAGACAAATCTTTAGCCTATTGGCGTCAGGTTCATGAGGACTGTTTCGCTGAGTGGATGAGGGAGGCTGGACTGACTTTTACACCTGACAGCAAGGTTGTTTTGGAAGAATTTCGCAAGGTCTACCCTCTGTAGGCTACTAGTAAGAAGAAAGTTTTGGAAATCACCGTCCAAAGCTTTTTTCTGACTTAAAATATGATAAAATAGGTATGTTTGAACTAGAGCATTTGCTCAGAAATATAGAATAGGAGAAAATGATGCAAGCAGTTGAACATTATATTAAACAATTTGTTCCTGAACATTATGATTTGTTTTTAGACTTGAGTCGTGAGACCAAGACTTTTTCAGGAAAAGTAACCATTACCGGTCAAGCTCAAAGTGACCGAATTTCCCTTCACCAAAAGGACTTAGAAATCGCTTCTGTAGAAGTAGCAGGTCAAGCTCGCCCATTCACAGTTGATAATGAAAACGAAGCCCTTCATATCGAACTTGCGGAAGCAGGTCAAGTTGAAGTGGTCATCGCTTTTTCAGGAAAAATTACAGACAACATGACAGGAATCTACCCATCATACTATACAGTTGATGGTGTTAAAAAAGAAGTTTTGTCAACTCAGTTTGAAAGTCACTTTGCTCGTGAAGCCTTCCCATGTGTGGATGAGCCAGAAGCCAAAGCAACCTTTGACCTAGCTCTTCGCTTTGACCAAGCAGAAGGTGAGTTGGCCTTGTCTAACATGCCAGAAATTGACGTTGAAAACCGCAAGGAAACTGGTATCTGGAAATTTGAGACAACTCCACGTATGTCTTCGTACTTGCTGGCTTTCGTAGCAGGTGATTTGCAAGGGGTAACTGCCAAAACTAAAAATGGTACGCTGGTAGGTGTTTACTCAACCAAGGCCCATCCACTTTCAAACCTTGATTTCTCACTAGATATCGCTGTTCGCTCAATTGAATTTTACGAAGACTACTACGGAGTCAAGTACCCAATCCCTCAATCTCTCCACATCGCCCTTCCTGACTTCTCAGCTGGTGCTATGGAAAACTGGGGTCTGGTAACTTATCGTGAAGTTTACTTGGTTGTGGATGAGAACTCTACCTTTGCCAGCCGTCAACAAGTTGCTCTAGTCATTGCCCATGAGCTTGCTCACCAATGGTTTGGTAACCTTGTGACTATGAAGTGGTGGGATGACCTTTGGCTCAATGAAAGCTTCGCGAACATGATGGAATACGTCTGTGTGGATGCCATCGAGCCAAGTTGGAATATCTTTGAAGATTTCCAAACAGGTGGAGTACCTCTTGCTCTTGAACGCGATGCGACGGATGGCGTTCAATCTGTTCACGTTGAAGTCAAACACCCAGATGAAATCAATACGCTCTTTGATGGAGCTATCGTCTATGCCAAAGGAAGTCGCCTCATGCACATGCTTCGTCGTTGGTTAGGGGATGCTGATTTTGCCAAAGGTTTGCATGCTTACTTTGAAAAACACCAATACGGAAATACCATTGGTCGTGACCTTTGGAATGCCCTTGGTCAAGCATCAGGCCGTGATGTAGCAGCCTTTATGGATTCTTGGTTGGAGCAACCTGGTTATCCAGTTTTGACTGCTACAGTTGAAAATGATGTTTTGAAGATCTCACAAAAACAATTCTTCATCGGTGAGCATGAAGACAAGAATCGTCTTTGGGTAGTGCCACTTAACAGCAACTGGAAAGGAGTACCAGATACTCTCGAAACTGAAAGTATCGAAATCCCCGGCTATGCAGCACTTCTTGCTGAAAATGAAGGAGCACTTCGTCTCAACACTGAAAATACAGCCCACTACATTACAGACTATCAAGGTCAATTACTTGATGCTGTGCTTGCAGATCTAGTAGAACTTGATAACACAAGTAAACTTCAAATCGTCCAAGAACGTCGTTTGCTTGCTGAAGCAGGGCACATTTCGTACGCAGACTTGCTTCCAGTGGTGGATCAATTGGCTAAAGAAGAATCTTATCTCGTTGTTTCAGCAGTTTCACAAGTTATCGGAGCGCTTGATCGCTTTATCGATGAAGGAACTGAGACAGAAAAAGCCTTTAAAGCCCTTATTGCTAAACTGGCTCGTTACAACTATGACCGTCTTGGCTTTGAAGCTAAAGAGGGTGAATCTGATGAGGATGAATTGGTTCGTCAATTGACAATTTCTATGATGATTCGTTCAAATGATGAAGAAGCTAGTCAAGTTGCTAGCCAAATTTTCGAAGCCCACAAGGATAATCTTTCAGGACTTCCAGCAGCTATTCGTTCACAAGTTCTCATCAATGAAATGAAACACCATGAGACTAAGGAATTGGTCGCAACTTATCTCGATCTTTATACTCATGCCACAGATGCCGCCTTTAAACGCCAATTGGCAGCTGCTCTTGCCTACAGTACAGATGCGGATAATATCCAAACCTTGATTGCTTCTTGGAAGGACAAATTTGTGGTAAAACCACAAGACTTATCAGCTTGGTACTTCCAATTCTTAGGTCATCAAGCAACCCAGGAAACAGCGTGGTCTTGGGCGCGTGAAAACTGGGATTGGATTAAGGCTGCCCTTGGAGGAGATATGAGCTTTGATAGCTTTGTTATCCTTCCTGCCCATGTATTCAAGTCAGAACAACGCTTGGCGGAATACAAGGAATTCTTTGAGCCACAACTTTCTGACCTAGCTCTTAGCCGTAACATCGGTATGGGAATCAAGGAAATCGCAGCTCGCGTTGAATTGATTAAGCGTGAAAAAGCAGCAGTTGAAGCAGTTGTAGCTAAATATAGCAAAGCTTAAAAGATTCTAGTCTAACTAGATTACAAAAACTCAACTTTCTCTTGGAAAAACAAGGGAAGTTGAGTTTTTTTTAAGATATTTTTGCTATAATAGGTATAATAAGGAGGAATTTTTGATGATCAAAATTCTATTAGTGGAAGATGACCTAGGCCTGTCAAATTCAGTTTTTGATTTTTTGGATGATTTTGCGGATGTCATGCAGGTTTTTGATGGCGAAGAAGGTCTTTATGAGGCCGAAAGTGGTGTTTATGACTTGATTTTATTGGACTTGATGTTACCTGAGAAAAATGGGTTCCAAGTTTTAAAAGAATTGCGTGAAAAAGGGATTTCGACTCCTGTTCTGATCATGACAGCCAAGGAAAGTCTTGATGATAAGGGACATGGATTTGAGCTTGGGGCAGATGATTATCTAACAAAACCATTTTATCTAGAAGAGCTCAAGATGCGTATCCAAGCGCTGCTCAAACGTTCTGGTAAGTTCAATGAAAATACCCTCTCTTATGGTGATTTGACAGTTAATCTATCTACAAATGAAGTTAAAATCAATGATACTGTTGTGGAACTATTAGGTAAAGAATTTGATCTCTTGGTTTATTTCCTCCAAAATCAAAATGTGATCTTACCAAAAACACAAATTTTTGACCGTTTGTGGGGATTTGACAGTGACACAACCATCTCCGTGGTAGAAGTCTATGTATCAAAAGTTCGTAAGAAATTAAAGGGCTCAGTCTTTGCTGAAAACCTCCAAACCTTGCGTAGTGTTGGGTATATTTTAAAACATGTTTAAAAAAATTAAAAAGAATTGGTACGCAGAAGATTTCAGTTATTTTATCCGTAATTTTGGAGTATTTACTCTGATTTTCTCTGCTATGACCTTGATTATCTTGCAGGTTATGCACTCCAGTCTCTACACATCGGTTGATGAAAAACTCTTATCACTGAGCAAAAATCCTCAGGACGTTATTCAATTGGCGGTCAATCGTGCAACTGAGGACGTTAAGGATTTAGGTAGTGCCAATGTTGCTCCAGCTTCTGATAAAAAACCAACGGTTAGTTCCAATACGGAAGTGATATTGCTAGATTCAAATTTGAATCAATTAGTGACTGGCAACCGCTTTTTAGGTCTTGATAAGATTACTTTTAATAAAAAGGATTTGAATCATATTCGACAACTTCATGTTCAGAATAGTTATGGTCAGGATGAGATTTACCGAGTGATTCTATCTGAAATAAATATCGATTCTGTCTCGACCAATATTAAGTATGCAGCGGTTTTGATAAATACCAGTCAGATAGAGCAAATTAGTCAAAATCATGAGCAATTAATCGTGGTAGTCATGGCTAGCTTCTGGATTTTATCCATTATTGCCAGCCTTTATCTTGCGCGTGTCAGTGTTAAACCTCTACTTGAAAGCATGCAAAAGCAACAGAGTTTTGTGGAAAATGCCAGTCATGAGCTACGAACTCCATTAGCTGTTCTGCAAAATCGTCTAGAAACTCTTTTCAGAAAACCTGAGGCAACTATTATGGAGTCAAGTGAGAGTATTGCTTCCAGTCTAGAAGAAGTTCGTAATATGCGCTTTTTAACGACTAATCTCCTTAATTTAGCTCGTCGTGATGACGGCATTAAACCGGAATTAGGAGAGGTAGAGCCAGCCTTCTTTAACACAACTTTTACTAACTATGAGATGATCGCATCTGAAAATAACCGCGTTTTTCATTTTGAAAATCGCATCCATCGGACCATCATAACAGACAAGCTTCTTCTTAAGCAACTGATGACTATCTTGTTTGACAATGCTGTCAAGTACACAGAAGAAGAAGGAGATATCCATTTTGTCATTGCTACGACGGAGCGTAATCTCTATTTGTCAGTAGCTGATGATGGAATTGGTATTTCTGCAGTAGATAAAAAGAAAATTTTTGATCGCTTTTACAGGGTTGATAAGGCTCGTACTCGGCAAAAAGGTGGTTTTGGGTTAGGCTTATCCTTAGCCAAACAGATTGTCGATGCTCTTAAAGGAACCATCAGTGTCAAAGATAACAAACCTCATGGTACGATTTTTGAAGTAAAAATCGCTATCCAAACACCATCCAAGCGTAAAAATAAATAAAAAAGATAGTTCCAGAGAACTGTTCAGTTAAGGTCTAAAGAAATCAAATGTAATTAAAATGCTTTAAGAGGGAAAAGGTTAATTGGTAGAATCGTCTACTGATTAACCTTTTCTTTTAATTTTATAGATTGGGAACTTCAATATGGTATTTTGAAAAATTTGTAATTATGATAAAATAAGATGGATAGTTTATGAGATACTTTTAAATTTTGAGGTAGCATGATAATTACGTGCGATGAATAATGGCAAGTATTTGGTAATAGATTCATGACTTAAACAAATAATCTGTTATCGATATCACCGAAATAGATGCTATAAATAATAGCAAGGAGCAAATATAAAATGAGTACACTTCTAACAAAGAAAGAAATGACAGAAGAAGACATAAAATTTCATTATATTAGCCCTGCTATTGTCTCTAAATGGGATAGAGATAAAATTACCATGGAGACAAAAATAACAGATGGTAAAATTAATCTCCGTGGGAATTTAATTTCTAGAGAAAAACCAAAGAAAGCAGATTATGTACTGTATCTAAATCCTAATAAACCAATTGCTATTGTAGAAGCAAAAGACAATAAGCATAGTATGTCGTTCGGCTTACAACAAGCCATGACCTATGCTGAAATGCTTGATGTACCTTTTGCTTATAGTTCTAATGGAGATGGTTTTTTTGAGCATGATTTTTTAACTGGGAAAGAACGAGAACTTTCTTTGGATGAGTTTCCTACTGAAGAAGAGCTCATAAATAGATATAAGGCGGAATCGAATAATGGAGAAGGGTTAAGTTCACAAGAAGAAAAAATCATTGATCAACCTTACTTCTCAAGTATGAACTCTTACCCTCCTAGATATTATCAAAGGGTTGCAGTAAACAGAACCGTTGAGCAAATTGCATCAGGAAAAGATAGATTATTGCTTGTGATGGCGACTGGAACAGGAAAAACCTATACTGCATTTCAAATCGTATACAGACTGCTTCAAAGTGGGATGAAAAGAAAAATCTTATATTTGGCGGATAGAAATATCTTAGTCGATCAGTCTATTCAACAAGATTTTTCTCCTCTTGAAAAAGTCATTCATAAAATTAACGTAGCCAAGGATGACCCTAGCACGATTACTTCTCATCAGGTCTATTTTTCACTATACCAACAATTAGTTGGAGAGGACGATAAGGAGCATTTTTCTGAGCTTTTTAGACCAGATTTCTTTGACCTCATTATCGTAGATGAGTGTCATCGCGGTTCTGCTAAGGAAGAATCTAGATGGAGAAAAATTTTAGAATACTTTTCTTCTGCTACACAGATAGGAATGACAGCAACACCAAAGGAAACCAAATATGTTTCGAATATCAATTATTTTGGCGATCCGATTTATACCTACTCTCTTAAAAAAGGGATTGAAGATGGCTTTTTAGCACCATTTAAGGTAATCAATATTACAACTGATATTGGTGATGGTTGGAGACCAGTCAAAGGACAAAAAGATAAATTTGGAAACCTCATTGAAGATAGACTATATAACAATACAGACTATGATTACAACATCATCATAGAAGATAGAACCAACCAAGTAGCTAGTGAAATTACAAAATATCTAAAGGCGACAGACCGTATGGCAAAAACGATTGTTTTTTGCCCAACAGAAGAAGCTGCTGAAAGGATGAGAATTGCCCTTGTTAACCATAATGCTGATATGGTAAAAGAAAACTCAGACTACTGTGTTCGTATTACAGGCAGTGATGATTATGGGAAAAGTAAGCTAGATTACTTTATATCTGTGTCTGCAAAATATCCAGTTATTGCCACAACATCTAAACTTCTTTCCACGGGTGCAGACTGTAAGATGACAAAACTGATTGTTTTAGATGAAATGATTGGATCGATGACAGAGTTTAAGCAAATTATTGGTCGTGGTACTAGACTTCGTGAAAAAGAAGGAAAGACTCACTTTGTTGTGATGGACTTTAGAAATGTTTCAAGACTCTTTGCTGATCCAGACTGGGATGGTCCAATTGAAATTGACGATGACTTTGACCCTGAAAACAATCCTAAAGGTGGTAAAACAAAGAAAGGTGGAGATGGTACACCACCGAATCCTCCTGCAATAAAACCAATTGTTGATAGAAATGGTTGCAAAGTTGAAATCATTCATAAAACAGTCTCTGTCTATGATACAAATGGTAAGTTACTGAGACAGGAAAGTATTGTCGATTATACCAAAGAAAATATTAGGGGTGAATACGCGACATTAGATGCCTTTATTCGTGAATGGAGAAAAGACCCCAAAAAAGACAAGATACAAAGTATACTTCTGGAGCGTGGGATTGACATCGAACAGCTCAAAAAAGAACAGGCTATGGAAGAAGTCGATGATTTTGATTTTATCTGCCATATTGCCTTTAATCAAAAACCACTGACTAGAAAAGAACGAGCAGAAAATGTAAAGAAACAGGATTTCTTTAGTCGCTATAATGGAGTTGCTAAAGAAGTGTTAGAAGCACTGCTTGATAAGTATATGAATAAAGGAATTACAGAAATTACGACTACGGAAGTTTTGAGATTAGATCCTTTTATGAAATTAGGTAAGCCATCTAAAATCGCTAGTTACTTTGGAGGAAAAGATGGCTATAAACATGCTGTAGAAGAACTACAAAATGCAATTTATAACTAAGGAAGGATTTGATAATGAGTAATCTATCAGGATTTATAAAACGATTACGAGATATTATGCGGAACGATGCAGGTATCAATGGAGATGCCCAAAGAATTGAGCAAATTACGTGGATGCTCTTGCTAAAAGTATACGACGCAAAAGAAAGTGACTGGGAAATGAACGAGGACGATTACACCTCCATCATTCCCAATGAATGCCGATGGATTAACTGGGCGCATGATGATAAGACTGGACTTGCTCTAACGGGAGATGATTTATTGAATTTTGTCAATAACACGCTCTTTCCAACACTAAAAAACTTAGCAGTCACTCGTGAGACCCCAATCAAAAAAGCGATTGTTCAGACAGTTTTTCAAGACGCCAATAACTACATGAAAGACGGAGTCCTTCTGAGACAAGTTATCAATGTCATTGATGAAATTGACTTTGGAGATTATAATGAAAGCCATGCCTTTGGAGAAATCTATGAGACTATCCTAAAAGAACTACAAAGTGCAGGATCTAGTGGTGAGTTCTATACACCTCGTGCAGTAACGGACTTTATGGCCAAGATGATAGAGCCGAAGATCGGTGAAACCATGGCGGACTTGGCTTGTGGTACAGGTGGATTTATCACAAGTTGGCTCAAAGAGCTTCATCAAAAGGTAGAGACAGTTGCTGATGAAGAAGCCTATTCTTCTTCTATCTATGGAATCGAAAAGAAACAATTTCCTTATATGCTGGCTGTTACCAATATGCTTCTTCATGATTTGGATGTCCCGCAAATCTATCATGACAATACGCTACTTAGAGATGTACTCGACTATACAGATGATGACAAATTTGATGTTATCCTGATGAACCCTCCTTATGGTGGTTCAGAAAAAGCGGATGTCAAAAGTCATTTTCCGTCAGATTTAGCAAGCTCTGAAACGGCAGACCTTTTCATGTCGGTTATCATGTATCGTCTGAAAGAAAAAGGACGAGCAGCTGTCATCCTGCCAGATGGATTTTTATTTGGTACCGATAATGCCAAGCTCAATATCAAAAAGAAACTATTAAATGAGTTTAATCTACACACCATTATCCGTTTGCCATCTAGTGTCTTTAGTCCCTATACTTCGATTACGACCAATATTCTTTTCATTGATAAGACAGGTCCTACAAAGGAGACTTGGATTTATCGACTAGATAAACCAGAAGGCTACAAGAACTTCTCGAAAACAAAACCCATGAAGTTAGAGCACTTTGAACCAGTTATCTCATGGTGGCATCAACGAGAAGAAATCCTAGTAGACGGTTTTGATAAGGCTAAGAAATTTACCAGAGAAGAGCTAGAGGAAAAGTACGGCTACAATCTCGATCTATGTGGCTACCCACATGAAGAAGAAGTCATCCTAGCACCACACGATCTGATCCATGAGTACCAAGAAGAGAGAGCCAGCCTCAATGCAGAAATTGACCGAGTCCTAGAAGAGATAGAAAAACTGTTGGGAGGTAAGATTCAATGACGCCCCAACAGTTAAAAAATGCTATCTTGCAGCAGGCCATCCAAGGAAAACTAGTCGAGCAAAGAGCAGAAGAAGGCACAGGCGAGGAACTATATAAAGCTATTCAAGACGAAAAACAAAAGCTGATCCAAGAAGGCAAGCTCAAGAAACAAAAAGCCCTCCCTGAAATCGCAGCAGACGATATCCCCTTTGAGATACCTGAGACTTGGAAGTGGGTGAGGTTGGGGGACTTATCCAAATCGGTACAATATGGGTATAATGCTCCTGCAAAAAATGAAGGGCGAATCAAAATGGTTCGTATAAGTGACATTCAAGACGATTCTGTATGTTGGGATACAGTGCCATATTGTGATATTCGTGAAGAGGAAATTGAGCAATACTTACTAAAAAATAATGATATTTTATTTGCTAGAACAGGCGGAACTGTTGGGAAATCATTTTTGGTAAAAAATATAAGTGAAAATGCAATTTATGCAGGATATCTTATTAGAACACAATATGGAAAAAACATTGTTCCTCAGTTCTTAAAATATTTTATGGGCAGTGAACTATATTGGTCACAATTACGTATTGGTACGATTGCTACAGCACAGCCGAATTGCAATGGGCAAACTTTGTCAAAGATGATACTCCCCCTACCCCCTCTCGCAGAACAAAAGCGGATTGTTGAGAAAATCGAAGAGCTTTTGCCCCTGGTCGAAAGATATGAAAAGGCCTGGGCTAGGCTAGAAGAACTAAACAAAAAGTTCCCTCTTGATATGCAAAAAGCCATACTTGGACAAGCCATCCAAGGAAAACTCGTCAAGCAAAGAGCAGAAGAAGGCACAAGTCAAGAGCTTTATAAAGCCATCCAAGACGAAAAGCAAAAGCTGATCCAAGAAGGAAAGCTCAAGAAACAAAAAGCCCTTCCTGAAATCACAGAAGAGGAAATCCCCTTTGAAATACCTGAGACTTGGAAGTGGGTGAGGTTAGGGGATATTGTTAATTTTTCAATTGGAAAAACTCCGCCTAGAGCAGAAGCAGAATGGTGGGGTAATGATTTACCTTGGGTTTCTATTTCTGATATGTCTGATTATGGTTTTATAAAATCAACAAAGGAAAAAGTATCTAAAAAAGCAGTTAAAGAAAAATTTGTTAAAACAGTGTCTAAAGAAATACTTTTAATGAGCTTTAAATTAACAGTTGGAAGAACTTCCATATTAAAAATTGACGCGGTTCACAATGAAGCTATTATTTCAATTGTTCCATTAGTTGACAATAAATACTCTTTTAGAGATATGTTGTTTTATGTTCTACCAATCATTTCTCAATGGGGAGAAAGTAAAAATGCAATCAAAGGTAAAACATTAAATACTACTAGTATTAATAACTTACTCATCCCTCTCCCCCCACTCGCAGAACAAAAACGAATTGTTGAGAAAATAGAAGAGCTATTGCCCCTGGTTGAAAAACTAAAATAACTCTGACCAAGACATCCAGCTAGCTGGGTGTCTTTTTGTGAAATGATTTCTCCTATCTATCGGATAAAAGAAATTGTTTTTCATCAATGTTTTTAAGTCGATCATTTTCTCAAGATTAGAAGTAGAAGGAGCGCTCTCTATGTCTAAAAGGAGTTTTATGGATATGTCAAATTTCTGTAAAACTAAACAACTTTTGAAGTAAAAATCGCCAACCAAACACCATCCAAGCGTAAAAATAAATAAAAAAAGCTGTGACTTAGAAAGCGGTAGACCAAGTATCGCTTTTCTAGTCGCAGCTCTTTAGCTATCCTATAAAAAATAGGTCGGGACAAAAATCCCGACCTTTTGAATCTAATAAAATTTCTTCTTAATCATTGAACGTTGAAAGTTTGATGCCGCTAAACTCAAGGCAATTGCTAGGCTAAAAGCTAAGACTGTATTAAACTTGAGGGCTAAAAAGATAAAGCTAAACAAGGCTAAAAAGACGCAAAAACAAGCAATGTTTACAAAGAAAAGAACTTCCTTCAAACTAGCAACGGAAGTGGTTTCTGGAACATAGTCTTGGTATAGCGTTGTTTGAGTTTCCTCTTCTTCAAACTCATACGATTGATATTTTCTTACGGGCATGATTCTCTCCTTAACAGTACTCTTTCATTTTACCATTTTTCAAGAAAAAAATTATTACAGTAAGGTTACAAAAATAATAAGTAAATTTATCATTTTAGGGAATAGCTGATTTTTCAGAAATGTGGTATAATTTTTCTTATGGAAAAGATTATTATTACAGCAACTGCTGAAAGCATTGAACAAGTAAAAGAATTACTAGAGGCGGGAGTTGACCGCATCTATGTCGGTGAAAAAGATTTTGGACTTCGCCTACCAAAGACTTTTTCTTATGATGAACTGAGAATCATCGCTGGTCTGGTTCATGATGCAGGTAAGGAATTGATCGTAGCGGTCAATGCTCTTATGCATCAGGATATGATGGATCGTATCAAGCCCTTCCTTGATTTCTTGGAAGAAATTAAAACAGACTACATTACTGTTGGGGATGCAGGTGTCTTTTATGTTGTCAATCGCGATGGTTATTCTTTTAAAACCATCTATGACGCATCGACAATGGTGACTAGCAGCCGTCAGATCAATTTCTGGGGACAAAAGGCTGGCGCTTCTGAGGCAGTATTGGCTCGTGAAATTCCATCAGCTGAACTCTTTAAAATGCCTGAAATTTTGGAAATTCCTGCTGAAATTTTGGTCTATGGAGCAAGTGTTATCCACCACTCTAAGCGTCCACTCTTGCAGAATTACTATAATTTTACTCAGATTGATGATGAAAAAACACGTCAACGCGACCTCTTCTTAGCAGAGCCTAGTGATCCAGATAGCCATTACTCAATTTTTGAAGACAATCATGGAACTCACATTTTTGCCAATAACGACCTTGATTTGATGACCAAATTGCCAGAGTTGGTAGAGCATGGTTTCACTCATTGGAAGCTAGAAGGACTTTATACTCCAGGGCAAGATTTTGTTGAGATTGCAAAACTCTTCATCCAAGCCCGTAGCTTGATTCAAGAGGGAAGCTTTACGCATGACCAAGCCTTCTTGTTGGACGAGCAAGTCCGTAAACTCCATCCAAAAAATCGTTTCCTTGACACAGGATTTTATGACTACGATCCTGACATGGTTAAATAAGAATCAGAAACCCGAAATAAAATGTTCGGGTTTTTCTAGTGCAAGGATGAATTTAAAGCGTATTCATGTTATAATAAAAGTAGCTTTTTGTTTGGAGGTGTTTAAGTGGAAAATCTGAAAAAAATAGCAGGCATCAAGGCTGCTGAGTTCGTAACCGACGGAATGGTTGTAGGACTTGGAACAGGCTCGACTGCCTATTATTTCGTAGAGGAGATCGGTCGTAGAATCAAGGAGGAAGGACTTCAAATTACAGCCGTAACGACTTCGAGTGTAACAACAAAACAGGCACAAGGATTGAATATACCGCTTAAGTCTATCGATGAGGTGGATGAGGTTGATGTGACTGTTGATGGAGCTGATGAGGTGGATCGTCAGTTTAATGGTATCAAAGGAGGTGGCGGTGCACTTCTAATGGAAAAAGTAGTTGCGACACCAACTAAACAGTATATCTGGGTGGTAGACGAGAGTAAGATGGTTGAGAAACTGGGCGCTTTCAAACTACCTGTCGAAGTTGTCCAATACGGAGCAGAACAGGTTTTCCGACGTTTTGAAAAAGCTGGTTGTAAGCCAAGTTTTCGTGAAAAAGATGGCCAACGCTTTGTGACGGATATGAAAAATTTCATCATTGATCTTGATTTAGGTGTTATTGAAGATCCGATTGCTTTTGGTCGTCAATTGGATCTCCAGGTTGGTATTGTTGAGCACGGTTTATTTAATCAAATGGTTGATAAAGTGATCGTTGCAGGACAAACTGGCGTTCAGGTTTTAACTTCAACAAAAGGGAAATAAAGGAGGCAAACGATGTCAAAATTTAAACGTATTCACTTGGTGGTACTCGATTCTGTAGGAATCGGTGCAGCACCAGATGCTCATAACTTTGTCAATGCAGGGGTTCCAGATGGAGCATCTGATACATTAGGACACATCTCTAAATCAGTTGGTTTGAATGTACCGAATATGGCTAAGATTGGTCTTGGGAATATTCCTCGCGAAACACCATTGAAGACAGTTCCAGCTGAGAGCAATCCAACAGGTTATGCGACTAAGCTTGAAGAGGTATCTCTAGGTAAAGATACCATGACTGGTCACTGGGAAATCATGGGACTTAATATCACTGAACCTTTCGATACTTTTTGGAATGGATTCCCAGAGGAAATCCTTACTAAAATCGAAGAATTTTCAGGACGTAAGGTTATTCGTGAAGCCAACAAACCATACTCAGGAACAGCTGTCATCGATGACTTTGGACCACGCCAAATGGAAACTGGCGAGTTGATTATCTATACATCAGCTGACCCAGTTCTTCAAATCGCAGCTCACGAAGATATCATTCCTTTGGATGAACTCTACCGTATCTGTGAATACGCTCGTTCAATTACCCTTGAGCGCCCAGCTCTTCTAGGACGTATTATTGCTCGTCCTTATGTTGGTGAGCCTGGAAACTTCACACGTACTGCAAATCGTCGTGATTTGGCAGTTTCACCATTTGCACCAACTGTTTTGGATAAATTGAACGAAGCAGGTATCGATACTTACTCAGTTGGTAAGATCAGCGATATCTTCAACGGTGCAGGTATCAACCATGATATGGGTCACAATAAGTCAAATAGCCACGGTATTGACACGCTTTTGACAACGATGGGACTTGCTGAGTTTGAAAAAGGATTCTCATTCACTAACTTGGTCGACTTTGATGCACTTTACGGTCACCGCCGTGATCCACACGGCTATCGTGATTGTTTGCATGAGTTTGATGAGCGCTTGCCAGAACTTATCGCTGCTATGAGAGAAGATGATTTACTCATGATTACTGCAGACCATGGTAATGATCCTACTTATGCTGGTACAGACCATACTCGTGAATACATTCCACTTTTGGCCTACAGCCCATCATTAAAAGGAAATGGACACCTACCAATCGGTCATTTTGCTGATATTTCGGCGACAATCGCTGATAACTTTGGCGTTGATAAAGCTATGATTGGTGAAAGTTTCTTAGATAAATTGGTTTAAGATGACTCGCTTTGCATTACTGGTTAGAGGGATCAATGTCGGTGGGAAACATAAGGTGGTTATGGCCCAGATTCGGCAAGAGTTGACAGAGTTGGGATTAGAAACTGTTGAAACCTACATCAATAGTGGCAATATATTCTTTGATACTAGCATGCCTAGAACTCAGTTGGTTGAGAGGCTACAGGATTTCTTTAAAGAACATTATCCATTTATCCAACATTTTTCCTTGTTAAGTCAAGAAGATTACGAAGAGGAGCTTAGAACTCTTCCGGAATGGTGGTTCCAAGAAATGGCTCGAAAGGATGTTCTCTTTTATACTGAGGGACTGGATATCAAGCAAGTCATCGAGAAAGTCGAAAGTATGGAACTGGTAGATGAAGTGCTTCATTTCGGGAAACTGGGAATCTTCTGGGGCAAATTCTCAGAAGAAACCTATAGCAAAACAGCCTATCACAAGTACCTGCTTAAGATGCCTTTCTATCGTAATATTACTATTCGAAATGCAAAAACCTTTGACAAAATCGGTCAATTTTTAAAAGATTATGAAGGAGACAGACAATGACATTATTAGCAAAAATCAATGAAACAGCTGCTTTCTTAAAAGAAAAGGGAGTAGAAGCACCAGAGTTCGGCTTGATTCTTGGATCAGGACTTGGCGAACTTGCTGAAGAAATCGAAAATCCAGTTGTGGTAGACTACGCTGAGATTCCAAACTGGGGACGTTCTACTGTTGTTGGACACGCTGGAAAATTGGTTTACGGTGAGCTTGCAGGACGTAAGGTTTTAGCACTTCAAGGACGCTTCCATTTCTATGAAGGGAACCCACTAGAGGTGGTGACTTTCCCAGTTCGTGTCATGAAAGTTTTGGGCTGTGAAGGTGTGATTGTAACCAACGCTGCTGGAGGTATCGGCTTTGGTCCTGGTACTTTGATGGCTATCACTGACCACATCAATATGACAGGACAAAATCCGCTAATCGGTGAAAACTTGGATGACTTCGGTCCACGTTTCCCAGACATGTCAAAAGCCTACACTCCAGAATATCGTGCTACAGCTCATGCAGTTGCTGAAAAGCTTGGTGTTAGACTTGATGACGGTGTTTATATCGGTGTAACTGGTCCAACGTATGAAACTCCAGCTGAAATCCGTGCTTATAAAACACTTGGTGCTGATGCTGTCGGAATGTCAACCGTTCCTGAAGTTATCGTTGCAGTACACTCTGGCTTGAAGGTTCTTGGTATTTCATGTATTACCAACTTTGCGGCTGGTTTCCAAGAGGAACTTAACCACGAAGAAGTAGTAGAAGTTACCGAACGTGTCAAAGGAGACTTTAAAGGATTGCTGAAAGCTATTCTTGCAGAATTGTAAGACTATGAGAGTACGACTCCAAAGTATGCCCTATGGACTGAGAGTGCTTCTAGCCACTTTATCATTAGGAATAGGGACGGGTCTGGTCGGAATTGCCTGTCATTATCTACTAGAAGGGGTGCAAGGGCTGGCTTTTGGCCAAGATGAGTCGGATTTACTCCAGCAATTTCAAGAAGCTGGAGGTCTCCGTAGATTTTTGGTCTTATGTGTGACTGGGTGCTTGGCAGCTGGTTTTTGGTATGTCTTGCAAAAGCGTTATAAGATTCTGTCTATTCGCCAGCAAATTGACTTAGCTGGAGACAGGGAACCAGCGCTCTTAGTCCACCTCTTTCATGCAGGGATGCAGGTTGCGATTGTCGGAGCAGGTGCATCGGTCGGAAAAGAAGGAGCACCACGTGAGGTCGGGGCTCTTCTAGCTGGTCGCTTGGCGAAAGGTTTTTCTCTAGCCCTCAAAGAGCGAAAAGTCTTGATTGCCTGTGGTGCTGGAGCTGGTTTAGCTGCGGTCTATCAAGTTCCCTTTGCCAGTAGCTTGTTCGTCTTTGAGACCTTAGGACTCGCCTACAGTTGGCAGAACCTTCTACTGGTTTTGACCAGCACTTATCTGGCCACCTGGGTCGCTCAGTCCATCATTGGTCAGGAGGCTATTTATCACCTGTCCACAGTCTCATGGTCGGCTAGCAGTTTCTTTCAGGCTATTGTGATTGCTTTCTTGGTTACTCCCTTGGCTCTGGTCTTTGCTTTCCTCTCCAAGCGGGCTAGTCACAAACGGCGGAAGGATGGGACGATTCTTTGGGCTCTTCCTCTAGCCTTTCTAGTGCTGGGGAGCCTAGTAGCCTTTTTCCCTATCTTTATGGGGAATGGCCAGGTACTAGCGCAAGCCCTCTTGTCTAGCCAGTCAATTCCTTATCTTCCACTGGCTCTTGCAGTGAAGGGGATTCTGGTTTATCTCCTCTTGCGTAATGGTGCTTATGGGGGAACTTTAACACCATCATTTGCCTTAGGGATTGGCTCTGGCTACCTAGTGACCTTGCTTTTGACAGCAGTTGGGATTCATCTAGATCCTGCTCTAGGGATGTTACTAGGAGCGACCGTCTTTTTAGGGACGACCTTAAAAGCTCCTCTGACAGCCATTGCCCTGAGCCTTGGATTTACAGGCCAAACTTGGAGTTTGACAATTCCGCTTGTACTTGCGGCTGGTCTGTCTTACGTGATTCGAAAGAGATGGGAGAAGAAACGATGAAGGTACATTTTGTACTGCATGAAACCTTTGAAGTGCCGGGCGCTTATCTAAAATGGGCGCAGGAGCGTGGCCATCAAGTGACTACAACTAAAGTTTATGAAAAAGAACTTCTTCCGGAAACTATTGATGGGATTGATTTTCTGATTGTGATGGGAGGACCTCAATCGCCAGATGAAGATCGAGAAGCTTTTCCATACTACGATCCTCAGGCAGAGATTGAGCTGATTCAAAAGGCCATGAAGGCTGATCGTTATATTGTTGGGGTCTGTCTTGGTGCCCAGCTCTTGTCTGTTGCCTATGGTGCAAAGTATGAGCACAGTCCAGAACGTGAGATTGGGGTTTATCCAATAACGCTTACTGAAGCTGGTTTAAAAGATGAACATGTCAAAGTTCTTGGACCGACTCTAAATACAGGACACTGGCATGGCGATATGCCAGGATTGACAGAAGATGCTGTCGTTCTTGCGACCAGTCAAGGTTGTCCACGTCAGATTATTCGCTTTAGTCCTAAACACTATGCCTTCCAAGCTCATTTGGAATTTGATCCAGAAACAGTAGAGCTCTTAATTGCTGCGGATGGCGAAGAAGTTTTGGAAGAACAAAGCAAAAAATTGACTTATGTTCAAAAGCCTGAAGCTATTCGAAACTATGCTTATCGAGAAATGAATGCAAAACTCTTTGCATTTTTGGATTCATTAACAAAATAAATATAAAAATGAAAGAAAAGGAAAGGGAGTTCGGGTTTGAAATTGAACCCGTAATCGCCTCAACTTTCAAAACTAACTTACAATTGAACCCGCCCTAAAAGCTGTGTGAAAAAGATCGATTGCCTTGCAAGTCCAGTACTTGCTGCGTCAATCCCCTATTTTCACTGTGCTTTTTACGGGCTTGGTATCTTATAGAAAGGTAGAGCGTGTGTTCTAATTTGAACACGAGCGGAAAGCTTTTCTAATTACTCAATTAAAAAAGAAAGGATGGGTTAACCGTATTAGCTGAACTGAATACGGGCGGAGAACTGTGTAAAAAAGATAAACTGTCTAGCATTTACAATGCGTCGCCAGTTTCCTATTTTTACTTTGTTCTCTGTCGCCTGTCTTGTTTATAAAAAATGAAAGGAAGGGTAGTTCGGGTTTGAAACTGAACCCGGGCTAGAGGCTGTGTAAAAAAGATAAATCCTCCTAGATGCGAGGCATCTTTGTCGGATTTCCTATTTTTACTTTGCCTCTTTTACGCCCTTGGTATCTTATATTATGTCTATCCATATTGCTGCTAAGCAGGGTGAAATTGCTGATAAAATTCTTCTTCCTGGGGATCCTCTTCGTGCGAAGTTTATCGCTGAGAATTTTCTTGAAGACGCTGTATGCTTCAATGAAGTCCGTAACATGTTTGGTTACACTGGAACTTACAAGGGCCATCGTGTATCTGTCATGGGAACAGGGATGGGAATGCCATCAATCTCCATCTATGCGCGTGAATTGATTGTCGATTACGGTGTGAAGAAATTGATCCGTGTCGGAACTGCTGGTTCTTTGAATGAGGATGTTCATGTCCGTGAATTGGTCTTGGCGCAAGCAGCTGCAACCAACTCAAACATCATCCGCAATGACTGGCCTCAATATGATTTTCCACAAATCGCTAGCTTTGATTTGCTAGATAAAGCCTACCATATTGCCAAAGACCTTGGCATGACCACTCACGTCGGAAATGTTTTGTCTTCAGATGTTTTCTACTCAAACTACTTTGAAAAAAATATCGAACTTGGTAAATGGGGAGTCAAGGCTGTAGAAATGGAAGCAGCGGCGCTGTACTATCTTGCTGCCCAACACCATGTGGATGCACTTGCTATCATGACGATTTCTGATAGTTTAGTTAATCCCGATGAGGATACAACTGCAGAGGAACGTCAAAATACTTTCACAGATATGATGAAGGTTGGTCTAGAGACCTTGATTGCAGACTAAAGTCAGATTCCATTTATGAGATTACTCTTGTTCTCAAAATGATAAGCATGTTCATTGCTTCAATCCTATAAATAGATGAGAATAAGGACTTTGAAGAACGTCAAATTGTGTCAAAGAACCGAGACTAGTCAGTTTAATATCTAAACCATAATCAAATAAAGTTGAAAGCCTGGTTGACAGAAGCTAAAGGTTTTCAACTTTTTTAGAACAAAAACTAAAGGAGGGGTAAAATGGATAAGATTGAACAATTACAGGAACTGATAGACCAAAGTCAGAGAATTGTCTTTTTCGGTGGTGCAGGGGTTTCTACAGAGTCTAATATTCCTGATTTTCGAAGTTCTGATGGTGTTTATAGTCTTAAGTTGGGGCGCCATTTTACTGCCGAGCAATTGGTTTCACGCACCATGTTTGAACGCTATCCAGAGGATTTTTTTGATTTCTACAAAAAGTATCTCGTCTATCCAGATGCCAAGCCAAATTTAGCACATGATTATCTAGCGTCGTTAGAAAAAACAGGTAAATTAAAGGCGATTGTGACGCAAAATATTGATAGCTTGCATGAAATGGCGGGGTCTCAGAAAGTTTTGAAACTGCACGGTAGTGCAGATCGTAATTACTGTTTGGGCTGTCATCGATTTTATGATTTGAATGCATTTTTGGCACTTGAAGGTCCAGTTCCTCACTGCTTAGATTGTGGCAATGTGGTTAAACCTGACGTAACTCTTTATGAGGAACCTCTGGGTATGGATGTATTTAGTCGAGCAGCACAAGTCATTCAGCAAGCAGATTTATTGATCATAGGTGGAACTTCCTTAGTTGTTTACCCTGCAGCTAGCCTAATCAATTATTTTTCAGGGTCAAATCTTGTCGTTATCAACAAATCCAGCACCCCTCAAGACAGCCAAGCTGATTTAGTTATCGAAGGTAAGATTGGAGAAGTTTTTTCTAAATTGAGACAATAAAAAACTGAAAGAAGTAGGACTATGCTTCCTTCAGTTTTTTTGTATCACGAACTCAGAAACTATGAACAAGATTCTCTTCATTTCTAGGGGAATTTTATTGTTGATTTATAAATTGCTCGAGTTATTTTTAATTGTTGAATAAAAGGAAAAAAGGAAGACTTTCTGGATGAAAAACTTCCTTTTTTAGTCAATCAGTACATGCTGATTTTAATGAAATGCTACTATATTGTTTACTTTTTTAAAGATCGCAAAAAACCATCAATCTCTGCTTGAGAATGGAGAATGCTCATCTTTTCTGGGTAAGTATTGTTTAAGTATTGGTATCTTTCCTTAGCATTTTTTGTACGTCCATCCCAGAGAATCCAACGGATAAATTCCCAGTTGAATTGCTCGGGGCATCCCTTAGCCATACTTTCTCTAACTTTTCCTCTGTACTTTAAATAGCGCTTAAAGGCTCTTAGCAAACAAGTCCAAGCAGAGAAGTTTAAAAAGATGATCTGGTCAGCTTGCTCCATTCTTTCCTCATAGCAACACCAAGAGTAGTTGCCATC
Source organism: Streptococcus sp. HMSC056C01 (assembly GCF_001811305.1). Classification (NCBI taxonomy): domain Bacteria; kingdom Bacillati; phylum Bacillota; class Bacilli; order Lactobacillales; family Streptococcaceae; genus Streptococcus; species Streptococcus sp. HMSC056C01. The sequence goes on from NZ_KV804214.1 coordinate 46,148, forward strand.
AATGACCCAGTTTTCGTTGTTGGCTAGAAAAGTTTTCATTTCGTTCAGCATCCAGTCGCGGTCACTATCTTGCCACCCTGGCTGAAATTGGAGAGTATCCATATGAAGTTTGGGGATAGAGTAGTGATTAGCTAGTTTTTCTGCCAGAGTGGATTTGCCTGATCCAGAATATCCAATGATAGCTATTTTCATAATAACCTCCAGAAAATGTGCACAAAAAAAGCTCCGAGGAGCTCATTTTGTATGCAGTTAATGATTAACCAAGTTTAGCTGCAAGACGTGCTTTATCACGGCTAGCTTTGTTTTTGTGGATCAAACCTTTAGTTTCTGCTTTATCGATAGCTGAGCTGGCAGCACGGTAAAGTTCTTCAGATGGGTTTGCTTCAAAAGCTTTGATAGCAGTACGCATAGCTGACTTTTGAGCTGAGTTCTTTTCGTTTTGTTTAACGTTCAATTCAGCGCGTTTGATAGCTGATTTAATGTTTGCCAATGTTCTTACCTCCATTTTTACTAACTATACCATTATATCTGAAAACTTACGTTTTGACAAGGGAAAATTATTTTTTTAAGTAAATTTCATCAATTTCGTGATTTTTAGATTTATGGAGAATGACCTCGGCACGATTTCGTGTCGGTTCAATGTAATTCTGGAGATTGGTTAGGTTGATACTGGTCCAAACTTGGTGGGCAAAATCCTTGACTTCACTAAGAGGAAGTTGAGTGAAACGATAGTAATAGTTACCTGGATCATCTTGAGCAAAACTCAAAAGTTTTAAGAAACGATCCAAATACCAACTTTCAATATCCTCGACTGCGGCATCGACATAGATTGAAAAGTCAAAGAAATCAGTAATATAGAGACGTGCATTGTGTGGATTTTGGAATACGTTGATTCCCTCAACAATGACAAAATCAGCGGCTTCTACTCGTTGTTTTTGAACTGGCACGATATCATAGATTTCATGGGAATAAACAGGGATATCAACATCCTGCCCATTTTTAAGTTGGTCTAGGAAATTGAGCAAAGCTTCCATGTCGTAACTCTCAGGAAAACCCTTGCGGTTGAGAATGTCTTGCTCAATTAAGACACTGTTTGGGTATAAAAAACCATCTGTAGTAACCAGTTCAACACTTGCTCCAGGGACTATACGAGAAAGCAAAATTTGCAAGAGACGACTAGTGGTTGATTTACCGACAGCGACACTTCCTGAAACTCCGATAATAAAGGGCTGTTTTTTGCTCTCTCTTTGAAGGAAAATGCCTTTTGAAAAGGCAAGGTCTTCTTTGGAACGTTTGTAAATCTGAATCAGATGTGCCAGTGGCAGATAGATATCAGTAACATCTTGTAGGCTAATCTGGTCATTGAAACTCTTAATAGAATCTAACTCCTCCTCGGTCAAGGGAGGAGTTGTTTTGCGATGCAAGGATTGCCAAGTTTCGCGGTTTATCTTTTCAAAATGTAAAAATTCGTTGGTCATTTGTTTTCCCCTAGATATTTTGTCTATCATACCATAAAAAGCTAAAAAAATGAAGCGGTTTCTTGAATGTGGTAAGTCAGTAGTATATACTATAAGTAGATAGAGGATGAACAAATTATTGATGAAGTAGGAGCTGGTTTCTCCTGATTTTATCAGCTAATAAAGGGGACTTTTTAGTTCACAACTTATAGGAGGTGTACTATGAAAATCTTAAAAAGTTACATATTGGAACTCTGTTTTTATTTTAAGTTTTGCTTTACCTTTTATAAAAGGAGCCAATGCAGATAATGGTAGACGCTTTGTGGAAACCTATTACGGTTTTACTTTTTTGATGGATCATGCTATTGTAACAGCTGTCTTTATCTGTTCGCTCTTAATTGCTTTTTTACTAAAAAAACGGTGGACGAAATGGCTTGCTGCTAGTAGTTATCTATTTTTGATTTTGTGGATTGCTACAGAGGGTTATTTATTCCGCATGTCAATAGAAGATTTGATACGACTGTGGACAAGTTTGGAAATCCTAACACAAACTTATCAGTTGGGCTTTTATCTAAACATCTTATTGGGAATACTGTTGATAATTAAGTATTTGAAGGTAAAGCAATAGTAATCAAAATGCGTCTGATTATAGACAATAAATTTGTTGTTTTATCCTGACTGTTATTTCTTGTAGCTCCCAATGACTTGTCATTCGTTTCCAATCATTGATTGAGATTGAAGAATAGCGCTTTCTTTGTTAAAATCTAAGAGGGAAAACCTATAAAGGAGGACTAAGATGAAAGCTAGATTAAGAGAAAAAACGCTGATTTTTATCAGCCTATTTGTAGTTGTTTTATGGTTATCACCAAACTGGGTGAATTTCTCCTTTTCAATAGGATCTTACTACTATAACTGGACTATTTTTGTCCTTTTTATCTTATTGCCACTCATAGGACTTGGCTACCTTGTGTTAGCTTTCTTTAAAAGAAAGTGGTGGCTCTTCTTTTTTGGTTTAGCTTGTATCTTTGCTTTTCCAATTACCATGGCAGTAGGGAGCTTTTTACTAGGTCCCTAATCCTAATCAGAACTTATATTATTTTTGAAAAAATACAATGTGTTTAAAGGCTTGATACCTTTGTAAACGATTTACAAATAACTTATTTTTATGGTAAAATAGTATCATGAGTAAAATGTATTATGCAGAAAATCCAGATGCAGCCCATGATGTTCATGAACTTAGAGTTGAGCTACTTGGGCAAAAGATGACCTTTTTGACAGATGCTGGTGTCTTTAGCAAAAAAATGATTGACTTTGGAAGTCAGTTGTTGTTAAGATGCCTTGATGTTGAAAAAGGTGAAAAAATTCTTGATGTTGGTTGTGGCTATGGTCCGATAGGCTTGTCTTTGGTTAAGGCTTATGATGCCCAAGCAACGATGGTGGATATCAATAATCGTGCCCTGGATTTAGCCCAGCAAAATGCAATGAAAAACAAAGTTCAAGCGACTATCTTCCAGTCTAATATTTATGAGCAGGTAGAGGGACAATTTAACCATGTCATTTCGAATCCGCCCATACGTGCAGGCAAGCAAGTAGTTCACGAAATCATCGAAAAAAGTATAGACTTTTTAGTAGACGGTGGTGATTTGACTATTGTTATCCAGAAAAAACAAGGAGCCCCAAGTGCCAAAAATAAGATGGAAGACGTATTTGGCAATTGTGAGGTTGTAAAGAAAGATAAGGGATATTACATCCTTAAAAGTGTAAAAGAATGAGAGCAGTAGATCTAATCCAGAAAAAAAGAAACGGGCAAGAACTCAGTTCGAACGAAATCCAATGGTTGATTGAAGGCTATGTGGCAGGAACTGTTCCTGATTACCAGATGTCAGCATTTGCCATGGCAGTTTACTTCCAAGGAATGACCACGAAAGAAATTTCTGATTTAACCATGAATATGGTTAAGACAGGTCAGGAGTTTGATTTGTCTGCTATAGATGGTGTGAAGGTTGATAAACACTCTACGGGTGGTGTTGGTGACAAGGTAACTTTAATCCTAGCACCCTTGGTAGCTAGTTTTGATGTCCCAGTGGCTAAGATGAGCGGTAGGGGCTTAGGCCACACTGGTGGTACTATCGATAAATTAGAATCCATCAAAGGTTTTCAGATTGAACGCAGTCAGGATGAATTTATCAAACAAGTTCAAGAAATTGGAGTTTCAGTTATTGGTCAGTCGGATCAACTAGTTAAGGCTGACAAACTTCTCTATGCCCTTCGGGATGTGACGGCAACAGTGGATACCATTCCCTTGATTGCTAGTTCGGTCATGAGTAAAAAAATTGCAGCTGGAGCGGATGCTATTTTGCTGGATGTTACTGTCGGTGAAGGTGCCTTTATGAAGACAGTTGATGAGGCACGCCAACTGGCTCAAACCATGGTAAACCTTGGTAAGGCTGTAGGTCGTAAGACAGTAGCAGTTATTACTGATATGAGTCAACCTTTGGGACGTGCCATTGGTAATCGTTTAGAAATCCTAGAAGCTCTGGAAATTCTTCAAGGTAAAGGCCGTCAAGATATTAGCCACTTTATCTGTGAGTTGGCCCAGATTATGTTATCATTAGCAAATGTTGAAAAAACTATCGAGGAAGTAAGGCAACATCTTGAAAATGGTAAGGCTCTCAAGAAATTTGAAGAGATGGTTCTAGCTCAGGGTGGAGACCTAGAAGACCTCTATCGTCCAGTAAAAGTTGACCATGTAGTTGATATTCCTGCTCAAGAAGACGGACTTATCGCAGAACTTCCAGCCATGGAGTTTGGTCTTTTTGCTATGAGATTGGGTGCTGGTCGTGCCGTTAAAACAGATGCTCTTGACTATGAGACAGGGATTGTTTTTGAGAAGAAAGTTGGAGAATCAGTCAAAAAGGGTGAAATTGTTGCAAAAGTATATGCAAATGGCAAAATTTCTCCGGAACTAGTTACAGATTTCCAAAATTATGTTAAAATTAAGATAAGTGATGAAGCGATAAAAACGCGTGAAATCATTGAAATTATCTCCTGATTTAAGGAAAAACCGAAATGAAATTAAATAAATACATTGATCATACGCTTTTAAAGCAAGATGCTACCGAACAGCAAATCGATCGTTTGCTATCTGAAGCAAGAGAGTACGATTTTGCCAGTGTTTGTGTCAATCCTTGCTGGGTTTCGCATGCAAAAACTGCACTCGTAGATACTGATGTCAAGGTTTGTACAGTAGTAGGATTCCCTCTTGGAGCTACAACTTCAGCTGTCAAAGCTTATGAAACCAAAGAAGCTATCCAAAATGGTGCTGACGAAATTGATATGGTCATCAATGTTGGAGCGCTTAAGTCTGGGAATGCTGACTTGGTCGAATCAGATATTCGAGCAGTTGTTGAAGCAAGCGGTGACAAACTCGTTAAGGTTATCATCGAAGCTTGCTTACTTACGAATGATGAAAAAGTTTTGGCTTGCCAACTCGCTCAAAAGGCAGGGGCAGACTTTGTCAAGACGTCAACAGGCTTCTCAACAGGTGGTGCAACTCTACCGGATGTTCAATTAATGCGCCTGACAGTTGGACCTGATATGGGGGTTAAGGCTGCTGGTGGAGCTCGTTCTTATGCAGATGCAGTAGCCTTTGTTGAAGCTGGAGCTACTCGTATCGGAACATCTTCTGGTGTAGCAATCTTAAAAGGAGAGTTAGCAGATGGCGACTACTGAGTTGATTGACTTAGCGATTGAGACTAGTAAAAATGCCTATGTTCCTTATTCACATTTTCCGATTGGTGCTGTTTTGGTTGCCAAGGACGGCAGTGTTTATACAGGATGCAATATTGAAAATGCTAGCTACCCCTTGACCAACTGTGGTGAGAGAACAGCTATTTTTAAAGCTATCTCCGAAGGACAACGTGAGTTTTCAGAGTTGATTGTTTACGGTCAAACTGAGAAACCTATTTCTCCTTGTGGAGCTTGTCGCCAAGTTATGGTCGAATTTTTTGAACAAGATCTAAAGGTGACTCTAGTTGCCAAAGATAAATCGACGGTCGAGATGACGGTCGGGGAATTACTTCCATACTCATTTACAGACTTGCATTAGTCTGCGTCACTCTTTGAGTGACAAGGGTCCTTGTGGCCAATCAATCCATACTTGCAACTTCGTTGCGCATCTTATTTAGGAGGTTCAGTAATGAACAAGAAACAATGGCTAGGCCTTGGTCTAGTTGCAGTAGCAGCATTTGGACTTGCTGCATGTGGTAATCGCTCTTCTCGTAACGCAGCTTCTTCATCTTCTGATGTGAAGACTAAAGCAGCTATCGTTACAGATACTGGTGGTGTTGACGACAAATCATTCAACCAATCAGCTTGGGAAGGTCTTCAAGCTTGGGGTAAAGAGCACAATCTTGCAAAAGATAAAGGATACACATACTTCCAATCAACAAGTGAAGCTGACTACGCTAACAACTTGAACCAAGCAGCAGGAAGCTACAACTTGATCTTCGGTGTTGGTTTTGCCCTTCACAATGCAGTTGAAGAAGCAGCGAAAGAACATGCAGATTTGAACTATGTTTTGATCGACGATGTGATTAAAGATCAAAAGAACGTAGCAAGCGTAACATTTGCTGATAACGAAGCAGCTTACCTTGCAGGTGTAGCAGCAGCTAAAACTACTAAAACAAAACAAGTTGGTTTTGTAGGTGGTATGGAATCTGAAGTTATTTCTCGTTTCGCAGCTGGTTTCAAAGCTGGTGTTGAGTCAGTTGACCCATCTATCAAAGTACAAGTAGACTACGCTGGTTCATTTGGTGATGCCGCTAAAGGTAAAACAATCGCTGCAGCTCAATACGCTGCAGGTGCAGACGTAATCTACCAAGCAGCTGGTGGTACTGGTGCAGGTGTCTTCTCAGAAGCTAAATCTTTGAATGAAAGCAAAAACGAAGGCGAAAAAGTTTGGGTTATCGGTGTAGACCGTGACCAAGTTGACGAAGGTAAATATACTTCTAAAGACGGTAAAGAAGCTAACTTCGTACTTGCTTCTACTTTGAAACAAGTCGGAACAACAGTTCAAGATATCGCAAACAAAGCTGAAAAAGGTGAATTCCCTGGCGGTCAAGTGATCGTTTACTCATTGAAGGATAAAGGGGTTGATCTAGTAACAACTAACCTTTCTGAAGAAGGTAAAAAAGCTGTTGAAGATGCAAAAGCTAAAATCCTAGATGGCAGCATCAAAGTTCCTGAAAAATAATAGATAAAAGTCATTTCTTAGGGAAGCGGCCTGTGGCCGCTTCTTTAAGAATTGAGACAAATTGTTTTGTCTCAATAGAGCTTGCTAAATCTCTTTAGCAGGTTTTATTGAAATAAAATAAAACTCTGAAAGGAAGAGCACATGGCACACGAAAATGTCATTGAGATGCGTGAAATTACCAAAGTTTTCGGTGAATTTGTCGCTAACGACAAGATTAACCTTGAACTTCGTAAAGGTGAAATTCATGCACTTTTAGGAGAAAATGGAGCTGGGAAGTCCACTCTTATGAACATGCTAGCAGGGCTTCTAGAACCAACTAGTGGTGAAATTGTGGTCAACGGTCAAGTTGTAAAATTAGACTCGCCATCAAAAGCAGCTAGCTTAGGAATTGGGATGGTTCACCAGCACTTTATGTTGGTTGAAGCTTTCACAGTTGCTGAAAATATCATTTTGGGAAGTGAATTAACCAAAAATGGTGTCCTAGATATTGCTCGAGCAACTCGAGAAATTAACGAACTATCGGAGCGTTATGGTCTTGCTGTGGATCCTTCAGCCAAAGTAGCAGATATCTCTGTTGGTGCTCAACAACGTGTTGAAATCCTAAAGACACTTTATCGTGGTGCCGATATTCTTATCTTTGACGAACCAACTGCCGTTTTGACGCCATCAGAAATCGATGAGTTGATGGCCATCATGAAGAACCTGGTCAAAGAAGGCAAATCAATCATCCTCATTACTCACAAGTTGGATGAAATTCGTGCTGTGTCTGACCGTGTTACAGTTATCCGTCGTGGTAAATCTATCGAGACTGTTGAGATTGTTGGTGCAACCAATGCTGACCTGGCAGAAATGATGGTCGGGCGTTCGGTTTCCTTCAAAACTGAGAAACAACCAGCTCAACCAAAAGAAGTTGTACTATCTATCAAAGATTTAGTAGTCAATGAAAACCGTGGGGTTCCAGCAGTTAAAAATCTTTCTCTCGATGTTCGAGCTGGTGAGATTGTTGGGATTGCCGGGATTGATGGAAATGGTCAGTCTGAATTGATCCAAGCTATTACAGGACTTCGTAAGATTGAATCTGGTAGCGTAGAATTGAAAGGCCAATCTATCGTAGGTTTGCATCCTCGCCAAATCACTGAACTAAGCGTAGGTCACGTTCCTGAAGACCGTCACCGTGATGGTCTGGTTTTGGAAATGATGATTTCTGAAAATATCGCTCTTCAAACCTACTATAAGGAACCTCTTAGCAAAAAGGGAATTTTAAATTATACGAATATCATTGACTATGCAAAAAAATTGATGCAAGAATTTGATGTTCGCGCTGCTAGCGAGATTGTTTCAGCTTCAGCCCTTTCTGGAGGAAATCAACAAAAAGCAATTATCGCTCGTGAGATTGATCGAAATCCGGATCTCCTCATCGTCAGCCAACCAACTCGTGGTTTGGACGTCGGTGCCATTGAGTACATTCACAAACGCTTGATTCAAGAACGTGATAATGGAAAAGCTGTCCTTGTAGTCAGCTTTGAACTAGACGAGATTCTAAATGTCTCAGATAGAATCGCTGTTATTCATGATGGTAAGATTCAAGGGATCGTAACACCAGAAACAACCAACAAGCAAGAACTTGGTGTCTTGATGGCTGGTGGTGAATTGGAAAAAGGAGAAGAGTGATGTCTAAAAAATTACAACAAATTTCGGTTCCCTTGATTTCTGTTATCCTTGGAATCTTGCTTGGAGCCATCGTCATGTGGATTTTTGGCTACGATGCTATTTGGGGTTATGAAGAGTTGTTCTACACAGCCTTCGGTAGTGTGCGTGGAATCGGTGAAATTTTCCGTGCCATGGGGCCATTAGTCTTGATTGCTCTTGGATTTGCAGTTGCGAGTCGTGCAGGCTTCTTTAACGTTGGTCTTCCAGGACAAGCACTCGCTGGTTGGGTTATGAGTGGCTGGTTCGCTCTTTCAAATCCAGATTTACCACGTCCATTGTTGATTCTTGCGACAGTTGTCATTGCGCTGGTTGCTGGAGGAATTGTTGGCGCCATTCCTGGTATTTTAAGAGCCTATCTTGGAACATCTGAAGTTATCGTAACCATCATGATGAACTACATTGTTCTCTATACAAGTAATGCCTTTATCCACTCTTTCCCTAAAGATATCATGCAAAGTACAGACTCATCAATCCGAGTAAGTGCAAACGCAACTTATCAAACACCTTGGCTTGCTGAGTTAACAGGAAACTCTCGTATGAATATTGGGATTTTCTTTGCCATCATTGCAGTTGCAGTTATTTGGTTCTTGCTTAAGAAGACAACTCTCGGTTTTGAAATCCGTGCAGTTGGTCTCAATCCAAATGCTTCTGAATACGCAGGGATTTCAGCGAAACGTACCATTATTCTATCAATGATTATCTCGGGTGCTCTTGCAGGTCTAGGTGGAGCTGTAGAAGGACTCGGTACCTTCCAAAACGTCTATGTTCAAGGTTCATCATTGGCAATCGGATTTAATGGCATGGCGGTAAGTCTACTTGCGGCAAACTCACCGATTGGAATTCTCTTTGCAGCCTTCTTGTTCGGAGTGCTTCAAGTTGGAGCTCCAGGTATGAATGCTGCACAAGTGCCATCTGAGCTTGTAAGTATCGTTACAGCCTCAATTATCTTCTTTGTCAGCGTTCACTACATCATCGAACGCTTTGTCAAACCAAGAAAACAACTTAAAGGAGGTAAATAAGGATGTCGATTACAACAATGTTAACCCTTATGGTTTCTTCGATGTTGATTTATGCAGCACCACTTATTTTCACAAGTATCGGAGGAGTTTTCTCAGAACGTGGTGGAGTTGTTAACGTTGGTCTTGAAGGAATCATGGTCATGGGTGCCTTTTCTGGAGTTGTTTTTAACCTTGAATTTGCTCAAGATTTGGGAGCATTAACTCCTTGGTTAGCTCTTCTAGTTGGTGGATTAGTCGGAGCTATCTTCTCGCTCATTCACGCAGTGGCTACAATTCATTTCCGTGCAGACCATGTCGTCAGTGGTACTGTGCTGAACTTGATGGCGCCAGCCTTGGCAGTTTTCTTGGTGAAGGTGCTTTATAATAAGGGACAAACGGATAATTTAACACAAACTTTTGGTCGTTTTGACTTTCCAGTATTAGCTAATATCCCTGTTATCGGAGATATCTTCTTCAAGTCAACTAGTCTACTAGGTTACCTTGCGATTGCTTTCTCATTCCTAGCTTGGTTTATCCTCTTTAAGACTCGCTTTGGACTTCGCCTTCGTTCAGTTGGTGAACACCCACAAGCAGCAGATACTTTGGGTATCAATGTCTACAAGATGAGATATCTTGGAGTTGTGATTTCAGGCTTCCTTGGAGGAATCGGAGGAGCTATTTACGCTCAGTCAATCTCCGTCAACTTCTCAGTTACAACTATCGTAGGACCTGGCTTTATCGCTCTTGCAGCCATGATCTTTGGTAAATGGAATCCTGTTGGTGCTATGCTTTCAAGTCTTTTCTTTGGGCTATCACAAAGTTTGGCAGTTATCGGTTCTCAGCTTCCTTTCTTGCAAGGAGTACCAGCCGTTTACTTGCAAATCGCACCATATCTATTGACCATTGTCGTCCTAGCAGCCTTCTTTGGTAAAGCTGTTGCGCCGAAGGCAGATGGTATCAACTATATCAAGTCTAAATAACATAAAAAAACGTCAGTTGAAACTGACGTTTTATTTTTTTGGTTCTTGGTGCGTTAGGTTAAGTCCCCAAGGAATGAGATTTTCTGTTTTATTACGAATACGATTGATGTTATCCTTATGGCGAATGATAATTAAGCTTGCGAGGGCTAGGATAATCACTACAAATAATAAATCGTAACTTGGCAGTAGGAAACCGATAAGTGGAAAGAGGATCACCCCAAGTACAGCAGCAAGGGCAGCAGTAACACTAGAGAGAGAAATCATACTTCCTAGATAAAGAGTTCCGAAGAAAACAACTGCTAGATAGAGGCAAAATAGAGGAGCAAATCCGAAAATGACTCCAGCACTAGTTGCGACAGCCTTTCCTCCTTTAAAGCTTGCAAATACTGGGAAGGTATGCCCAATCACAGCTAAAAGGCCAAAGACTAGAGGTGAAACACCTTGAACATGAAAGATAAGTGGGAGTAAGGTTGCGATGGTTCCTTTGAAAAAGTCAATCACGAAGGTTGCCATACCCGCTTTCTTACCTAAGATTCGAAAGGTATTGGTCGTTCCAGTATTACCAGATCCATGTTCTCTTAGATTGATGTTAAAGAATATTTGTCCAATCCACAAGCCTGAAGGAATTGAACCCAATAAATAAGCTAAAATTAATAATACTATTGTCATCATGTTTCTATTATACCATGAAATAGGAGAGAAACGGAACTGAATCTGTTTACTAGCTGTGACATCTGATACTTTATCAAAGTTGATAAGTTTATCATTAGTACCATTTTTATTCAAAAATAAAGGCTAAAGTTTTAAAATTTCATGAAAATTTCTGAAAAACTTGATTTGGTGTTTATTTATGCTATAATAGGAACAATTAATTTTGGGAGGTGGAATATGTCTTACTTATTTGAGATATTACCTAGTTTATTGAGTGGTGCGACAATGACTTTACAAGTATTTGCACTGGTCTTACTCTTTTCAATTCCTTTAGGTATTTTGCTTGCCTTTAGCTTACAGGTCCATTGGAAACCCCTCCATTACGTGATTGATGTTTATATCTGGGTGATGCGTGGGACACCCTTGCTCTTGCAGTTAATCTTTATCTATTATGTTTTGCCAAGTATCGGGATTCGACTTGATCGGGTACCAGCAGCGATTATTGCCTTTACGTTTAATTATGCAGCCTACTTTGCAGAAATATTCCGTGGAGGGATTGCAACGATTCCTCAAGGACAATATGAAGCAGCTAAGGTCTTGAAATTTAAACCTTTTGATACCGTCCGCTATATTATCTTGCCACAAGTAACCAAGATTGCTTTACCAAGTGTATTTAACGAGGTTATGAGTTTGGTTAAAGATACTTCTTTGGTCTATGCACTCGGTATTTCAGATTTAATCCTAGCTAGTCGTACTGCAGCCAATCGTGATGCGAGCTTGATTCCAATGTTTCTAGCAGGAGCTATCTATCTGCTTATGATTGGTATTGTTACGATTATAGCTAAGAAACTTGAGAAAAAGTTTAGCTACTATAGATAGGAGGTTATCCATGTTAGAGTTAAAAAATATCAGCAAAAAATTTGGAAAAAAAGAAATTTTATCCAATTTCAATTTAACAATTCCTGAAAAGCAGATTTTGGCTATTGTTGGATCTTCTGGTGGTGGGAAGACAACCTTACTTAGAATGTTAGCTGGACTTGAAACCATTGATTCAGGTGAGATTTTTTATAATGGAGAATCCCTACCTTTGGATGAACTTGAAAAGCGTCACTTATTAGGTTTTGTGTTTCAAGATTTTCAGCTTTTTCCTCACTTATCCGTTATGGAGAACTTGATTTTGTCACCCATCAAAACTATGGGAATGTCTGAAGCAGATGCCAAGAAGAAGGCAACCGACTTACTCGCTCGTCTGGGTCTCGAAGCTCATGCGGATGCTTATCCATACTCATTATCTGGTGGTCAAAAGCAACGAGTTGCATTAGCACGCGCTATGATGATAGATCCTGAAGTGATTGGGTATGACGAACCAACTTCAGCCCTTGACCCTGAGTTGCGTCTCGAGGTTGAAAAACTGATTCTACAAAATCGAGAATTAGGCATGACTCAAATTGTCGTGACTCACGATCTCCAGTTTGCAGAGAATATTGCTGACCAGATTCTTAAAGTAGAGCCTAAGTAGGAGGTATCTATGAATCGAAAGAAAATCAGCCTTGTTTTGGTATTCTTTCTTGCTTTTTTCCTGGTAGGATGCACACAAAAAGCTAGTGATCCCAAAGTCGATAATTGGGACAAATACCAAGAACAGGGAACCATTACCATCGGGTTTGACAATACCTTTGTTCCCATGGGCTTTGAAGAAAAGAATGGGCAATATGCTGGATTTGATATTGATTTAGCACAGGCTGTTTCTGAGAAACTTGGTTTCAAGGTACAGTTTCAACCCATTGATTGGGACATGAAGGAAACCGAACTTCAAAACGGCACCATTGATGCTATCTGGAATGGATATTCAGCGACTGATGAACGCCGTGAGAAGGTTGCTTTTACCATTCCTTACATGGAAAATCAGCAGGTTCTTGTCTCTAAGAAATCACAAAATATCCAAACAGTGTCTGATATGACAGGTAAGATTTTGGGTGCTCAGGCAGGTTCTTCTGGCTATCTAGACTTTGAAGCTCAGCCTGAACTCTTGAAAAATATCGTAAAAGATCAAAAGGCTAACCAGTATCAAAGTTTTAATGAAGCCTTGATTGACCTGCAAAATGATCGGATTGATGCCCTTTTAATTGACCGTGTGTATGCCAACTATTATCTTAAAACTGAAGGGATATTAGACCAGTATGAGATTTTCCCAGCTGGTTTTGAGAGTGAATCCTTTGCAGTTGGAGTGAGACCGGCTGATAAGACCTTGCTAGAAAATTTAAATAAAGCTTTTGTGGAGCTCTATCAAGAAGGAAAATTCCAAGAAATCAGCCAAAAATGGTTTGGTGAAGATATTGCAACAAGTCAAGTTAAAGGAAAAGAAAACTGAGACTCTCGTCTTGGTTTCTTTTTTTAGGGCGGGAATGAGTGATTTTTTTACTAAATAGGACTTGTGAATAGGCTTTTAACTTGAAAATTTTGCAAAATCCTTAGAAAACCTGTAAAATAGAAAAGATGAACAAATAGGAGGTTCCTTGTGTCAAAAAAGGAAATCAATATTAACAATTATAATGATGACGCCATTCAGGTGCTAGAAGGGTTGGATGCAGTCCGTAAACGTCCAGGGATGTATATCGGATCGACTGACGGTGCTGGGCTACATCACCTTGTTTGGGAAATTGTCGATAATGCAGTCGATGAAGCCTTATCTGGATTTGGTGATCGCATTGATGTAACGATTAATAAAGATGGAAGTTTAACGGTTCAAGACCACGGACGTGGGATGCCGACTGGGATGCACGCTATGGGAATTCCAACGGTTGAGGTTATTTTTACCATTCTCCACGCTGGAGGAAAATTCGGTCAAGGTGGCTACAAGACTTCTGGTGGTCTTCACGGAGTTGGTTCTTCTGTCGTCAATGCCCTCTCTAGTTGGCTTGAGGTAGAAATCACCCGTGATGGAACAGTTTATAGACAGCGTTTTGAAAATGGTGGAAAGCCAGTAACCACTCTTGAAAAGGTTGGAACGGCACCAAAATCTAAGACAGGTACAAAAGTGACCTTCATGCCTGATGCTAGTATCTTTTCTACGACAGACTTCAAGTACAATACCATTTCAGAGCGTCTCAATGAGTCAGCCTTTCTCTTGAAGAATGTTACCTTGTCATTAAAGGACAAACGAACAGATGAAGCCATTGAATTCCATTATGAGAATGGGGTGCAGGACTTTGTTTCCTACCTCAACGAAGATAAGGAAACCTTGACGCCAGTTCTCTACTTTGAAGGGGAAGACAATGGTTTCCAAGTAGAAGTAGCCCTCCAGTATAACGATGGATTTTCAGATAACATCCTGTCCTTTGTCAATAATGTTCGTACCAAAGATGGTGGAACGCATGAGACAGGGCTTAAGTCTGCCATTACCAAAGTCATGAACGACTATGCGCGAAAAACTGGCCTTCTCAAAGAAAAAGATAAAAATCTTGAAGGGTCTGATTACCGTGAAGGATTAGCGGCCGTTCTTTCTATTCTAGTCCCTGAAGAACACTTGCAGTTTGAGGGACAGACTAAGGATAAATTAGGAAGTCCCCTTGCTCGTCCAGTTGTAGATGGGATTGTGGCTGATAAGTTAACTTTCTTCCTCATGGAAAATGGAGAACTAGCTTCTAATCTGATTCGTAAGGCTATCAAGGCGCGTGATGCTCGTGAAGCAGCACGTAAGGCGCGTGACGAGAGTCGTAATGGTAAGAAAAATAAGAAAGACAAGGGCTTGCTTTCTGGGAAATTAACCCCAGCCCAGTCTAAAAATCCAGCTAAGAACGAACTCTACCTAGTCGAGGGAGACTCTGCCGGTGGTTCTGCTAAGCAAGGTCGTGACCGAAAGTTCCAAGCTATCTTGCCTCTTCGTGGTAAGGTTATCAATACAGCCAAGGCCAAGATGGCGGATATCCTCAAAAATGAAGAAATCAATACCATGATTTATACTATTGGTGCTGGTGTAGGGGCAGACTTCTCGCTTGAAGATGCCAACTATGACAAGATTATTATCATGACCGATGCGGATACTGACGGTGCCCACATCCAAACACTTCTCTTAACCTTCTTTTATCGTTATATGCGTCCGCTAGTCGAAGCTGGACATGTCTATATCGCCCTTCCTCCACTTTACAAGATGTCTAAAGGCAAAGGCAAGAAAGAAGAAGTGGCCTACGCTTGGACGGATGGCGAGCTAGAAGAACTTCGCAAGCAGTTCGGCAAAGGCGCTACCCTCCAACGCTACAAAGGTCTTGGTGAGATGAATGCGGACCAACTCTGGGAAACAACCATGAATCCAGAAACCCGCACTCTCATCCGTGTGACGATTGAAGACCTAGCACGCGCAGAACGTCGCGTCAATGTCCTCATGGGTGACAAGGTTGAACCACGCCGTAAGTGGATTGAAGATAATGTCAAGTTTACTCTTGAGGAGAGTGGGGAGATGGTGTTTTGAACATAATAGGAAATAAAAAATTGGTGCTAGGAATTGTTGTTTTTTTAACTGTAGTATCAATTTGTTTAGCATTTATCTCTGATAATGGGATGGTGTTTGATGTTGAAAGAACCATATCGTTTATTGGAATCTTATCTGGATTATTTGGTATATTTTCTATCTTTATTAATTTTCAAGTACTAACTGAAGTAAAAAATATTGAAGAACAAAGATCAAAAACAATATCTAAGATAAAAGAGGAGATATTCTTTAGAGATGAAATTGTGAGAGCTAAAGAAGCTATTAATAAATTATCAACAAAGACAACAAAACAGGATTTTTTACAAGATACAACAACAATCGAACTAGCTGTAGTTAGAAGTATATGTGAAAATCCATTGATAAAAGATAAGACGCAAACTAGGCCAGAATCTAAATCTATATTTTCAAGAGTACAAAATATGGATGAGGAAATTACAAAGTATAGAAATAATATTACTAATACTGAACAAGATTGTTGGAATATTTCTCCAAGTTTGATTACAAATTTTAGAAAAGCTTTGGATGAATTGAAACATATTCTTGATGAAAATGTTGCAATTACTGCAAGTTATTCTATGATTCCAGATAAAAGATAAGTGAATTCTAATGATAAGGTTAATACAGACTAGACATAGTGGTTTAAAAAATCAAAAACTAGTTTTAAAATTACATTTGAAGAAGCGACAGTGTTTTAAAGTTTGATATAAATACAAATGGAGGACAAGTTATGTCTGAAAATCTAAGTGAAGAGCAAGTAAAAGAAGCTCTTGAAAGTGGTTATGCACAATCTGAAGCATTATTAAATGATAAAGATGAATTAGATGACTTTTTGTACCGTTTGGAGAAAAAAATTAACAATATGCCATTTGTTGGAAAGAAATTTTCGATGATCCCAGTCATGATTTCTTTGGTGAAAAATTATGTTCAAGGAAAATATACCACGGTTCCTTATGGGACTATTTTAGCTGTTTTAAGCGCACTTATTTATTTCCTTGCTCCTATTGATATTGTTCCTGATTTCATTCCGCTAGCAGGTTACTTGGACGATATGGCGGTTCTAGGACTTTGTATGAATATGGTCAAAACAGACATTGAAACCTATGATAGATGGCGTCAGTCTCAAGGATTGATCTGAAAAATCGTCTATATTTCTTAATTTTAGCTCTCTAAAAGAGGTATAAATCATGATAAGTTTATTGTTTGATAGTTCATTTCTTTTCATAGTCTTAGCTTTAGGTGCAATTATGTATATAATTGCCAAACAAGGTAAACCTGAGCAAAGTCGCTATCTTGAATTTTTACTATTAACCATAGTAACTACCTGTGTCTTTTTATTTGATAATCCTTTAAGATCCAATCCTTATGCAGGTTTGCTCTTTTATGTTTTTGACTTTTATATTTTCACATCAGCTAGCTTAGCATTCAGTTTTACAGCTATTTATAAAAGTACCAAACATCTCAGATATTATCCTAGTAGTTACTCAAAACTTCTTAAGATAAATGCCTGGTTTTTAGCAATCTTATCAGGTATGAACCTACTATTTATAATGTTGGCGCAAGAAATGGGAATTATTTTGCTATTACCAATTTTTGGTATTAGTTTTATCATTCAATTCTTGGTCGGAGAGCTTGAAAGAAAAAGAGTTCAGAAACTTCTTAAGCAAAGAAATGAAGATGTTGTTATTCAGAACCCAGAGGCAACTGATGGTGATCTACATGAGAACTGACCAGGAAATGCTTGACCTGATTATACAAATAGCTAAAAAGATACAGGTTGATACTGTGGCTCTATCTGGTTCGCGTACAAATCAAAAGATTCAAACAGATGAATTTCAAGACTATGATGTTGTCTATATTGTGGATGACTTGGATTATCTGACGAGTGACCTTTCTTGGCTGGACCAGTTTGGCAAACGTATCGTAGAGCAAAATGTGACTCTTGGACATCGCCGTTTATTTCTCATGCTTTTTGAAGATGGGAATCGCATTGATTTAACCCTCTGTCCTAAAGAAGATATCAACGAGTGGGTGGATAGTGAGGCTGGCTTCACAGTTTTAGTAGATGATAAGGGCTTGTTTGCGCCATATTCTCCAAATCCTCAGCGTTACTGGACAAGTCCAGCTAGTGAGATTGATTTTGAAAAAGCCTGCAATGAATTTTGGTGGGTATCAGCCTATGTGGTTAAGGGGATTCATCGCAAGCAACTCATTTATGCGACTGATCATCTCTATGGCATTTGTCACCAAGAACTCTTGAAGGTATTGGCTTGGAAGGTAGCAAGTGATAAAGGAACAGTCGACATCGGTAAAAATTACAAGTATCTCTATAACTACTTGCCTGCTGAGAAGGAGAAGGAATTCTTGAATCTGCTTGATTTCTCAAGTTTAGAGAAAATCACTCAGACTTTATTTGCTACGATGCAACTTTTCCATCAAGAAGCTCAAAAACTTGCTCAAAAGATGGAGTTTGATTATGATAATGAAATGGCTGAGAAGATGATTGAGTACGCGGAGGAAAGATTAAACTAGTATGTTAAATTTTATATTTACAATATTTTTTATGGGATTTCCAGGAATCCAAATTCTGGTAATAGTGTTTTCTATTCTTCTAGCTCTTAAAAGAAATAAGTTAAATAAAAGAGTGTATGGATTATTTTTCCCGATTGTTATAACCTTGTGTAATATTTGGCTTATTTCAATAGATCGCACAGAGCTTTTTGATG
The DNA here is from genome assembly GCF_001811305.1 of Streptococcus sp. HMSC056C01. NCBI lineage: Bacteria > Bacillati > Bacillota > Bacilli > Lactobacillales > Streptococcaceae > Streptococcus > Streptococcus sp. HMSC056C01. The sequence continues at coordinate 64,410 of NZ_KV804214.1, forward strand.
ACGTTTTAAGATTCCAATTCTTTTTAATCTCTTTTTGTTTTCCAATGCTCATTACAGCAGTAATTTACCATGCTCTTCGATTATCTTCTATCTATTCTCTATTAAGGTGGAAGATGATAGTTATTAGCTTTTGCTACTTAATTGGTTTAGTCTTCCATCTTGTTAATACTATGTATTGGAATGAAATTTTTCAAGGGCATCAAACTGTATTTAATGCATTGCTTATTGGGACCTCTGTTATTTCATTTCTTCCTTCCATCTATTTATTTTTTGTTCAAAGAAAAGTTGAACAAGTACCTACTAGCTAAATTTAAGTAAACTAAAGTGTTTTAACCTGATATAAAAATTTTAAACTACAGAAGGATAGTTTGGTTATTTATAGTAACTGAACACCCTATCTATAAAATCTACTCTACATTTTTTGAAAGGAGTTGAACACGCCCTAAATGCTGTGTGAAAAAGATAAATTTTCTTGTGAGCATCGCTCACTGCGAGAATTTCCTATTTTCACTTTGCATTTTACGGGCTTTGTATCCTATATGAGTAATATCCAAAATATGTCCTTAGAGGACATCATGGGAGAGCGCTTTGGTCGCTACTCCAAATACATTATTCAAGATCGTGCTTTGCCAGATATTCGTGATGGCTTGAAGCCGGTTCAACGTCGTATTCTTTATTCGATGAATAAAGATGGTAATACCTTTGACAAGAGCTACCGTAAGTCGGCTAAGTCTGTCGGGAACATCATGGGGAATTTTCACCCACACGGGGATTCTTCTATCTATGATGCCATGGTCCGTATGTCTCAGGACTGGAAAAACCGTGAGATTCTAGTTGAAATGCACGGTAATAATGGTTCAATGGATGGAGATCCGCCTGCGGCTATGCGTTATACTGAGGCTCGTTTGTCTGAGATTGCAGGCTACCTCCTTCAGGATATCGATAAAAAGACAGTTCCTTTTGCTTGGAACTTCGACGATACCGAGAAAGAACCAACTGTCTTGCCAGCAGCCTTTCCAAACCTTTTAGTTAATGGTTCAACTGGGATTTCAGCTGGTTATGCCACAGATATTCCACCACATAATTTGGCTGAAGTTATTGAAGCTACAGTCTACATGATTGATCACCCAACTGCTAAGGTTGAAAAGCTGATGGAATTCTTGCCTGGGCCAGATTTCCCTACAGGTGCCATTATCCAAGGCCGTGACGAAATCAAAAAGGCCTATGAAACTGGTAAAGGGCGCGTGGTTGTTCGTTCTAAGACGGAAATTGAGAAGCTTAAAGGTGGTAAGGAACAAATCGTTATCACTGAGATTCCTTATGAAATCAACAAGGCTAACTTGGTCAAGAAAATTGATGAAATCCGTGTCAATAACAAGGTGGCAGGTATCGCTGAAGTTCGTGATGAGTCTGACCGTGATGGTCTTCGCATCGCTATAGAACTCAAAAAAGATGCGAACACGGAACTTGTTCTCAACTATCTTTTCAAGTACACTGACTTGCAAATCAATTACAACTTCAACATGGTGGCGATTGACAATTTTACGCCTCGCCAGGTTGGAATTGTACCGATTTTGTCTAGCTATATCGCCCACCGTCGTGAAGTCATCTTGGCGCGTTCTCGCTTTGACAAGGAAAAGGCTGAAAAACGTCTCCATATCGTGGAAGGTTTGATTCGCGTTATCTCGATTTTGGATGAAGTCATTGCCCTTATCCGTGCTTCTGAAAATAAGGCTGATGCCAAGGAAAACCTCAAGGTCAGCTATGAATTTACGGAAGAACAGGCTGAGGCCATTGTTACCTTGCAACTGTACCGTTTGACCAATACAGACGTGGTTGTCTTGCAAGAAGAAGAAGCTGAACTACGTGAAAAGATTGCTATGCTTGCAGCTATCATCGGTGACGAACGAACCATGTACAATCTCATGAAGAAAGAGCTCCGTGAAGTCAAGAAGAAATTTGCGACTCCACGTTTGAGTACTTTAGAAGATACAGCAAAAGTCATTGAGATTGATACAGCTAGTCTTATCGCTGAAGAAGATACTTACGTCAGCGTGACTAAGGCGGGCTATATCAAACGTACTAGCCCTCGTTCCTTTGCAGCTTCAACACTTGAAGAAATTGGTAAACGGGATGACGACCGATTGCTATTTGTTCAATCTGTCAAAACTACTCAGCACCTCTTAATCTTTACAACGCTTGGAAATGTCATTTACCGACCAGTCCATGAGTTAGCAGATATTCGTTGGAAGGATATCGGAGAGCATTTGAGCCAGTCTATTACAAACTTTGAAACCAATGAAGAAGTGATCTATGTAGAAGTTGTGGATCAGTTTGATGATGCGACAACTTACTTTGCAGCGACTCGCCTTGGTCAAATCAAACGTGTCGAACGCAAAGAATTTTCTCCATGGAGAACCTATCGTTCTAAGTCTGTCAAATATGCTAAGTTGAAAGATGATACGGACCAGATTGTAGCAGTAGCTCCGATTAAATTGGATGATGTTCTGTTGATCAGTCGAAACGGTTATGCCCTCCGCTTTAACATCGAAGAAGTGCCAGTTATCGGTGCCAAAGCTGCAGGGGTGAAAGCCATGAATCTCAAAGCAGATGATGTGATACAAGCAGCCTTTATCTGCAACACTTCATCTTTCTATCTTTTGACGCATCGTGGAAGTCTTAAGCGCGTTTCGATTGAGGAAATTCCAGCAACCAGTCGTGCTAATCGTGGTCTTCAAGTCCTTAGAGAATTAAAGAGCAAACCACATCGTGTCTTCCTTGCTGGTGCAGTTTCTGAACAAGGATTTGTCGGAGATCTCTTTAGTACAGAAGTAGAAGATGGAGAGCAAACGCTTGTCATCCAATCAAATAATGGAACGACTTACGAAGCAATCCTACAAGATTTGAATCTATCGGAACGCACAAGCAATGGAAGCTTCATTTCAGATAGCATTTCTGATGAAGAAGTTTTTGATGCTTATCTCAAAGAAATCTTTAAAGAAATCAAAGAAAATTAAAAATCAGTCCTAGTGACTGATTTTTTATAAGTAAAATTTTCAGAAAATTACAAATAATACTTGAATTTTTAGGAGAATAGTGTAGAATAGAACACAGAGCTTGATTAGAATAAAGGAGATTGTCATGACAGTTACGATTGATTGGGAAAATCTCGGTTTTTCCTATATGAAACTACCTTATCGTTATATCGCTAATTTTAAAAATGGACAATGGTCTCAAGGAGAATTAACAGAAGATGCAACCTTGCATATTTCAGAATCATCTCCAAGCCTTCACTATGGACAGCAAGCATTTGAAGGATTGAAAGCCTATCGTACAAAGGATGGCAGTATTCAACTCTTCCGTCCAGATGAAAATGCTAAACGTCTGCAACGTACCTGTGATCGTCTCTTGATGCCACAAGTTCCAACAGAAATGTTTGTAGATGCTTGTAAAGCCGTTGTTCGTGCAAATGAAGAATACGTGCCCCCTTATGGAACTGGTGGAACCCTTTACCTTCGTCCGCTCTTGATTGGTGTTGGAGATATCATTGGGGTAAAACCAGCTGAGGAGTATATTTTTACCATCTTTGCTATGCCAGTTGGAAATTATTTTAAAGGTGGATTGGTTCCAACAAACTTCTTGATTCAAGACGAGTATGACCGTGCTGCACCAAATGGAACAGGGGCTGCCAAGGTCGGTGGTAACTATGCAGCTAGTCTTTTGCCAGGGAAAATGGCTAAATCCCGTCATTTCTCAGATGTTATTTATCTAGACCCATCAACCCACACCAAGATTGAAGAAGTTGGTTCAGCAAACTTCTTTGGAATTACAGCTGATAATGAGTTTGTAACCCCATTGAGTCCATCAATCTTGCCATCGATTACCAAGTACTCATTACTTTATTTGGCAGAGCATCGTTTGGGCTTGAAGTCTGTTGAGGGAGATGTACCAATTGATAGTCTGGATCGATTTGTAGAAGCAGGTGCCTGCGGTACTGCGGCAGTTATCTCACCAATTGGAGGAATCCAACATGGTGATGACTTCCACGTTTTCTACAGTGAGACAGAGGTTGGTCCAGTGACTCGTAAACTATACGATGAATTAACAGGTATTCAATTTGGTGATATTGAAGCACCAGAAGGTTGGATTGTAAAAGTAGATTAAAAATTATTAAAGGAGATCTTTATGAAAACGAAAAAGTGGATGTTAACAGCAGGAGTGGTCCTGAGTACAGCAGTTCTTCTTGTAGCTTGTGGGAAAGCCGACAAGGAAGCAGATGCGCCTACAACTTTCTCTTATGTCTATGGAGTAGACCCATCATCTTTGGACTACAGTATCGCAACTCGTACTTCAACAACGGATATCATCGGTAACGTCGTTGATGGTTTGTTGGAAAACGATGAGTATGGGAATTTGATTCCTTCCCTCGCTGAGGATTGGAGTGTCTCACAAGACGGTTTGACTTATACTTATAAACTTCGTAAAGGGGTTAAATGGTATACGTCAGAAGGTGAAGAATACGCTGAAGTAACTGCGCATGACTTTGTTACTGGGTTGAAACACGTAGCTGATGGCAAATCAGACGGTGTCACTCTTATTCAAAACTCAATCAAGGGCTTGAATGAGTATATGACTGGTGAGACTAACGACTTCTCAACAGTTGGAGTTAAGGCAGTGGATGATTATACTGTTGAGTACACTCTAAACGCACCTGAAACTTTCTGGAATTCCAAAGTAACTTCAGCAACTATGTTGCCAGTAAATGAAGAATTCCTCAAAGCTTCTGGTAAAAATTATGGAACGGTCAGTCCAGCTGGTATTCTTTATAACGGTCCGTATATTTTGAAGACCTTGACTTCAAAATCTTTAATCGAATATGAAAAGAACCCAAATTATTGGGATAAAGAGAAGGTTAAAATCGAGAAAGTTAAATTAACTTACTATGATGGATCAGACCAAGAATCCTTGATCCGTAGCTTCTCTTCAGGTGTCTACACAACAGCTCGCCTCTTCCCAAGTAGCTCAAACTTTGCTTCTACTTTGGAACAATACGGGGATAAAATTACATATAGTCCACAGGATTCAACTAGTTACTACTTTACCTTTAACGTAAACCGTCAATCTTTCAATAAGACAGCGAAAACAAGTGAAGAACAGAAAACTTCTACAAAAGAAGCAATGTTGAACAAGGACTTCCGTCAAGCAATCAACTTTGCCTTCAACCGTCATTCTTATGCTGCCCAGCTCAATGGTGAAGATGGTGCGGACAAGATTATTCGTAATAGCTTAGTACCAGACAATTTCGTTCAATCTGGTGGTAAAAACTTTGGTGATATCGCTCAAAAAGAATTGGTCAACTATGGAGACCAATGGAAAGGTGTTGAGCTCGTTGACGGAAAAGATACCATCTACAATCCTGACAAAGCCAAAGCTTCATTTGAAAAAGCTAAGAAAGAATTGGAAACAAAAGGTGTAACCTTCCCAATTCACTTGGATGTTCCAGTTGAACAGACAGATACCATTGCCGTTCAACAAAGCAATTCCTTTAAACAATCAATCGAGTCAACTCTTGGTTCTGAAAATGTCGTGATCGATGTCCTTCAGATGACTGATAACGAGAAGGAAAGCATTACATCTCAAGCGCGTGTTCCTGCTCAAAAAGACTATGACTTGAACAGTACTGGATGGGCTCCAAGCTACCAAGATCCAGCAAGTTATCTCAATATCATGGATCCTAAGACTGGTTCCGCTATGAAACACCTTGGTATTACTAAAGGAAAAGACAAAGAAGTAGTAGCTCAACTAGGTTTGGACGAATATAAGAAACTCTTGGATGATGCAGTTTCTGAGAAAAATGACTTGGATAAGAGATATGAAAAATATGCTAAAGCTCAAGCTTGGCTTACTGATAGTTCTCTCTTGATGCCAACAGCTTCATCAGGTGGTTCACCAGTTGTCAGCAATGTCGTTCCATTCTCTAAACCATACTCACAAGTAGGTATTAAGGGTGATCCATACATCTTCAAAGGAATGAAATTGCAAAAAGAGATTGTAACTGCTAAAGAATATCAAGCAGCTCTTGAAAAATGGCAAAAAGAAAAATTGGAATCAAACAATAAATACCAAAAAGAATTAGAAAGTCATGTCAAATAAAACAGACTAGTACTTTTGGAATGAAGGGGCCTATATGGAATGGATTAAACTAATAGGGATACTTATCATTGTGGTTGGTTTTATCTATAAGTTAGATACAATCGCAACGGTAGTCTTAGCTAGTTTAGTTACAGCTCTAGTTTCTGGAGTTTCTCTTGTTGAATTCTTGGAAATTTTGGGAAAAGAATTTAGTAATCAACGAGTTCTTACGATTTTTATGGTAACCTTGCCACTGGTAGGTTTATCTGAAACTTTTGGCCTCAAGCAACGTTCGATTGACTTGATTCAAAAGATTAAAGGTCTGACCGTAGGAAGTTTTTATACAGTGTATTTCTTTTTTCGGGAACTCGATAGCTTCTTTGCCATCCGTCTAGGAGGACATCCGCAGTTTGTAAGGCCTTTGGTTCAACCCATGGGACAAGCAGCAGCAGAGTCTCAATTAGGTAGACAATTAACGGAGCAGGAGAGCGAAGCGCTAAAAGCGCGTGCAGCAGCAAATGATAATTTTGCAAATTTCTTTGCTCAGAACACTTTCGTTGGTGCAGGTGGTGTCCTCTTGGTGGGGGGCACTCTGGACCAATTAGGTTACGAAAGTAATTATGCAGGCATCGCTTCGGCTTCGCTTATTGTTGCAGGAGTGGCCCTACTTGTGGTAGGAATTTACAATTACCTGTTTGATAGAAAACTGCTAGTGAAAAAGCTTAGTAAAGGAAAAGAAGAATGAGCAATCTAGCAAGTCAGTTATTAGAGTTGACCTATATTGTGATTGGTTGTCAATTCCTTCATACGGCTTATTGTAGCTATAAAGATAAAACAAACCCAGTTCGCTTTGGAACAGCTGGGTTTTGGGCTTTATTGGGCATCAGTTTTATCGGTGGCTCTTATCTACCTTCTATCTGTATTGGAGTTATCGTAGTGCTATTAGCACTACTAACTCTCTTTAAACAGGTTCGTATCGGAACCTTACCGTTTCTGGATGAAGTCAAGGCAAACATTGAAGCTAAACGACTAAAGAATAAAATTTTTATTCCGGTCATGTTAATGGCTTTGATTGCTTTGGTATTAGCAAAAATGATTCCTGACTTTAGTAAGATTGCTATCAGCCTTGCAGCATTTTTTGCAACCATCTCTCTTTTATTGATTACTAAGAGTTCTCCTAAAAGCTTGTTAGCAGAAAATAATCGCATGGTTCAGCAAGTGTCAACTAGTGGGATTGTGCCTCAACTTTTAGGGGCTTTGGGAGCAATTTTTACCGTTGCAGGCGTTGGAGACTTGATTTCGCATTTAATCAGCGGTCTAGTTCCTTCGGGGAGTCGGTTGATGGGTGTAGTGGCTTATGTCCTTGGGATGGTTCTATTCTCTATGATAATGGGGAATGCATTTGCTGCCTTCACGGTTATTACTGCTGGAATTGGTGTTCCCTTTGTATTTACCTTGGGAGCTGATCCAATCGTTGCTGCAGCTCTAGCAATGACGGCAGGTTGCTGTGGAACCTTATTGACTCCAATGGCGGCTAACTTTAATGCTTTACCGGCAGCTCTCCTGGATATGAAAGATCCAAATGGGGTTATTAAAGCGCAGGTAGGAGTAGCTATTGTCATGATTATCATCCATGTATTTTTGATGTATTTTTTGGCATTTTAGCAAAGGAAATAAAATGAAAATATTAGTAACAGGTTTTGATCCTTTCGGTGGTGAAACGGTCAATCCAGCCTTGGAAGCTGTTAAATCATTACCGTCAGAGATTCATGGCGCAGAGGTTCATTGGGTAGCAATCCCAACGGTATTTTATAAAGCAGCAGAGGTATTAGAAACAGCAATCGTCCGCTATCAGCCAGATGCGGTGCTTTGCATCGGCCAAGCAGGAGGAAGAGCTAGTCTAACTCCTGAGCGAGTTGCCATCAACCAAGATGATGCTAGAATTCCTGATAACCAAGGGAATCAGCCGATTGACACTCCTATACGCCAGGATGGTCAAGCAGCCTATTTTAGCACACTACCGATCAAAGCAATGGTACAAGCCATAAAAGAGGAAGGGCTACCAGCTACAGTTTCCAATACAGCAGGAACCTTTGTTTGCAATCATTTGATGTATCAGGCTCTCTATTTAGCGGATAAAAAATTTCCACATATGAAATCAGGCTTTATGCATATTCCTTATATGACAGAACAAGTGGTAAATAAGCCTAATACAGCATCTATGAATTTAACTGATATCGTCAGAGGTATCGAAGCTGCGATTGGTGCTATCGTAGATTATAAAGATAAGGACATAAAATTAGTGGGTGGGACAACCCACTAACAATGAGTCTTCCCTAGATTAAAAAATTAGATTCTCTCACAAAAACTCTTTATCAAGGCTGCCCTTATAAAGAGTTTTTTCTTGCCAGTTTTTTAAATTTCTTGTACAATAGGAAGAGTGAAAAGAGGTATGATATGAGTAAAAAAGATAAAAAAATTGAAATTCAATTAACAGACGCAACTGTTTTAGTTGGTCAGGAAAAATTTGAAGGCTACACATTAACCATTGGGAAAAAGATTATCGGTGAAATTGCTGAACTAGATAATCAATTCGCAATCATAAAGAATGGAAATGTCGATAGTTTTTATAAAAAACTTGAAAAAGCTGTGGAAATTTTGATTGAAAACTATAATTTAGCAAAATAAAGCTTGTTTTTTGTAAATTTTCATGATATAATAGTTTTTGTTGAACATTGGAGAGATAGCGAAGAGGCTAAACGCGGCGGACTGTAAATC
>NZ_KV804214.1:73419-133662 GCF_001811305.1 Streptococcus sp. HMSC056C01
CTCATGCGTTGGTTCGAATCCAGCTACCCCAGTTCTTAGGTAATAAATTCAAGATAAAAAGAAAAATATCTTAGGGTATTTTATTTTTATAATTGAAGGACGTGAACGATATAACATGTCTTTGCGGGTGCTTAGGAAAAAATTATAAGTATGTCAAGTTTAAGAAAAACTTGATTGTTGGAGGATTTTTTAGATGAACGAATTTGAAGATTTGCTAAATAGCGTTAGCCAAGTTGAGCCAGGTGATGTTGTTAGTGCTGAAGTATTGACAGTTGATGCTACTCAAGCTAATGTTGCAATCTCTGGAACTGGTGTTGAAGGTGTCTTGACTCTTCGCGAATTGACAAACGATCGCGATGCAGATATCAATGACTTTGTAAAAGTAGGTGAAGTATTGGATGTTCTTGTACTTCGTCAAGTAGTTGGTAAAGATACTGATACAGTAACATACCTTGTATCTAAAAAACGCCTTGAAGCTCGCAAAGCATGGGACAAACTTGTAGGACGTGAAGAAGAAGTTGTTACAGTTAAAGGAACTCGCGCTGTTAAGGGTGGACTTTCAGTAGAATTTGAAGGTGTACGTGGATTTATCCCAGCTTCAATGTTGGATACTCGTTTTGTACGTAACACTGAGCGTTTTGTAGGTCAAGAGTTTGATGCTAAAATCAAAGAAGTTGATCCTAAAGAAAACCGCTTCATCCTTTCACGTCGTGAAGTTGTAGAAGCAGCTACTGCAGCAGCTCGTGCTGAAGTATTCGGTAAATTGGCTGTTGGTGATGTTGTAACTGGTAAAGTTGCACGTATCACAAGCTTCGGTGCTTTCATCGACCTTGGTGGTGTTGATGGATTGGTTCACTTGACTGAATTGTCACACGAACGTAACGTTTCACCAAAATCAGTTGTAACTGTTGGTGAAGAAGTTGAAGTGAAAATCCTTGATCTTAACGAAGAAGAAGGACGTGTATCACTTTCACTTAAAGCTACAACACCTGGACCATGGGATGGCGTTGAGCAAAAATTGGCTAAAGGTGATGTTGTAGAAGGTACAGTTAAACGTTTGACTGACTTCGGTGCATTTGTTGAAGTATTGCCAGGTATCGATGGACTTGTTCACGTATCACAAATTTCACACAAACGTATTGAAAATCCAAAAGAAGCTCTTAAAGTTGGTCAAGAAGTTACTGTTAAAGTTCTTGAAGTTAACGCTGATGCAGAACGTGTATCTCTTTCTATCAAAGCTCTTGAAGAACGTCCAGCTCAAGAAGAAGGACAAAAAGAAGAAAAACGCGCTCCACGTCCACGTCGTCCAAAACGTCAAGAAAAACGTGATTTTGAACTTCCTGAAACTCAAACAGGATTCTCAATGGCTGACTTGTTCGGAGACATCGAACTTTAATCCATTCGAATTTGTATAAAATCCTTTGTTTTTAAAACAAGGGATTTTTCTTTTTTCTACTAGCATTTTTTGATATAATGGTCTTATGTTATATTCAGAAAAAGAATCACTTTATCAAACAACAATTGAACAGCTCTCTTATCTTTTAGAAGGAGAGCCCAATGTGTTGGCTAATCTATCAAATGCCAGTGCTCTGCTAAAAACAAGTTTTCCCAATACTGTTTTTGCAGGTTTCTATCTATTTGATGGGAATGAACTGATCTTGGGACCCTTTCAAGGTGGAGTTTCATGTGTACGAATCGCTCTTGGAAAAGGTGTTTGTGGAGAGTCTGCAGCTAGTCGTCAAACAGTGATTGTTGGTGATGTTAAAACCTACCCAAACTATATTTCTTGTGATAGTAGTGCTCGTAGTGAAATTGTTGTGCCGATGGTTAAAGAGGGACGTCTTCTGGGCGTTCTAGATTTAGATTCATCTCTTGTTGATGATTATGATGACTTGGATCTGAAATATCTAGAAGAGTTTGTTGCTATTTTGTTAGAGAAAACCGAATGGAATTTTTCAATGTTTGAGGAGAAAGCGTAATGTATCAGGCCCTTTATCGAAAATATAGAAGTCAAACATTTTCACAGTTAGTAGGCCAGGAAATTGTTGCAAAAACTCTGAAACAAGCCGTAGAGCAGGAAAAGATTAGCCATGCCTATCTATTTTCAGGGCCTCGTGGAACTGGAAAAACCAGTGTAGCCAAAATTTTTGCCAAGGCTATGAACTGCCCTAATCAAGAGGGAGGAGAACCTTGCAATAACTGTTATATCTGTCAAGCTGTAACAGATGGTAGCTTGGAAGACGTTATCGAAATGGACGCGGCATCTAACAATGGGGTGGATGAAATTCGTGATATCCGTGACAAATCAACCTATGCTCCAAGTATAGCTCAGTATAAGGTCTATATCATTGATGAGGTTCATATGCTTTCAACAGGAGCCTTCAATGCCCTTTTGAAAACTCTTGAAGAACCAACTCCTAATGTTGTTTTTATCCTAGCAACAACAGAGCTTCATAAGATTCCTGCAACCATTTTGTCTCGTGTTCAACGCTTCGAGTTCAAATCTATTAGAACTCAGGATATTCGAGATCATATTTTCCATATTTTAGAGAAGGAAGGGATTGCTTATGAGTCTGAAGCTGTCGAGATTATTGCTCGTCGAGCCGAAGGTGGTATGCGGGATGCTTTGTCCATTTTAGACCAAGCATTGAGTTTGACTCAAGATGCTAGATTAACAACAGCAGTTTCTGAGGAAATTACTGGGACTATTAGTTTAAGTGCTTTGGATAATTATGTGGCTGCCTTGGCACAAAAAGATGTGACTCGTGCTTTGGAAAATCTTAATTTGATTTTTGATAACGGAAAGAGCATGACACGATTTGTAACGGATTTGTTGCAATACTTGCGAGATATTTTGATCGTCCAAACTGGTGGGGAGAATACTCACTATAGTGATCTCTTTAAGGATAACTTAGGTCTTTCACAGGCTGTTTTGTTCGAGATGATTGGAATTGCAACAAGTAGTTTAGCTGATATTAAGGCTAGCTTACAGCCTAAGATTTATGCGGAAATGATGACCATTCGTTTGACAGAACTTGATTCCCAACCAGGACTTTCAGGTGATGTGGCTGAGGAATTATCTTCTCTTAGAGAAGAAGTTACTCGATTGAAACAGGCTCTGGCAAATGTTAACACAAGTCCCAAACAGACTACACCAACACCGAGTCGTCCAGTTAACAGCAAGTCAATTTATCGCGTAGATCGCAATAAGGTTCAGTCTATTCTTCAAGAAGCTGTTGAAAATCCTGATTTAGCCCGTCAAAATCTAATCCGTCTCCAAAATGCTTGGGGAGAAGTTATTGAAAGCTTATCAGGTCCAGATAAGGCGCTTTTAGTAGGTTCTCAACCTGTTGCGGCTAATGAGCATCACGCGATTCTTGCTTTTGAATCTAACTTCAATGCTGGCCAAACCATGAAACGTGATAATCTGAACACCATGTTTGGCAATATACTCAGTCAAGCAGCGGGATTTTCACCAGAGATTCTTGCTATTTCCATGGAAGAATGGAAAGAAGTCAGGGCTGATTTCTCAGCTAAGGCTAAATCGTCACAAGGTCAACCAGTTAAGGAAGAAGTGGAAGAATCTGTCCTTCCTCAAGGATTTGAATTTCTAGCGGATAAAGTGACCATAGAAGAAGATTAAAAGGATATTGTGACATAATACGATGAACAGACAACAATTTATAATCATGGCCTTATTTACTGCTGCTGAGACCTATTTCCTTAATGAATCCATCATGGAGCAACGGTATATTATGGCCTTGCTTTGGGCTATTTTAATCCTAAGAAATTTTAGAGTCAGCTATATTATGGGTAAAATTGTCAACGCTATTGATGACCATTTTCGAGGAAAGAAGTAACCCTCAGCTTCTAGACAAAATTAAAGCCTTTTAGGCTTTTTTTTGTTATACTATTAAAGTATATTTATTGACATTTTATCGTTTTTTACTAGAAAAATAAGGACAATTTTCTAGCGAAAATGGTAAAACGGATTGAAAAGAAAGGAATTATCATGTCAGTATTAGAGATCAAAGATCTTCACGTTGAAATTGAAGGAAAAGAAATTTTAAAAGGGGTTAACCTGACCCTGAAAACAGGCGAAATCGCCGCTATCATGGGGCCAAATGGAACTGGGAAATCAACTCTTTCTGCCGCTATCATGGGAAATCCTAACTATGAAGTAACCAAGGGTGAGGTTCTACTTGACGGCGTAAACATCCTTGAATTGGAAGTGGATGAGCGTGCGCGTATGGGGCTTTTCCTGGCTATGCAATACCCATCAGAAATTCCAGGAATTACCAATGCAGAATTCCTTCGTGCAGCTATAAATGCTGGTAAAGAAGATGATGAGAAGATTTCAGTGCGTGAGTTTATCACTAAGCTAGACGAAAAAATGGAATTGCTCAACATGAAAGAAGAAATGGCAGAGCGTTACCTCAACGAAGGTTTCTCAGGTGGTGAGAAAAAACGTAACGAAATTCTTCAACTCTTGATGTTGGAACCAACTTTCGCTCTTCTTGATGAGATTGACTCAGGTCTTGATATTGACGCTCTTAAAGTTGTTTCTAAAGGTGTTAATGCTATGCGTGGTGAAGGCTTTGGTGCTATGATTATTACTCACTACCAACGTCTTTTGAACTATATCACGCCAGACGTGGTACACGTTATGATGGAAGGTCGTGTTGTTCTTTCTGGTGGTCCAGAATTGGCGGCACGTTTGGAACGTGAAGGATACGCAAAATTAGCTGAAGAACTTGGCTATGACTACAAGGAAGAATTGTAATTCCCTCGTATCTTTTAGGAGAAGTAAATGACTAAAGAAACTATTAAACTTTTTTCAGAAATGCACGCTGAACCAAGCTGGTTGTCTGAACTCCGTCAAAAAGCTTTTGACAAAATTGAAAGCCTAGAATTACCAGTCATTGAGCGTGTTAAATTTCACCGTTGGAATCTTGGTGACGGAACTATCACAGAAAGCGAACCCTCAGCAAATGTTCCTGACTTCACAGCTTTAGATAATCATTTAAAGTTGGTGCAAGTTGGAACCCAAACTGTTTTTGAGCAAATTCCAGTTGAGTTGGCTGAACAGGGTGTTGTCTTCACAGACTTTCATTCAGCTTTAGAAGAAATTCCAGAGCTGATCGAAGAATTCTTCATGTCATCTGTTAAGTATGACGATGATAAATTAGCAGCCTACCACACAGCTTATTTCAATAGTGGTGCTGTTCTCTACATTCCTGATAATGTTGAGATTGCAGAACCAATCGAAGGAATTTTCTACCAAGATAGTGATAGCGATGTGCCGTTTAACAAGCATATTATGATTATCGCTGGTAAAAATTCTAAGATTAGTTATCTGGAACGTTTAGAGTCACGCGGTGAAGGAAGTGCCAGAGCAACTGCTAATATCACAGTAGAAGTAATTGCACGTTCTGGTGCTCAAGTAAAGTTTGCTGCGATTGACCGTCTAGGTGAAAACGTCACTGCTTACATTAGCCGTCGTGGTAAATTAGGCAACGATGCAAGTATTGACTGGGCTATCGGTGTCATGAACGAAGGAAATGTTGTTGCTGACTTTGATAGTGACCTATTTGGAAATGGTAGCCATGCAGACCTCAAGGTCGTAGCTCTTTCAAGCGGTCGTCAGGTGCAAGGGATTGATACTCGAGTAACTAACTATGGTTGCAACTCTATCGGTAATATCCTTCAACATGGAGTAATTCTTGAAAAAGCAACTTTGACCTTCAATGGTATTGGTCACATCATCAAGGGTGCTAAGGGAGCAGATGCCCAACAAGAAAGTCGTGTTCTCATGCTTTCAGATCAGGCTCGTTCAGACGCCAACCCAATTCTTTTGATTGATGAAAATGATGTCACTGCAGGACACGCAGCGTCTATCGGACAAGTTGATCCAGAAGACATGTATTACCTCATGAGTCGTGGATTGGATAAGGCAACTGCAGAACGTTTGGTTGTTCGTGGTTTCCTTGGATCAGTAATCGTTGAGATCCCAGTCAAGGAAGTTCGTGATGAAATGATTGCGACAATTGAAGAAAAATTGTCAAAACGCTAAGGGGAAGCCTATGTTAGATGTAGAAGCGATTCGCAAGGATTTTCCGATTTTAGATCAGATTGTCAATGACGAACCTCTGGTTTATTTGGATAATGCTGCGACGACACAAAAACCACTAGCTGTTCTTGAAGCGATTAATCACTACTATGAGCAGGACAATGCCAATGTTCACCGTGGGGTTCATACCTTGGCTGAAAGGGCGACAGCATCTTATGAAGCCGCTCGTGAAACCATTCGGAAGTTTATCAATGCAGACTCCACAAAGGAAGTTCTCTTTACCAGAGGTACGACAACTAGTCTTAATTGGGTAGCACGTTATGCTGAAGAAATCTTGACTGAGGGAGATCAGGTCTTGATTTCTGTCATGGAACATCACTCCAATATTATCCCATGGCAGGAAGCTTGCCGAAAGACTGGGGCAGAGCTTGTCTATGTCTATCTCAAGGATGGAGCTCTGGATATGGATGATTTGCGAGTTAAATTGACTGATAGAGTCAAGTTTTTCTCCCTAGCTCACGCCTCAAACGTTCTTGGAGTGGTTAATCCTATCAAAGAAATCACACAAATGGCTCACGAAGTTGGAGCCATCATGGTGGTAGATGGTGCTCAATCTACGCCTCATATGAAGATTGATGTCCAGGATTTGGATGTGGACTTCTTTGCCTTTTCAGGTCACAAGATGGCTGGTCCGACAGGCATCGGTGTTCTTTATGGCAAAGAAAAGTATTTGGAACAAATGTCACCAGTTGAATTTGGTGGCGAGATGATTGATTTTGTTTATGAACAATCTGCAAGCTGGAAGGAATTGCCTTGGAAATTTGAGGCTGGAACTCCCAATATGGCAGGTGCGATTGGCCTTGCGGCTGCAGTCGATTACCTAGAAAACATTGGTATGGATGCCATTGAAGCTCATGAACAAGAATTGATTGCATATGTCTTTCCAAAATTGCAGGCAATTGAGGGATTGACCATTTATGGTTCGCAAGATTTGGCTCAGCGTTCAGGAGTCATTGCCTTTAATCTAGGTGATCTTCATCCTCACGACCTTGCGACAGCTCTGGATTATGAAGGAGTAGCGGTTCGTGCCGGTCACCATTGCGCTCAACCTTTGCTCCAGTATTTAGAAGTTCCAGCAACAGCTCGTGCAAGTTTTTATATTTACAATACCAAGGCAGATTGCGACAAGTTAGTCGATGCTTTACAAAAGACAAAGGAGTTTTTCAATGGCACTTTCTAAACTAGATAGCCTCTATATGGCAGTGGTAGCAGACCATTCGAAAAATCCTCATCACCAAGGAAAGTTGGAAGACGCTGAGCAAATCAGTCTCAACAATCCAACCTGTGGAGATGTCATCAATCTCTCTGTCAAGTTTGATGCAGAGGATCGTTTAGAAAATATCGCTTTTCTAAATTCAGGCTGTACCATCTCAACTGCCTCTGCAAGTATGATGACAGATGCCGTTTTAGGAAAAACCAAACAAGAAATCTTAGAACTTGCGACTATCTTTTCTGAAATGGTCCAAGGACAAAAAGATGAGCGTCAAGACGAGCTTGGAGACGCAGCTTTCTTATCAGGTGTTGCTAAGTTCCCTCAACGGATCAAGTGCGCAACCCTCGCTTGGAACGCCCTTAAGAAAACAATAGAAAATCAAGAAAATAAATAAGACAAGTTTCTTTTGTCTTATGAATCGTTAGAATTAAAGAATGAAAGAAAGGATATTATGGCTGAAGAAAGAGTAGAACCAAAACCAATTGACCTTGGTGAATATAAATTTGGTTTCCATGACGATGTAGAGCCTGTCCTATCGACAGGAAAAGGATTGAATGAAGATGTCATTCGTGAACTATCAGCTGCCAAGGGAGAACCTGAGTGGATGTTAGAATTCCGTTTGAAGTCTTATGAAACCTTCAAAAAAATGCCCATGCAAACTTGGGGAGCAGACTTGTCAGAGATTGACTTTGATGACTTGATCTATTACCAAAAACCATCTGATAAACCAGCCCGTTCTTGGGATGAAGTTCCTGAAAAGATTAAAGAAACCTTTGAACGTATCGGGATTCCGGAAGCTGAGCGTGCTTATCTAGCAGGTGCCTCTGCCCAGTATGAGTCAGAAGTAGTTTACCATAACATGAAGGAAGAATTTGAGAAGTTAGGAATTATCTTTACAGATACAGATTCTGCCCTCAAAGAATACCCAGACTTGTTTAAACAATACTTTGCGAAGTTGGTTCCGCCGACAGATAACAAGTTGGCAGCCCTCAACTCAGCAGTGTGGTCAGGTGGAACCTTTATCTACGTACCAAAAGGTATCAAGGTTGATATTCCACTTCAAACTTACTTCCGTATCAACAACGAAAATACTGGTCAGTTTGAACGTACCTTAATTATCGTTGATGAGGGAGCAAGTGTCCACTACGTTGAAGGATGTACAGCACCAACTTATTCAAGCAACAGCCTGCATGCTGCTATTGTCGAAATCTTTGCTTTGGATGGAGCTTACATGCGTTATACAACCATCCAAAACTGGTCTGATAACGTCTATAACTTGGTAACAAAACGTGCTAAAGCTTTGAAAGATGCGACAGTTGAGTGGATTGATGGGAACTTGGGTGCCAAAACAACTATGAAATATCCATCTGTTTACCTTGATGGAGAAGGGGCGCGTGGAACCATGCTTTCTATTGCCTTTGCTAATGCAGGGCAACATCAGGATACTGGTGCCAAGATGATCCACAACGCTCCACATACCAGTTCGTCTATCGTGTCTAAGTCTATTGCAAAAGGTGGAGGTAAGGTAGACTACCGTGGACAAGTAACCTTTAATAAAAACTCTAAGAAATCTGTTTCTCACATCGAGTGTGACACCATTATCATGGATGACTTGTCAGCATCAGATACTATTCCGTTTAATGAAATCCACAACTCGCAAGTAGCTTTGGAACACGAAGCTAAGGTTTCTAAGATTTCAGAAGAACAATTGTATTACCTCATGAGTCGTGGATTGTCAGAATCCGAGGCAACAGAGATGATTGTCATGGGATTTGTGGAGCCCTTCACCAAAGAACTTCCAATGGAATATGCAGTTGAGCTGAACCGCTTGATTAGCTACGAAATGGAAGGATCAGTTGGATAATTTTTATAAAGAAAAACTGAGGCTGGGACAAAAGTCCTAGCCTCTTAATTGGCTTTGGATTGTCGAGCAAGACGCAGTGGTTGAGTGGGCTCTACTACGCTTATTTCATCAGCTTTTACATCCTTACTCAACTGTGCGGAGGTGGGACGACGAAATCGTATTCTAACGAATTACCGATTTCTGTCCCACTCTCAGTTTTTTTGGTTTATGAGGCTAATAAATATTCACAAAAATCCTTATATATGATAAAATAATACAATCTTATAAATTTGGAGATGAATGATGAATATTTTTAGAACCAAGGACGTTAGTCTAGGTAAAACAGAAATGCATCGTCATTTAAAACTATGGGATTTAATTCTTTTGGGAATTGGTGCTATGGTGGGAACTGGTATTTTCACCATTACAGGAACAGCTGCAGCAACACTAGCAGGGCCTGCTCTTGTTGTATCTATCGTGATTTCTGCGATTTGTGTGTCCTTATCCGCCCTCTTTTTCGCAGAATTTGCCTCTCGTGTTCCTGCAACGGGTGGAGCATATAGTTATTTATATGCAATTTTGGGTGAATTTCCAGCTTGGATAGCTGGTTGGTTAACCATTATGGAATTTATGACAGCAGTTTCAGGTGTTGCCTCTGGTTGGGCAGCCTATTTTAAAGGTTTGCTAAGTCATTATGGAATTTCCTTGCCACAAGTCTTGAATGGAACTTTTAATCCTGAACATGGTACTTATATTGATTTTTTACCAATTTTAGTAATTCTACTTGTTACAGGTGTTGTACTTTTAAATTCGAAAGCAGCTCTTCGTTTTAATTCTATTCTTGTTGTTTTAAAATTTTCTGCTCTTGCCTTATTTATCCTGGTTGGTATTTGGTACATTAAACCTGAAAATTGGTCAGATTTTGCACCATTTGGTTTTGGTCAGATTTATGGAGGAAGCACTGGAATTATGGCAGGTGCTTCACTCATGTTCTTTGGATTCTTAGGTTTTGAGTCCATTTCTATGGCAGTTGATGAAATTCAAAGCCCACAAAAGAATATTCCACGTGGGATTGTTTTATCCTTAACCATTGTAACCATTCTGTATGCCTTGGTTACCTTGATATTGACAGGTATCGTTCACTATAGCAAGCTCAATGTTGATGATGCAGTGGCTTTTGCTCTTAGAAGTATTGGTATTGGTTGGGCAGCTAATTATGTTTCACTTGTTGCAATTTTTACCTTGATTACGGTATGTATTTCCATGACCTATGCCTTGTCACGAATGATTTATAGCTTGGCCCGAGATGGACTATTACCTCAAAGCTTCAAACAAGTAACCAAGACTAGTCGCGTTCCAAAGAATGCAACCATTTTGACAGGTGGAGTTTCAGCGATAGCAGCTGGGATCTTCCCTCTGGCAAGTATCGCAGCCTTTCTCAATATCTGTACTTTAGCCTATCTTATTCTCTTAGCCTATGGAATTATCAAATTGAGAAAAGATAAGGGTATGCCCAAAGAGGGAGAATTTAAAACTCCCCTGGTTCCTTTTTTACCAATCTTGTCTATTCTGATTTGCCTCTCATTCATGCTTCAGTATACCCTTGAAACATGGATGGCATTTGGCCTTGCTTTATTAATAGGAATTGTAATTTACTTTGTTTATGGATATAACCATTCGACTGTAGCTGAAAATGAATAAAGAAAAAATCTTGAATTGCCATGATTTAGAACGTAGATAACAGCCTATCTGTAATTGAAAAATTGTCCTTATAGGCTTATAGGATGGTTGGCTACCATATAGTGAAAACTCTTAGAAATGCTGAGAAAATGCTATTTTTAAGAGTTTTTTATTTTCCCTAATAAAAAAGATTGAAGAAAATTATCCAAAATGGACTTTTTCTTCAATCTGAACCTTGAATTCTAGTAATTTTTATAACTTTTCATTTACGAATTGAACAAATCGATTCCACCAAATCTTTAAGAAGAAAGCTTTTCCGACATTTTTTTCTGCGACCATATCAAAACTAGGTTTATCACTTGTAATGTATCCTTGACCAACTAGATCCTTGTCTTCGTAGGTCAGATGTCCAACGACAGTTCCGGCCTCAAGTGGAGCAGTGTGTTCAGTTGTGTCTGCTGTGTAAGTGATAGTTGATTGTGTACGACTACCAAGACGTTGAACGATTTTGATATCTTCTTTTGCAACAGCCGTAACAGTACCTTCCTTCCCATCTAATACAGGTGATTTACTATCTTCATAACTTTCTCCTTGCTTGACGATTGTCTGTAGAGAAAAGTTTGATGAGATGTAATCTAAAATAGAAGAAGTAGCTGTGAAGCGTGCATATGGATTAGTATCTTGGTTGTCAGCGTTTAAGACAACAGTGATAATACGCATTCCTTTTTCTACAGTCGTACCTACAAAGGATGCTCCAGCTTTATCAGTCGTACCAGTTTTAAGTCCATCAACACCACCACGATAGGCAGGCATTCCTTCCAACATATAGTTAGTAGAATGAATGGTCATCCCTGCAAAAGTAGAAGAAGGCTTCTTTGTGATTTCTAACACTTGAGGATACTTAAGGATGAGATTGCGAGCAACGACAGCAACATCATAAGCGCTCAATTTGTTTTCATCATCTTTTTTAGATCCTGGATAGATATTATTTCCAAGAGTTTCATTATTGAGTCCAGTTGTGTTGACAAGTGTAGCATCTTGAATCCTCCATTCTTGGAGTTTGGCCTTCATCATATCTACAAAGTCCTTCTCAGAACCAGCAATTTTTTCAGCTAAGGCAATAGCAGCACTGTTAGCGCTAGATACCAAAGTCACTTCTAGTAACTCTTCAACAGTGTAATTTCTAGCTTCCATGGGAACATTACTAGCTGCAGAATTAGTTGTCAACTGGTAGGGATAATCAGAAATTTCTACAGGAGTAGAAAGAGAGATTTTCCCCTGTTCCAAGGCTTCGTAAACTAGATAAACAGTTAGCAATTTGCTAATAGAAGCAATTTCAACAGGTTGAGTAGCATCCTTTTCATATAAAATCTTACCACTATTAGCTTCAACAGCAATAGCATGTTTTGCAGCTACATCAAAATCCTGGGCAGCAACAGTTGTTGCTGAAGCAAATGAAAAGAGCGTTATTAAGGTTAAAAATAATTTCTTCATAGTAACTTTATTCTATCATAAAGACAAAAGATATTCTTGTTTTTTTGATGAAAGTTATCAATCTTTTTTGAAATATGGTAAAATAGTGTAAAGAGGAGGTGGCCTATGTTTCGGAGAAACAAACTATTCTTCTGGACAACTGAAATTTTATTAATAACCTTAATTTTCTATCTATGGAAAGAAATGGGTGCTATTATTACACCCTTTGTTAGTGTTGCGAATACTATCATGATTCCTTTTTTATTGGGAGGATTTTTGTATTACCTAACCAATCCAATTGTTATTTTTTTAGAGAAGGAATGTAAAATCAATAGAATTATTGGAATTTTGTTAACCCTTTGTGCCTTAGTTTGTGCAATCGTACTTAGTTTTTTCTATTTGCTACCGATTTTGATTAATCAGTTGAGTAGCTTAATTTACTCGAGTCAAAACATTTATGGTCGTCTTCAGGATTTAGTCATTGAGTTATCAAAACATCCAGCACTTCAAAATTTAGATATCCAACAAACTATTCAGCAACTGAATCTCTCTTATGTTGATATTTTGCAAAATATCTTAAACAGTGTGACAAATAGTGTTGGGAGTGTTCTATCTGCACTCGTAAGTACTGTATTGATAATCATCATGACACCAGTTTTCTTGATTTACTTCCTACTTGATGGGCATAAATTTTTACCAATGCTAGAGAGGACTGTCCTAAAACGAGATAAACTGCATATATCTGGTTTATTAACAAATTTGAATACAACTATTTCTCGTTATATTAGCGGTGTTTCAATCGATGCAGTCATTATTGGATGTTTGGCTTTTATTGGCTATAGTGTGATTGGATTGAAGTATGCCTTGGTGTTCGCTATTTTTTCTGGTTTGGCTAATTTGATTCCATATGTTGGACCAAGTATTGGTTTGATCCCAATGATTATCTCAAATCTCTTTACAGATCCCCATAAAATGATTATTGCTGTCATTTATATGTTGATTATTCAGCAAGTTGATGGAAATATTTTATATCCACGTATCGTGGGTGGGGTTATGAAGGTTCACCCAATTACTATTTTAGTCTTACTTTTATTATCAAGTAATATTTATGGTGTGATTGGGATGATTGTTGCTGTTCCAACCTACTCAATTTTAAAAGAGATTGCTAAATTCTTAGCCAGATTGTATGAAAATCATAAGGAAGCACAAGAAGTTGAAAAGCACTTATCAGAATAAAGATGTCGGGATAAAAAATCCCGACCTTTTTTTGATCATTGTATCTTTGGCGCTGTAGTTGATCAACCTTTTTATTGGTTTTCAAACTCTCAAATCTCTTATAATGAAACTTTAATTTTTCTATACATAAATTTTTTACAAACAACTGAATGATTGAAGTCTTTCGGGGCTGGAAATAGGAGATTCAGACTTGGGTTATCAATTTATGGTCTATCGCCTTTTGCTAAAATAAGCCTATTTATAGATATTTTAAATAAATTGGTAGAGGAAGTAGAGCAAGAATAAGAATAATTCACAAAAACTTTGTAAAACACTTGCAATTTAGCTGAAATTTGATAAAATAGTAAGGAAAGTTAGACTGTATTGCCTACTGTCTATCTATAAAATATATTTTATTGGAGGCTTTTACTCAAATGGCAAAAGAAAAATACGATCGTAGTAAACCACACGTTAACATTGGTACTATCGGACACGTTGACCACGGTAAAACTACCCTAACTGCAGCTATCACAACTGTTTTGGCACGTCGCTTGCCTTCAGCAGTTAACCAACCTAAAGACTATGCGTCTATCGATGCTGCTCCAGAAGAACGCGAACGCGGTATCACAATCAACACTGCGCACGTTGAGTACGAAACTGAAAAACGTCACTACGCTCACATCGACGCTCCAGGACACGCGGACTACGTTAAAAACATGATCACTGGTGCCGCTCAAATGGACGGAGCTATCCTTGTAGTAGCTTCAACTGACGGACCAATGCCACAAACTCGTGAGCACATCCTTCTTTCACGTCAGGTTGGTGTTAAACACCTTATCGTCTTCATGAACAAGATCGACTTGGTTGACGACGAAGAATTGCTTGAATTGGTTGAAATGGAAATCCGTGACCTTCTTTCAGAATACGACTTCCCAGGTGATGATCTTCCAGTTATCCAAGGTTCAGCTCTTAAAGCTCTTGAAGGTGACTCTAAATACGAAGACATCATCATGGAATTGATGAACACTGTTGATGAGTACATTCCAGAACCAGAACGTGACACTGACAAACCATTGCTTCTTCCAGTCGAAGACGTATTCTCAATCACTGGACGTGGTACAGTTGCTTCAGGACGTATCGACCGTGGTACTGTTCGTGTCAACGACGAAATCGAAATCGTTGGTATCAAAGAAGAAACTAAAAAAGCTGTTGTTACTGGTGTTGAAATGTTCCGTAAACAACTTGACGAAGGTCTTGCAGGAGACAACGTAGGTGTCCTTCTTCGTGGTGTTCAACGTGACGAAATCGAACGTGGACAAGTTATCGCTAAACCAGGTTCAATCAACCCACACACTAAATTCAAAGGTGAAGTTTACATCCTTACTAAAGAAGAAGGTGGACGTCACACTCCATTCTTCAACAACTACCGTCCACAATTCTACTTCCGTACTACTGACGTTACAGGTTCAATCGAACTTCCAGCAGGTACTGAAATGGTAATGCCAGGTGATAACGTGACAATCGACGTTGAGTTGATCCACCCAATCGCCGTAGAACAAGGTACTACATTCTCTATCCGTGAGGGTGGACGTACTGTTGGTTCAGGTATGGTTACAGAAATCGAAGCTTAATTCGATTTAGTTCCCAGAAGAACAATTATTTAAGTCAGACACTAAAAGAATCTTGCTTTGCAAGGTTCTTTTTTTGCGGTCAGAGTGAGAGAGTTCCTTTTTTACAATTTCATAAAATCATGGTAAAATGGTTAAATATTAAATTTGGAGAAAAATATGAAGTACAAGCGTATCGTATTTAAAGTGGGGACTTCATCTTTGACTCATAAAGATGGAAGTTTATCTCGCAGTAAAGTAAAAGCAATTACACAGCAGCTTGCAATGCTACATGAAGCTGGTCATGAGCTGATTTTAGTATCTTCGGGGGCTGTTGCGGCAGGTTTTGGAGCCTTGGGATTTAAGAAACGACCGACAAAGATTGCGGATAAGCAGGCTTCAGCGGCGGTTGGTCAAGGATTGCTTCTGGAAGAATATACAACAAATTTGCTCTTAAGACAGATTGTTTCAGCGCAAATCTTGCTAACTCAGGATGATTTTGTCGATAAGCGACGTTATAAAAATGCCCATCAAGCTTTATCAGTCCTTCTTAATCGTGGTGCAATTCCTATTATCAATGAAAATGACAGTGTCGTTATTGATGAGCTCAAGGTCGGGGATAATGATACGCTCAGTGCTCAGGTAGCTGCAATGGTGCAGGCAGATCTTTTGGTTCTCTTAACAGATGTAGACGGTCTTTATACTGGTAATCCTAACTCGGATCCAAGAGCTAAACGCTTGGAGCGAATCGAGACCATCAATCGTGAAATTATCGATATGGCTGGCGGAGCAGGTTCATCTAATGGAACTGGAGGTATGCTGACTAAGATAAAGGCAGCGACCATTGCGACAGAGTCAGGAGTTCCTGTTTATATCTGCTCATCCTTGAAAGCTGATGCCATGATTGAGGCGGCTGAGGAGACCAAGGACGGTTCTTACTTTATTGCACAGGAGAAGGGGCTCCGTACCCAGAAACAATGGCTAGCCTTTTATGCCAAAAGTCAGGGAGCAATTTGGGTTGATAAAGGAGCTGCAGAAGCTCTCTCTCAACATGGTAAAAGTCTACTTTTATCAGGTGTTGTAGATGTTGAGAGCAACTTTTCTTATGGCGATATTGTTACGGTTTTTGATAAGGAGACTGGAAAATCACTCGGAAAAGGTAGAGTACAACTAGGTGCATCGGGGCTGAAAGATGTCCTTCGATCTCAAAAAGCCAAGGGGGTCTTGATCCACCGTGATGACTGGATTTCCATTACTCCTGAAATCCAACTACTCTTTACAGAATTTTGAGGTAAACTATGGTAAGTACACAAGAACAATTTGAACAGGTACAGGCTGTTAAAAAATCGATCAATACAGCTAGTGAAGAGGTGAAAAACCAAGCCTTGCTAGCCATGGCTGATCACTTATTAGCAGCTACTGAAGAGATTTTAACAGCTAATGCTAACGATATGGAAGCGGCCAAAGGTAAAATCTCAGATGTTATGCTGGATCGTCTTTATTTGGATGCAGGGCGTATAGAAGCTATGGCAACTGGGATTCGTGAAGTAGTTGCTTTACCAGATCCAATCGGTGAAGTTTTAGAAACTAGTCAGCTTGAAAACGGCCTGGCCATCACCAAGAAACGTGTAGCCATGGGGGTTATCGGTATTATCTATGAAAGCCGTCCAAATGTGACGTCTGATGCAGCTGCTTTGGCTCTTAAGAGTGGAAATGCGGTTGTTCTTCGTAGTGGTAAGGATGCCTATCAAACAGCTCATGCTATTGTCATAGCCTTGAAAAAGGGCTTGGAGACAACGACTATTCATCCAGATGTCATTCAATTAGTAGAAGATACTAGCCGTGAAAGTAGTTATGCCATGATGAAGGCCAAGGGCTATCTAGACCTCCTTATTCCTCGTGGGGGTGCTGGTTTGATCAATGCCGTGGTTGAAAATGCTATTGTACCTGTTATCGAGACAGGGACTGGGATTGTCCATGTCTATGTGGATAAGGATGCAGACGAAGACAAGGCTCTGTCTATCATCAACAATGCTAAAACTAGTCGTCCCTCTGTTTGCAATGCCATGGAGGTTCTACTTGTTCATGAAGACAAGGCAGCAAACTTCCTTCCTCGCTTGGAGCAAGTTCTGGTTGCTGATCGAAAAGAAGCTGGGTTGGAACCAATTCAATTCCGCTTGGATAGCAAAGCAAGCCAGTTTGTTTCAGGTCAAGCAGCTGAGGCCCAAGACTTTGACACGGAGTTTTTAGACTATGTCCTTGCTGTTAAGGTTGTGAGCAGTTTAGAAGAAGCGGTTGCCCATATTGAAGCCCACAGTACCCATCATTCGGATGCCGTTGTGACTGAAAATGCTGAGGCTGCAACTTACTTTACAGATCAAGTGGACTCGGCGGCGGTTTATGTCAATGCCTCAACACGTTTCACAGATGGAGGCCAATTTGGTCTTGGCTGTGAAATGGGGATTTCTACTCAGAAGTTGCATGCGCGTGGTCCAATGGGCTTGAAGGAATTGACCAGCTACAAATATGTAGTTACTGGTGATGGACAGATAAGGGAGTAAGAGATGAAGATTGGATTTATCGGCTTGGGGAATATGGGGTCCAGCTTGGCTAAAGCTGTCTTGCAAGCAAAAACTGGTCATCAGATTCTCTTTGCTAATCGTAGTCAAGCCAAGGTGGAGGCTTTTATTGCTAATTATGGTGGTCTGACTTCTAGCAATGACGAAATCTTTACAGAAGCAGATGTGATTTTTCTAGGAGTAAAGCCAGCTCAATTCTCTGAACTGCTTACTCAATATCAGACCATCCTTGAAAAAAGAGAAAGTCTTCTTTTGATTTCCATGGCCGCTGGTTTGACCTTGGAAAAACTCGCTAGTCTTCTTCCAAGTCAGCACCGGATTATTCGCATCATGCCTAATACTCCTGTTGCTATTGGGCAAGGAGTGATTAGCTATGCCTTGTCTGCAAATTGTAATCCAGAAGACAATGAACTTTTTTGTCAACTTTTATCCAAGGCTGGCCAGTTAGTTGAAATAAGTGATGGTTTAATAGATGCTGCGACAGGGCTTGCAGGTTGTGGGCCTGCCTTTGTCTATCTTTTTATCGAAGCATTGGCGGATGCAGGAGTTCAGACAGGATTGCCAAGAGAAATGGCTCTGAAAATGGCGGCTCAAACAGTAGTTGGTGCAGGTCAAATGGTACTAGAAAGTCAGCAACATCCTGGAGTCTTGAAAGATCAAGTTTGTAGCCCAGGTGGTTCGACCATTGCTGGTGTAGCAAGTCTAGAAGAACATGCTTTTAGGGGAACCGTTATGGACGCTGTCAACCAAGCCTACAAAAGAACTCAAGAATTAGGCAAATAAGAGGTGAGAGTTAAAACTCAACCTCTTTTTTATTACAAAGAGCGAAATGAAAAAAGCTTTTCACAAATCCCTATTTTTTTGATAGAATAGAAGAGAGAAAAATAGAAATGAGTCAGACATGTCAAAAGGATTTTTAGTCTCTCTTGAAGGACCAGAGGGAGCGGGGAAAACAAGCGTTCTTGAAGCCATAATCCCTATATTAGAGGATAAGGGAATAGAAGTTTTAAGCACCCGTGAACCAGGCGGGGTTTTGATTGGAGAGAAGATTCGTGAAGTGATTCTAGATCCTAGTCATACTGAAATGGATCCTAAGACGGAGCTTCTCCTCTATATTGCCAGTCGTCGACAACACTTGGTGGAAAAGGTCTTACCAGCACTTGCAGCTGGAAAACTGGTTATTATGGACCGCTTTATTGACAGTTCAGTTGCCTATCAGGGATTTGGGCGTGGTTTAGATATAGAAGCGATTGATTGGCTTAATGAGTTTGCGACAGATGGACTGAAACCTGATTTGACTCTTTATTTTGATATTGAGGTCGAAGAGGGACTGGCACGTATTGCTGCCAACAGTAATCGGGAGATCAATCGTTTGGACATGGAAGGTCTGGATCTACATCGAAAAGTTCGTCAGGGTTATCTATCTCTTTTGGAAAAGGAAGCAGACCGCATTGTAAAAATTGATGCTAGTCTACCACTTGATCAAGTGATTGCGAACACGCAGCAACTACTTTTTGATAGGATGGGATTAAGGAGATGAAACAAGATCAATTAAGAGCTTGTCAACCTTTACAATTTGAACGTTTTGTTCATATTTTGGAGCAAGGGCAACTTAATCATGCCTATCTCTTTTCAGGTAATTTTGGAAGTTTAGAGATGGCTCTTTTCTTGTCTAAAAGTCTCTTTTGTAGTGAGAAAACTGGTATTTTTCCTTGTGAAAAATGTCGGAATTGTAAATTGATTGAACAAGAAGAATTTCCTGATGTGACCATGATCAAACCTCAGAATCAAGTTATTAAGACGGAGCGTATTCGGGAATTAGTCGGTCAATTTTCACAGTCTGGTATTGAAAATCAACGTCAGGTTTTTATTATCGAACAAGCGGAAAAAATGCATGTGAATGCTGCAAATTCACTCTTGAAGGTTATTGAAGAACCACAGAGCGAAATCTACATATTCTTTTTGACTGACGATGAGGAACAGATGTTACCAACGATTCGAAGTCGGACACAGATTTTCCAATTTAAGAAGCATGTCTCTACTTTAATGTCACAGCTTGAAGAGGCTGGTTTAGTAAAAAATAAAGCTAAACTATTGGCTCAATTCAGTCAGTCTCAGACCGAGGCTGATAAGCTTGTCCATCAAGCAGGATTTTGGACACTAGTAGATGAAAGTGAACGCCTCTTTTCTTGGCTTTTAGCCTCAAAAAAGGAATCTTACTTGCAAGTTGCAAAATTAACGAGTTTGGCTGATGATAAAGAAAAGCAAGATCAAGTGCTCAGGATTTTAGAGGTATTAGCTGGCCAGGAGGTTCTCAATGTTTCTGCGCGGAACATCTTGAAAAATCTCGTTCAAACTCGAAAAATGTGGCGGGCCAATGTTAGCTTTCAAAACGCTTTGGAATACCTGGTTTTACAAAAAAATTAAAGTGAAGATAGATTATAGAAAGGGCTGTAATGAATAAAAAAGAATTATTTGATGCTTTAGATGACTTTTCACAGCAATTGTTGGTAACCTTGGCAGACGTCGAAGCTATCAAGAAAAATCTCAAGAGTTTGGTAGAGGAAAATACAGCTCTTCGTTTAGAAAATGATAAACTGAGAGAACGTTTGGGAGAGGTTGAGGAGACTGCTCCAGCCAAAACGAAACATGTAAGGGAAAATGTCCGTCGCATTTATGAGGACGGTTTTCATGTTTGCCGTGACTTTTATGGTCAACGTCGAGAGCAAGATGCAGAATGTATGTTTTGTGATGAGTTGTTATTTAGGGAGTAAGTATGCAGATTCAAAAGAGTTTTAAGGGACAATCTCCCTATGGCAAGCTTTATCTAGTAGCAACGCCAATCGGTAATCTAGATGACATGACTTTTCGCGCTATTCAGACCTTGAAGGAGGTCGACTGGATCGCGGCAGAAGATACTCGTAATACTGGACTTTTACTCAAGCATTTTGAAATCTCAACCAAGCAAATCAGTTTTCATGAGCATAATGCCAAGGAAAAAATTCCTGATTTGATTGAGTTGTTGAAGCAAGGTCAAAATCTTGCCCAAGTATCTGATGCAGGGATGCCTAGTATTTCTGACCCGGGGCATGATTTGGTCAAGGCTGCCATTGAAGAAGATATCGCAGTTGTCACGGTTCCAGGAGCTAGTGCAGGAATTTCTGCCTTGATTGCCAGCGGCTTGGCACCACAACCCCACATCTTTTATGGTTTTCTACCACGAAAATCTGGTCAGCAAAAGCAATTTTTCGAAGCGAAAAAAGCTTATCCAGAGACTCAGATTTTCTATGAGTCACCTCACCGTGTGGCAGATACGCTAGAAAATATGCTAGAAGTCTATGGTGATCGCTCGGTGGTCTTGGTTAGAGAATTGACTAAAATCTTTGAAGAATACCAACGTGGAAAAATTTCAGAATTACTGGAAAGCATCGCTGAAACACCTCTCAAAGGCGAGTGCCTTATAATCGTAGAAGGTGCTAGTCAAGATGTTGAGGATAAGGATGAAGAGGATTTATTTTCTGAAATTCAAGAGCGTATCCAGCGAGGTATTAAAAAAAATCAAGCCATTAAGGAAGTTGCGAAGATTTACCAATGGAACAAAAGCCAGCTCTATGCTGCCTACCACGAATGGGAAGAACATCAGGAAAACAACTAGACAGGGAAGTTTGCCTTCTTCCCTTTTTTTGTTATACTAGAAGAAGAAAAAAATAGAAAGATTTGTGGGAGTGAAAAAGTCCTGTGGACTTTTTCAGCCTGAGCCAAGAAATTCGAAAGCGAAGTAAGTCCTGTGGACTTTTTCAGCCTGAGCCAAGAAATTCGAAAGTGAAGTAAGTCTGTGGACTTTTTCAATGTGAATTTTATCTTCTCACTCCCAAAGAGGTATTAGTGTCATGTCTCAATCTTATATCAATGTTATCGGTGCGGGATTGGCAGGTTCTGAAGCAGCCTACCAAATCGCGGAGCGTGGTATTCCAGTTAAACTTTATGAAATGCGTGGTGTCAAGTCAACACCTCAGCATAAAACTGACAATTTTGCCGAGTTAGTTTGTTCGAACTCACTGCGTGGGGATGCTCTTACAAATGCCGTAGGTCTCCTCAAGGAGGAAATGCGTCGCCTAGGTTCTCTTATCTTGGAATCGGCAGAAGCAACACGTGTTCCTGCTGGTGGTGCTCTAGCGGTTGACCGTGACGGTTTTTCTCAAATGGTTACTGAAAAGATTGCCAACCATCCCTTGATTGAGGTCGTTCGTGACGAAATTACAGAATTGCCAACGGATGCTATTACAGTTGTAGCGACTGGACCTTTGACTAGTGATGCCCTTGCTGAGAAAATTCACGCTCTTAATGGCGGTGACGGTTTTTATTTCTACGATGCTGCAGCGCCTATTGTGGATGTTAATACGATTGATATGAACAAGGTTTATCTCAAATCTCGTTATGATAAGGGAGAAGCAGCCTATCTCAATGCTCCTATGACCAAACAAGAGTTTATGGATTTCCATGAAGCCTTGGTCAATGCGGAAGAAGCTCCGTTAAATTCTTTTGAAAAAGAAAAGTATTTTGAAGGATGCATGCCAATCGAAGTCATGGCTAAACGGGGTATCAAAACCATGCTCTATGGTCCTATGAAACCAGTTGGTTTGGAGTATCCAGACGATTACACAGGTCCTCGTGACGGAGAATTTAAGACACCATACGCTGTAGTTCAGCTTCGTCAGGATAATGCGGCAGGTAGTCTTTACAATATCGTTGGTTTTCAAACTCACCTTAAATGGGGCGAACAAAAACGTGTCTTCCAAATGATTCCAGGTCTTGAAAATGCAGAGTTCGTTCGCTATGGAGTCATGCACCGCAATTCTTACATGGATTCACCAAATCTTCTTGAACAGACATACCGTTCTAAGAAACAGCCAAATCTATTCTTTGCTGGTCAGATGACGGGTGTGGAAGGCTATGTTGAGTCAGCGGCATCAGGTCTAGTAGCTGGTATTAACGCAGCTCGTCTTTTCAAGGGCGAAAGCGAGGCTATTTTCCCAGAGACAACGGCAATTGGAAGTCTAGCTCATTACATCACACATGCTGACAGCAAACATTTCCAACCAATGAACGTCAATTTCGGAATTATCAAGGAATTGGAAGGCGACCGCATTCGTGATAAGAAGGCTCGTTATGAAAAAATTGCAGAGCGTGCCTTGGCTGATTTGGAAAACTTTTTATCCGTTTAAAATTTTCAAAAGAATAACTCATGAGACTATAAAATTCTCAAAAAATGTGATAAAATAGTTTGAATAAAATAAAGGAGCGAAGTCAGGTGGAACCCAAATATAAACGTATTTTGATTAAGTTATCAGGTGAGGCCCTTGCTGGCGAGCGTGGTGTCGGAATTGATATCAAAACTGTTCAAGCAATGGCTCAAGAAATTCAAGAAGTACATAACTTAGGAATTGAGATTGCTCTCGTAATCGGAGGAGGAAATCTCTGGCGTGGAGAACCTGCTGCAGAAGCTGGAATGGATCGTGTACAAGCAGACTATACAGGAATGCTTGGAACCGTTATGAATGCTCTTGTGATGGCAGATTCATTGCAACAAGTTGGTGTGGATACACGTGTTCAAACAGCCATTGCTATGCAACAAGTAGCAGAACCTTACGTTCGTGGTCGTGCCCTTCGTCATCTTGAAAAAGGACGCATTGTTATCTTTGGTGCGGGAATTGGTTCACCATACTTCTCAACAGATACAACAGCAGCCCTTCGTGCAGCTGAAATTGAAGCGGACGCTATCTTGATGGCTAAGAATGGGGTTGATGGTGTCTACAATGCTGATCCTAAAAAAGATAAGACAGCCGTTAAATTTGAAGAATTGACTCACCGTGATGTCATTAACAAAGGGCTTCGTATCATGGACTCAACAGCTTCTACACTTTCAATGGATAATGATATTGACTTGGTAGTTTTCAACATGAACCAACCAGGAAATATTAAACGTGTTGTATTTGGTGAAAATATCGGAACTACAGTTTCAAATAATATCGAAGAAAAGGAATAAGAAATCATTATGGCAAACGCAATCGTAGAAAAAGCAAAAGAGAGAATGACCCAATCTCACCACTCACTTGCTCGTGAGTTTGGAAGTATTCGTGCTGGCCGTGCTAATGCTAGCTTGCTTGACCGCATCCACGTTGAGTACTATGGTGTTGAAACACCACTTAACCAAATTGCTTCTATCACAATCCCAGAAGCGCGTGTTTTGTTGGTAACACCATTTGACAAATCATCTTTGAAAGATATCGAACGTGCTTTGAATGCTTCAGACCTAGGTATCACACCAGCTAACGATGGTTCTGTTATTCGTTTGGTAATCCCAGCTCTCACAGAAGAAACTCGTCGCGACCTCGCTAAAGAAGTGAAAAAAGTCGGTGAGAATGCTAAAGTTGCTATCCGTAATATCCGTCGTGATGCTATGGACGAGGCTAAGAAACAAGAAAAAGCTAAAGAAATTACTGAAGACGAATTGAAGACTCTTGAAAAAGATATTCAAAAAGCAACAGACGATGCTGTAAAACACATCGACGAAATGACTGCCAACAAAGAAAAAGAAATCTTGGAAGTCTAAGAAATAAACAGAAAAACTCAGTTGGCATTGCTGGCTGAGTTTTATTCGAAAGAAGGAAACATGAATACAAATCTTGCAAGTTTTATCGTTGGACTCATCATCGATGAAAATGACCGTTTTTACTTTGTTCAAAAGGATGGTCAAACATATGCCCTAGCTAAAGAAGAAGGTCAGCATACAGTTGGTGATACGGTCAAAGGTTTTGCTTACACAGATATGAAGCAAAAATTGCGCCTCACTACTACAGAAGTGACTGCAACTCAGGAACAATTTGGTTGGGGAACCGTAACAGAGGTTCGTAAGGACCTTGGGGTTTTTGTTGATACAGGATTACCAGACAAGGAAATCGTTGTGTCACTAGATATTCTCCCTGAACTGAAAGAACTCTGGCCAAAGAAGGGCGACAAACTCTACATCCGTCTTGAAGTAGACAAGAAAGACCGTATCTGGGGCATCTTAGCTTATCAGGAAGACTTCCAACGATTGGCTCGTCCTGCCTACAATAACATGCAGAATCAAAATTGGCCAGCCATTGTTTACCGTCTTAAGTTATCGGGAACCTTTGTCTATTTACCGGAAAATAATATGCTGGGCTTCATCCATCCAAGTGAGCGTTATGCAGAACCTCGTTTGGGGCAAGTGTTAGATGTACGTGTTATTGGCTTCCGTGAGGTGGATCGCACACTTAATCTTTCACTTAAACCTCGCTCTTTTGAGATGTTGGAGAACGATGCGCAGATGATCTTGACTTACTTGGAAAGTAATGGTGGATTTATGACCTTAAATGACAAATCTTCACCAGATGACATTAAAGCGACTTTTGGTATCTCGAAAGGTCAGTTTAAAAAAGCGCTTGGTGGTTTAATGAAAGCTGGCAAAATTAAACAAGACCAGTTTGGTACTGAATTAATTTAGGGAGGCTTATGAGAAAATCATTTTATACTTGGCTCATGACCGAGCGCAACCCTAAAAGCAATAGTCCCAAAGCAATTTTAGCGGATCTTGCCTTTGAGGAATCCGCTTTTCCGAAACATACAGATGATTTCGATCAAGTGAGTCGATTTTTAGAAGAACATGCTAGCTTTTCCTTTAATATGGGAGACTTCGATCGTATCTGGCAGGAATATTTAGAACATTAAGTCTACTAGATGAGGTTTGGGATAGTAATTTCTCAGCCTCTTTGCTATAATATAGTCATTCAGTTTAACTTTTACTAGGTCCTAATCGACTTTTTAACTACTAAAAGCAAACGAAACATTATATAAAATTAAAAGAGTTAGAGAGGTTCTTTATTTGAAGGAACATTCAATAGACATTCAGCTTAGTCATCCAGATGATTTATTTCATCTTTTTGGTTCTAATGAGCGCCATCTTCGTTTGATGGAGGATGAGTTAGATGTCATCATCCATGCTCGTACAGAGATTGTACAAGTCTTGGGGGAGGAGTCGGCTTGTGAGGAAGCCCGCCAAGTTATCCAAGCCTTGATGGTCTTGGTCAATCGTGGAATGACTGTTGGAACTCCGGATGTGGTGACAGCCATTACAATGGTTAAGAATAATGAAATCGATAAGTTTGTCGCCCTTTATGAAGAAGAGATTATCAAGGATAATACAGGTAAGCCCATCCGTGTTAAAACCCTGGGTCAAAAGCTTTATGTGGATAGTGTCAAGCAACACGATGTGACCTTTGGTATTGGGCCGGCAGGAACAGGTAAGACCTTCTTAGCAGTGACTTTGGCCGTAACAGCCCTCAAGCGTGGACAAGTCAAGCGAATCATACTGACACGTCCAGCAGTAGAAGCAGGAGAGAGCCTAGGATTTCTTCCAGGAGATCTCAAGGAAAAGGTTGATCCTTATCTTCGTCCAGTTTATGATGCCTTGTATCAGATACTTGGGAAGGATCAAACAACCCGTCTCATGGAACGTGAAATTATTGAGATTGCACCTTTGGCCTATATGCGTGGACGTACCTTGGATGATGCCTTTGTTATATTGGATGAAGCCCAAAATACAACTATCATGCAGATGAAGATGTTCTTGACACGTCTTGGATTCAATTCAAAAATGATTGTTAATGGGGATATTAGCCAGATTGACCTACCTCGTAATGTCAAGTCAGGTTTGATTGATGCTCAAGAAAAACTCAAGAATATTCACCAGATTGACTTTGTTCATTTCTCAGCTAAGGATGTGGTTCGCCATCCAGTTGTAGCTCAGATTATCAGAGCCTATGAACCTCGACCTGTCAAAGCTGAAGAAAGTGAAGAAGAAAGAGAATAAGGAAAAAGAACCTAGGCAAAAACTAGCTTCTAAATAAAACCACACAGTGATTTCAGTCTTGAATACAATCAAGCTGAAAGAAACACTGTGTGGTTTTTGAATAGGTGAACGTTTTAGATGCTAGATTCTTTGCCAATTTGGTGAGATTCATGCTCATGAAGAAGAATGCTATCTCTGTTGAGACGGTTTGTTTGCCTCTGACATGCACTCTGCGCACGCCGAAAACTACCAAAAATGGGTTCAACATCAATTTTCCGTTTGGCATAAATTTGAGAGCTTTCTTCACTATGTAATGTTTGCGTAAGGAGTTCCTTAAAGTAATTCCAAGTTTGATTATAATGGATTTGTTTCTGATTTCCACTATCTGTTTTAGTCAACTGTTCTAACTCAGGAGTATCTTGAATTTTATCCACCTCATAAATCTTGAAATCACGTTGAAAGCCATACTTATCCGTTCGACTAGAGTAGTTCTTAAAGGAATAAACTAGGCCGTCGGGCTTTATAAACTGGTCCGTGTCCTCAAGATATTCCCAGTTCATTGGGTTATCTGTCTCGTTTAGTACTTTTAGCCAATTTTGATTAGGTTGTTGGCATGTTTACTGGAGCGGAAGTTATTAATCGTTTTATAGCTAACATAGGTATCTTGGCTCAACCATTTCATGGAAATGACTTCTTCGTTCATTTGAACGATTTTACGTCCAAAGAACACTTGACGACCATAAGCGAATATGGTCATCTTCATGAGCATGGTTGGACGAAAGGCAGGGCGACCAGTGTGAGAGGTCTATTTCAGTAATACTTGACTAGGGATATTGTCAACAAATAGGCTAATCATTCTCGCTTCGTGAGTTGATGGAATACCGTAGGAATGATTTACTTCCAAACTTAAATGATTTTAGTGGTTCAACTTGATTCCTACTATTTTTGATGGTGTGAATGTACCTATAATGTATCTCAGCTAACTACGAAAGTTTTGGACTCTATAATTTTAACATACGTTAAAAAATAAATTAACGTGTGTTAATTTTTCTTGACTTAAATTTTTTTAATTGATATACTATTTTTCAGAGAGCTAACAATTATATATAAATGTACTACTCTATTTCCTAGATAATACTTATACTCAATGAAAATCAAAGAGCAAACTAGAAAGCTAGCCGCAGGTTGCTCAAAGCACTGCTTTGAGGTTGTAGATAGAGCTGACGAAGTCAGTGACATATATACGGCAAGGCGGCGTTGACGCAGTTTGAAGAGATTTTCGAAGAGTATTAGTAAAACTTTTTATAACAAAGGCTAGCAAGGTTAAAGTTTTCTATCTATTGGAAGTTAAATAAATATGTAAGGAATTAAAATGAAAAAAAGTACAGTATTGTCATTAACTGCAGCTGCAGTTATTTTAGCAGCATATGTCCCTAATGAGGTAGTCTTAGCAGACACATCTAGCTCTGAAGATGCTTTAAATATCTCTGATACAGAAAAAGTAGTAGTAGATAAGGAACCAGAAAATAAAGAAAAACATGAAAATATTCATAATGCTATAGAAACTTCAAAGGATACTGAAGAGAAGAAAACAACAATTATTGAGGAAAAAGAAGTTGTTAGTAAAAATCCTGAGATAGATAATAAAACTAGCAATGAAGAAGCAACAATCAAAGAAGATTCCAATCAATCCCAAGGAAATAAAGCGGACTCGTCTGCAAGTAAAGACCCAGAAAGTCCCAAAAAAGAGGATAAACTTGTCTATATTGCTGAATTTAAAGATAAATCATCTGGAGAAAAAGCAATCAAGGAATTATCCAATCTTAAGGATACAAACGTTTTATATACCTATAATACGATTTTTAATGGTGTTGCAATAGAAGCAACTCCAGATAATCTGGACAAAATTAAACTAATAGAAGGTATCTCATCGGTTGAACGATCACAAAAAGTCCAGCCAATGATGAATCATGCTAGAAAGGAAATTGGAGTTGAAGAGGCAATTGATTACCTAAAGTCTATCAATGCTCCATTTGGTAAAAATTTTGATGGCAGAGGTATGGTCATCTCAAATATCGATACCGGGACAGATTATAGACATAAGGCCATGAGGATTGATGATGATGCTAAAGACTCAATGAAATTTAAAAAAGAAGACTTAAAAGGTACTGATAAAAATTTCTGGTTGAGTGATAAAATCCCTCATGCGTTCAATTATTATAATGGTGGTAAAATCACTGTAGAAAAAGCTGATGATGGAAGCGATTATTTTGATCCACATGGGATGCATATTGCAGGGATTCTTGCAGGAAATGATACTGAAAAAGATATTAAAAACTTTAACGGAATAGATGGAATTGCGCCTAATGCACAGATCTTCTCTTATAAAATGTACTCTGACGCAGGATCTGGGTTCGCAGGGGATGAAACAATGTTTCATGCTATTGAAGATTCGCTCAAACACAATGTCGATGTTGTTTCGGTATCATCTGGCTTTACAGGAACAGGTCTTGTAGGTGAGAAATATTGGCAAGCTATTAGAGCATTAAGAAAAGCAGGCATTCCAATGGTTGTAGCTACGGGTAACTATGCAACTTCTGCTTCAAGTTCTTCATGGGATTTGGTGGCAAATAATAATCTGAAAATGACCGACACTGGAAATGTAACACGAACTGCAGCACATGAAGATGCGATAGCAGTTGCTTCTGCTAAAAATCAAACAGTTGAGTTTGATAAAGTTAAGATTGGAGGAGAAAGTTTTAAATACAGAAATATAGGGGCCTTTTTCGATAAGAATCAAATCATAACAAACGAAGATGGTTCAAAAGCTCCTAGTAAATTGAAATTTGTATATATAGGCAAAGGTCAAGACCAAGATTTGATAGGATTGGATCTTAAGGGCAAAATTGCAGTAATGGATAGAATTTATACCAAGGATTTAAAAAATGCTTTTAAACGAGCAACGGATAAGGGTGCACGCGCCATTATGGTTGTAAATACTGTAAATTACTACAATAGAGATAATTGGACAGAGCTCCCAGCTATGGGATATGAGGAGGATGAAGGAACTACTAGTCAAGTTTTCTCAATTTCAGGAGATGATGGTGTAAAGTTATGGAACATGATTAACCCTGATAAAAAAACTGAAGTCAAAAGAAATAATAAGGATGATTTTAAAGATAAATTGGAGCAATACTATCCAATTGATATGGCAAGCTATAATTCTAATAAACCGAATGTAGGTGACGAAAAAGAGATTGACTTTAAGTTTGCATCTGACACAGACAAAGAACTGTATAAAGAAGATATCATAGTACCAGCAGGATCCACATCTTGGGGGCCAAGAATAGATTTACTTTTAAAGCCTGATGTCTCAGCACCAGGTAAAAATATTAAATCTACTCTTAATGTCATTAATGGTAAATCAACTTATGGCTATATGTCAGGGACTAGTATGGCAACTCCAATCGTAGCAGCTTCTACTGTTTTGATTAGACCCAAGTTAAAGGAAATGCTTGAAAGACCTGTGTTGAAAAATCTTAAGGGAGATGACAAAATAGATCTTACAAGTCTTACAAAAATTGCCCTACAAAATACTGCACGCCCTATGATGGATGCGACTTCTTGGAAAGAAAAAAGTCAATACTTTGCATCACCTAGACAACAGGGAGCAGGTCTAATTAATGTTGCCAATGCTTTGAGAAATGAAGTTGTAGCTACTTTCAAAAACAAAGATTCTAAAGGTTTGGTAAACTCTTATGGTTCTATTTCTCTTAAAGAAATAAAAGGAGATAAAAAATACTTTACAATTAAGCTTCACAATACATCAAACAGACCTTTAACCTTTAAAGTTTCAGCATCAGCGGTAACTACAGATGCTCTAACTGATAGACTCAAACTGGATGAAACATACAAAGATGAAAAATCTCCAGATGGGAAGCAAATTGTTCCAGAAATTCACCCAGAGAAAGTAAAAGATGCAAATATTACATTTGAGCATGACACTTTCACTATAGGCCCAAATTCTAGCTTTGATTTAAATGCGGTTATAAATGTTGGAGAGGCTAAAAACAAAAATAAATTTGTAGAATCATTTATTCATTTTGAGTCTGTGGAAGAAATGGAAGCTCTAAACTCCAATGGGAAGAAAACAAATTTCCAACCTTCTTTATCGATGCCTCTAATGGGATTTGCTGGGAATTGGAACCACGAACCAATCCTTGATAAATGGGCCTGGGAAGAAGGATCAAAATCAAAAACAATGGAAGGTTATGATGATGATGGTAAACCAAAAATTCCAGGAACCTTAAATAAGGGAATTGGTGGAGAACATGGTATAGATAAATTTAATCCAGCAGGAGTTATCCAAAATAGAAAAGATAAAAATACAACATCTCTAGATCAAAATCCAGAATTATTTGCTTTCAATAACGAAGGGATCAACGCACTATCATCAAGTGGTTCTAATATTGCTAAAATTTATCCTTTAGATTCAAATGGAAATCCTCAAGATGCTCAACTTGAAAGAGGGTTAACACCTTCTCCACTTGTATTAAGAAGTGCAGAAGAAGGAATGATTTCAATAGTAAATACAAATAAAG
Organism: Streptococcus sp. HMSC056C01; assembly: GCF_001811305.1. Taxonomy (NCBI): domain Bacteria; kingdom Bacillati; phylum Bacillota; class Bacilli; order Lactobacillales; family Streptococcaceae; genus Streptococcus; species Streptococcus sp. HMSC056C01. Next base: position 104,633 of record NZ_KV804214.1, read on the forward strand.
AGGGAGAAAATCAAAGAGACTTAAAAGTCATTTCGAGAGAACACTTTATTAAAGGAATTTTAAACTCTAAGAGAAATGATGCAAAGGGAATCAAATCTTCTAAGCTAAAAGTTTGGGGCGATTTGAAATGGGATGGACTCATTTATAACCCTAGAGGTAGAGAAGAAAATGCACCAGAGAGTAACGATAACCAAGATCCTGCTACTAAGATAAGAGGACAATTTGAACCGATTGCAGAAGGTCAATATTTCTATAAATTTAAATATAGATTAACTAAAGATTACCCATGGCAGGTTTCCTATATTCCAGTAAAAATTGATAACACAGCCCCTAAGATTGTTTCGGTTGATTTTTCAAATCCTGAAAAAATTAAGTTGATAACAAAGGATACTTATCACAAGGTAAAAGAGCAATACAAGAATGAAACCCTATTTGCAAGAGATCAAAAAGAACATCCTGAAAAATTTGACGAGATTGCAAACGAAGTTTGGTATGCTGGCGCCGCTCTGGTTAATGAAGATGGAGAGGTTGAGAAAAATCTTGAGGTAAATTACGCAGGTGAGGGTCAAGGAAGAAATAGGAAACTTGACAAAGACGGAAATACCATTTATGAAATTAATGGTGCAGGAGATTTAAGAGGAAAAATCATTGAAGTCATTGCATTAGATGGCTCTAGCAATTTCACAAAGATTCATAGAATTAGATTTGCTGATCATGCTGATGAAAAGGGGATGATTTCCTATTATCTAGTAGATCCTGATCAGGATTCATCTAAATACCAAAAACTTGGAGAGATTGCCGAATCTAAATTTAAAAATTTAGAAAATAGAAAAGAGGATAGTCTTAAAAAAGATACAACTGAGGAAGAAAATCATCAAGAAAATGAAGAGTCTAACGAAGAAAAATCTAGTTTTACTATTCATAAAACTATTTCAACAATTAGAGATTTTGAAAGCAAAGACTTAAAGAAACTCATTAAAAAGAAATTTAGAGAAGTTGATGACTTTACAAGTGAAACTGGTAAGAGAACAGAGGAATACGATTATAAATACGATGATAAGGGAAATATCATTGCTTATGACGATGGTAGCGCCTTACAATATGAAACTGAAAAACTTGACGAAATCAAATCAAAAATTTATGGTGTTCTAAGCCCGTCTAAAGATGGACACTTTGAAATTCTTGGAAAGTTCAGTAATGTTTCTAAAAATGCCAAGGTATATTATGGAAATAGCTATAAATCTATAGAAATCAAAACGACCAAGTATGATTCCCACTCAAAAATGATGACATTTGATTTATACGCTAATATTAATGATATTGTGGATGGATTAGCTTTTGCAGGAGATATGAGATTCTTTGTTAAAGATGGTGATCAGATAAAAGCTGAAACGAAGATTAGAATGCCTGAAAAAAATAAGGAAACTAAAACAGAATATCCCTATGCATCAAGTTATGGGAATGTAATAGAATTAGGAGAAGGTGATCTTTCAAAGAACAAACCAAATAATTTAACGGAAATGGAATCTGGTAAAATCTATTCTGATTCAGAAAAACAACAATATCTATTAAAAGATAACATCATTCTAAGAAAAGGCTATGCACTAAAAGTGACTACCTATAATCCTGGAAAAACGGATATGTTAGAAGGAAATGGAGTCTATAGCAAGGAAGATATAGCAAAAATACAAAAGGCCAATCCTAATCTAAGAGTCCTATCAGAAAAAATAATTTATGCTGATAGTAGAAATGTTGAAGATGGAAGAAGTACTCAATCCGTATTAATGTCGGCTTTGGACGGCTTTAACATTGTAAAATATCAAGTGTTTACCTTTAAAATGAACGATAAAGGGGAAGCTATTGATAAAGATGGAAATCTTGTAACAGATTCTTCTAAACTGGTATTATTTGGTAAGGATGGTAAAGAGTACACTGGAGAGGATAAGTCCAATGTAGAAGCCATAAAAGAAGATGGCTCTACGTTATTTATTGATGCAAAACCAGTAAATCTTTCAATGGACAAGAACTACTTTAATCCATCTAAATCTAATAAAATTTATGTACGAAATCCAGAATTTTATTTAAGAGGTAAGATTTCTGATAAGGGTGGTTTTAACTGGGAGTTGAGAGTTAATGAATCTGTTGTAGATAATTATTTAATCTACGGAGATTTACACATTGATAACACTAGAGATTTTAATATTAAGCTTAATGTTAAAGACGGTGACATCATGGACTGGGGAATGAAAGACTATAAAGCAAACGGATTTCCAGATAAGGTAACAGATATGGATGGAAATGTTTATCTTCAAACTGGCTATAGCGATTTGAATGCGAAAGCGGTTGGAGTACACTATCAATTTTTATATGATAATGTTAAACCAGAAGTAAACATTGATCCTAAGGGAAATACTAGTATCGAATATGCTGACGGAAAATCTGTAGTCTTTAATATCAATGATAAAAGAAATAATGGATTTGATGGTGAGATTCAAAACAAACATATTTATGTAAATGGAAAAGAATACAAATCATTTGATGATATTAAACAAATAACAGACAAGACACTAAACATTAAGATTGTTGTAAAAGATTTCGCAAGAAATACGACCGTAAAAGAATTCATTTTAAACAAAGATACGGGAGAGGTAAGCGAATTAAAACCTCATACGGTGACTGTGACCATTCAAAATGGAAAAGAAATGAGTTCTAAGATAGTGTCGGAAGAAGATTTCATTTTACCTGTCTATAAGGGTGAATTAGAAAAAGGATATCAATTTGATGGCTGGGAAATTTCTGGTTTCGAAGGAAAAAAAGACGCTGGCTATGTTATTAATGTATCAAAAGATACCCTTATAAAACCTGTATTCAAGAAAATAGAGGAGAAAAAGGAGGAGGAAAATAAACCTACTTTTGATGAATCGAAAAAGAAAGATAAGGTGCAAGTTAATCATAATCAATTAGATAAAAGTCACAGAAAAGAGGATTTACAAAGAGAAAATCATTCACACAAATCTGATTCAACTGAAGGTGTCAAAGCTACAGTTCCTGTACAAGTAAATTATAATCAATTAGATGAAAGTCAAAGATCTGATTCAACTAAGGATGTTACAGCTCCAGTTCCTGATAAAAATGATAAAAACTTTGAAAATAAGAAAGAAGTTTATCTTAATGAACCAGAGAACATAGCTAATAAACATACTAATATTGATAGTAAGTCAACTACTAATAATACTGATAGATTACCAAAAACCGGAACAGTTAGCGAAGTCTTCACGTCATTGGTTGCCGGAATAATGTTTACCTTAGGTGCATTTCTTGGATTAAAGAAAAAAGATCAAGATTAAGACAAAAGCTATAGAAAAATGGTTTGTGTACTGAGATTAGATAGTGTGATGATGAGACAATTTTGTGAAAATAGCCATTTATAACTCAATTATTTAGTTTGCTTTGATAGTGATACTCTTTTTGGATTTATTAATGGACTTAGCTTAGATAACTAATGAATTGATTGAAAGGGTTAATATTGACAAATAGTGATCACATTGATTAGAAACTAGAGTCTATCAAAATTTAAATTATAAAACATGACATGAGAAAACGAGCATCTCCAAGAACGGAAATGCTCGTTTTTGAGATTTAGAAGCTAGTTTTTATGTAGCTTCTTATTTTTGTAGTTTTAATTTGTAAATCATTTTAGACAAGTTTACTGATTGAAGTGAAGTCACGTTCCAAGCCTTCTGCAACTGGTTGGCTGGTGAGGTATCCTTGATAGGTTGTCACACCTTCAAGCAAGCCTGCGTCTTCTAGGATAGCTTTCTTAAATCCTTTTCCTGCCAAGGCTTCGATATATGGGAGAGTCACATTTGTAAGGGCGATAGTAGAAGTGCGAGCAACTGCTCCAGGAATGTTAGCAACGGCATAGTGAAGAACACCGTGTTTTTCATAGACTGGTTCATCGTGAGTTGTCACACGGTCAGCTGTCGCTATAACACCACCTTGGTCAACAGCAACGTCAACAATGACAGAACCAGGACGCATTTGTTGTACCATTTCATCTGTCACCAATTTTGGAGCTTTGGCACCAGGAATCAAAACTGCACCGATAACAACGTCTGCTTCACGCACACTTGCTTCAATATTAAATGGGTTAGACATCAAAGTTTGGATTTGGTGACCAAAGACATCTTCTAGGACAGAGAGGCGTTTAGCGCTGATATCAAGAATGGTTACTTGAGCTCCCAAACCTAGCGCAATGCGGGCTGCGTGTGTACCAACAACACCACCACCGATGATGGATACTTTTCCTTTTGGAACACCAGGGACACCACCGAGTAGAACTCCTGAACCACCAGCTTGTTTAGTCAAGAAATGAGCACCGATTTGGACTGCCATACGACCAGCTACCTCACTCATTGGAACGAGAAGCGGAAGTTGTCCTTGAGTATCACGGACTGTCTCATAAGCAACACCCGTTGCTTTAGCTGCAAGCATTGCATCTGCCAATTCTGGAGCAGCCGCCATGTGTAAGTAGGTGAAAAGAAGTAAATCCTCACGCAAGAACTGGTACTCACTAGCAAGGGGTTCCTTCACTTTAACAACTAATTCTGCTGACCAGGCTTCAGCAGCAGTAGCGACAATTTCAGCTCCTTGCTTTTCATAGTCAGCATCAGCAAAACCAGAACCAAGTCCAGCATTTGTTTCGATGAGGACTCGGTGACCACGACCAACAAGACTCTGTACACCAGCAGGTGTCAAAGCAACACGATTTTCATTATTTTTAATTTCCTTTGGAATTCCAATTAACATAGGATAACTCACTTTCTATTAAGCTATTTTAATTTATGTATCACATCATTCTTTAGAGTTTTTGTGATGACTTTATTGTATATGAAACCGTTTTAAATTGCAAGAAAAACTTGTAAACCTATTTCTTTTATGTTATTCTTTTAGCAACCTATTTTGGGAGGTGCAATCATGGAATCACTATTTATCAAACTAGCGAAGCATCCCATTATCGAAACAGAGCGCTTAGTACTTAGGCCTGTAACACTTGACGATGCAGAAGCTATGTTCGAGTATGCTTCAGATAAAGAAACTACGCGCTATACTTTTCCAACCAATCAAAGTTTAGAGGAAACTAAGAATAATATTGCTCAGTTTTATCTAGCCAATCCCTTGGGCCGATGGGGTATTGAACTAAAAAATAGTGGAGAGTTTATCGGAACTATTGACTTGCACAAGATCGATACTGTTCTTAAGAAGGCAGCCATTGGTTATATTATCCATCAAAAATATTGGAATCAAGGTTTGACAACTGAAGCCAATCGTGCCGTCATTAAACTGGCCTTTGAAGAAATTGGAATGAATAAGTTGACAGCCCTTTACGATAAGGATAATCCTGCTTCAGGAAAGGTCATGGAGAAATCAGGCATGCGCTTCTCTCACGAAGAACCTTATGCTCGTATGGACCAGCATGAAAAAGGTCGTATCGTGACAAGAGTGCATTATATCTTGACCAAGGAAGATTATTTTTCAAATAAGTAAGCAGTTGAAAAGATTTTTCAGCTGTTTTTTCTTTGCCTTACGAATAAGATAAGAGAGGAGAAAATATGGAAGAACTTATTGAGAAAATCAAAGAATATAAAATCATTGTTATCTGTGCTGGTTTGGGTTTGGTCTTGGGTGGATTTTTCCTGCTTAACCCAGCTAGGCAAACACCTGCTAAGGAAACAAAGGTGCAGACTGAAGTTGCAGCTGTTCCAAAGGATTCGACGGATGAAAAGGAAGATAAAAATCAGAAGGAAGAAGTGGTGAAGCAAGATCTAATTACTGTCGATGTCAAAGGTGCGGTCAAATCACCTGGAATCTATGATTTGCCAGTTGGAAGTCGTATCAACGATGCTGTCCAAAAAGCTGGTGGATTGACAGATAATGCTGATAGCAAGTCTATCAATCTTGCCCAAAGAATTAGTGATGAAGCACTTGTCTATGTTCCGAATAAGGAAGAAGCTACAAGCCAAGAGGCATATTTAAATGCTTCCAACAGCAAGGAAAATAAGAAAGTCAATCTCAATAAAGCTAGTTTAGAGGAACTGAAACAAGTTAAAGGCTTAGGTGCTAAACGTGCGCAAGATATTATTGACCATCGTGAGTCCAACGGTAAATTTAAGTCAGTTGATGATCTCAAAAAGGTTTCTGGTATTGGTACAAAAACGATAGAAAAGTTAAAAGAGTATGTCACAGTGGATTAGTCGCTTTCCCATCCCCAAAATCTATCTCAGTTTTCTTTTGCTATGGCTCTACTATGCAATCTTTTCCGCAAGTGTATTAGCACTTTTGGGCTTTGTTTTTTTACTGGTCTGCCTCTTTTTCCAATTTCCGTGGAAAACTGTGACCAAGGTCCTCTTGATTTGTGGACTTTTCGGGAGTTGGTTTGCATTTCAAAAATGGCAGCAAGAAGAAGCTAGTAAACATCTCGTTGACTCGGTTGATACGGTCCGAATCTTACCTGATACCATCAAGGTAAACGGGGATAGTCTTTCTTTTCGTGGAAAGGCTGACGGTAGACTCTTTCAGGTCTATTATAAACTTCAATCAGAAGCAGAAAAAGAAGACTTTCAACAACTAACTGATATTTATGAAATTACTTTAGAAGGGAAATTAGCTAGCCCTCAAGGAGCCAGTAATTTTGCTGGCTTTGACTATCGTAATTATCTAAAAAGTCAAGGGATTTACCAAACCTTGACTATTTCGAAAATTTCAGATAAGACAGCCACGAGCAGTTGGGATATTGGAGAAAATTTATCTAGTTTGCGAAGAAAAGCAGTTGTATGGATAAAAAGGAACTTTCCCGACCCCATGCGCAATTACATGACAGGTCTGTTATTAGGGCACTTGGACACAGACTTTGAGGAAATGAATGAACTCTATTCTAGCCTCGGAATTATTCACCTATTTGCTTTGTCAGGAATGCAAGTCGGATTCTTTATGGATGCATTTAGAAAGTCACTCTTGCGTTTGGGGATGACTCAAGAGAAGTTCAAATGGATTACCTATCCCTTTTCTTTGTTCTATGCAGGTTTGACAGGATTTTCAGCCTCTGTGATTAGAAGTCTTTTACAAAAAATCTTGGCCCAGCATGGTTTTAAGGGCTTGGATAACTTCGCTATAACAGTCCTCCTTTTATTTATAGTCATGCCAAATTTTTTCCTTTCAGCTGGAGGAGTTCTTTCCTGCGCCTATGCCTTTATCCTAACTATGACAAGTAAAGAAGGTCAAGGCATAAAAGCTGTTGTCAGAGAGAGTTGTATTATTTCTTTGGGAATTCTGCCAATTTTATCATTTTATTTTTCAGAATTTCAACCGTGGTCCATTCTCTTGACATTTGTCTTTTCATTCTTGTTTGACATGATCCTATTGCCACTTTTATCGATTCTCTTCTGTCTGTCATTTATATATCCCATCACCCAGTTCAACTTTCTCATTGAATGGTTAGAAAGTATCATACGCTTTGTTTATCAACTATCAAGTCGTCCGATCGTCTTTGGTCAACCGAGTCTTTGGATTCTGGTATTTCTTTTAATTTCTTTGGCGCTGATTTATGATTATAGAAAGAATTTGAAAAAAATATCTATGCTTGGCATAGTTGCCATCTCGTTCTTTTTAATTACCAAACATCCACTGGAAAATGAACTAACGGTCTTAGATATGGAGCAGGGGCGAAGCATTTTCCTAAGAGATCTGACAGGCAAGACCATTCTACTGGATGTCGGAGAGAAGTCTGAAGTTGAAAAAAAAGAAGCCTGGCAGGAGAAAGTCACCACGAGCAATGCCAAACGTAGCTTAATCCCTTATCTAAAAAGTAGAGGAGTCGCCAAGATTGATCAGCTTGTTTTAACGAAAAGTGAACCTAAGCAACTAGATCATGTGTTAGAAATCAGTAAAGCCTTCGAGCTTGGAGAGATTCTAGTAACTGAAGAAACTTTATCTAAGAGAGAATTTATGGATAAGCTGAAGGAAAGCAAAGTCAAGGTAGTTGCCATCAAAACTGGACAGCAGTTACCTATTTTTGGAAGTGGTTTGGAAGTAATCACAACTCAAAATAAGAATAAAAGTGATTCAATTACAATGTATGGAAAGTTACTAAATCAAACCTTTCTAGTTACTGGAAATATAGAGGAGAAGTTTTTAACGAGCTATTATCCAAGGCTGCAAGCAGATGTAGTGATAACTCATCAGCAAGTATCAAATAAAAAAACAAATATCGAAATCTTCAAAACTGTACACCCTAAAATCACTGTTATTTCAATAGACAAGAAAAAATCATTTAAAGTTAAAAATGGGGAGAATAACCAAGAAGATAAAGAACTTGAGAATTTGGTATTAAAAACTGACAAAAAGGGCGCCATTCGTTTCAAGGGATGGACTACTTGGAATGTTGAAACTGTTCAGTGAGGTTATTAGATGAAATTAAAAATTAAAATTGTCTAAACAATCATTCAAGGCTTGATTTTGAATCCTGTTTACTATAAAATAGTTAAGATTGGTGTCAAACTTTTATATTGCAAATAGGAGAAAAAATGACAAAAACTTTGAAACGTCCTGAGGTTCTATCACCTGCAGGAACACTAGAAAAACTAAAAGTAGCTGTTCAATACGGGGCAGATGCTGTCTTTATCGGTGGTCAGGCCTATGGTCTACGTAGCCGTGCGGGAAACTTCACTTTCGAACAAATGGAAGAAGGAGTACAGTTCGCGGCGAAGTATGGAGCTAAGGTTTATGTGGCTGCTAATATGGTTATGCACGAAGGAAATGAAGAAGGTGCCGGAGAATGGTTCCGTAAATTGCGTGATATCGGCATTGCAGCGGTTATCGTTTCTGACCCTGCCTTAATCATGATTGCAGCAACAGAAGCACCAGGACTTGAAATCCACCTTTCAACACAAGCCAGTGCAACTAACTACGAAACTCTTGAATTCTGGAAAGAACTTGGATTGACTCGCGTTGTTTTGGCGCGTGAGGTTTCTATGGAAGAATTGGCAGAAATTCGTAAACGTACAGACGTAGAAATTGAAGCCTTCGTACATGGAGCTATGTGTATTTCCTACTCTGGTCGTTGTACTCTTTCTAACCATATGAGTATGCGTGATGCCAACCGTGGTGGATGTTCACAATCTTGCCGTTGGAAATATGACCTTTACGATATGCCATTTGGTAAAGAACGTAAGAGCCTTAAAGGAGAAATTCCTGAAGAATTTTCAATGTCAGCCGTTGATATGTCTATGATTGACCATATCCCAGATATGATTGAAAATGGTGTGGATAGTTTGAAGATTGAAGGCCGTATGAAGTCCATCCACTATGTTTCAACTGTGACAAACTGCTACAAGGCAGCGGTTGATGCTTACCTTGAGAGTCCTGAAAAGTTTGAGGCTATCAAACAAGACTTGATTGATGAAATGTGGAAGGTAGCCCAACGTGAATTGGCTACAGGATTCTACTATGGAACTCCATCTGAAAACGAACAACTGTTTGGTGCTCGTCGTAAGATTCCAGAATACAAGTTTGTTGCTGAAGTAGTAGCTTATGATGATGCGACGCAAACAGCAACTATTCGCCAACGTAACGTTATCAACGAAGGTGACCAAGTTGAGTTTTATGGCCCAGGTTTCCGCCATTTTGAAACTTATATTGAAGACCTTCATGATGCTAAAGGTAATAAAATTGACCGTGCACCAAATCCAATGGAACTTTTAACCATCAAGGTTCCTCAACCAGTAGAAGCTGGTGACATGGTACGTGCTTTGAAAGAAGGTTTGATTAATCTTTACAAAGAAGATGGAACAAGCGTCACAGTTCGTGCCTAGATAAGGAAAAATCATGGTTCAAGCTCAGGGCTTACTAGTAGATCATGAAAGCAGATGTGTTCATTACCATAGTGATAAAGATATCGTAGCGCTTCAGTGTTATGAGTGTAAAAAATACTATGCCTGTTATCAGTGTCACAATGTACTAGAGAAGCACATATTTTCTCCTTATCCTTTATATCTAAGACAGGATAAACCTATCTTATGTGGTTCCTGTAAGAACACCCTAACTTATGAGGAGTATAGAGAAAAGGGGAGCTGTCCTTATTGTGCAGCACTCTTTAATCCAGCTTGCCAGAGTCATCACTCGTATTATTTCAAATAAGCAATTGTAAATCCAGGTTTTGAAACTTGGATTTTTCTTTTCGGAAAAATAGGAAAGATAAGGAAAATAATATGAAAAGACATTAAAATTTTCTATATAATTGTCTTGAAAATCGTAAAAATAGAAATAAATGATTAGAAACGCTTTCAATGCTAGTAAAAAGTTGACAAAAGCAAATTTTAGGACTAAACTAGGGAAGTAAATTTAATTTAAAAAGGAGAATTCGTCATGAATTTAACATTTTTCGGTCTATGTCTTGCCTGTATGGGTGTATCTCTTGCAGAAGGATTTTTGATGAACGGTTTGTTCAAGTCTGCAGCACGCCAACCAGATATCATCCCACAATTGCGTAGTTTGATGATCATGGGGATTGCCTTTATCGAAGGAACATTCTTTGTAACCTTGGCGATGTCATTTGTCATTAAATAGACAACTCTATTTAGAAATGGAGGTGTCAAACCATGGAAGAAAGTTTGAATCCAACCGTTAATATTGGACCAATATCCTTTGATTTGACCCTGCTTGCCATGTCTCTTGTAACTGTTTTGATGGTTTTTGCCTTTGTCTACTGGGCAAGTCGTAAAATGACCATCCGTCCAAAGGGTAAACAAAATGCTCTTGAGATGATTTATGACTTTGTGATTGGTTTTACCAAACCAAACATTGGAGAATCATACATCAAGGATTATTCCTTGTTTCTGTTTTCTCTATTTCTGTTTATCTTAGTTGCCAATAATATCGGCTTAATGGCAAAAGTACAAACAACAAACGGTTATAACTTGTGGACTTCCCCAACAGCCAACCTTGGATACGATTTATCCCTCTCATTATTGATCACTTTGATCGCCCATGTAGAAGGAGTTCGTCGTAGAGGTGTTAAAGAATATTTGAGTGCATTTGTTACACCTGGCTTCATGACTCCGATGAACATTTTAGAAGAGTTCACCAATTTTGCTTCCTTGGCGATTCGGATCTACGGAAATATTTTTGCCGGTGAGGTCTTAGCTGGATTGCTATTAGCCTTGTCACAAAATGCTTTGTATTGGTATCCTTTTGCCTTTATCGCAAACATGTTATGGACAGCCTTCTCAATTTTCATTTCATGTATCCAGGCTTATGTATTTACCATGTTGTCATCTATGTACATTGGTAAAAAAATAAATGAAGGGGAAGAGTAAGTAGAGGAGGATTAGAAGATGGATTTAACTATTAGTACCATTATCGGTGACTTTATTCTTATCGCTGGTTCCTTCCTTTTATTGATCTTTTTAGTGAAAAAATATGCTTGGGGAAATATTTCCAGCATCTTAGATGAACGTGCTGAAAAGATTTCTTCAGATATTGATGGTGCCGAGGAAGCCCGTAAAAAGGCTGAGGAACTGGCTAACAAACGTGAAGCTGAGTTAGCCGGTAGCCGTACCGAAGCTAAAACGATTATCGAGAATGCAAAGGAAACTGCAGAGAAAAGTAGAGCCGATATTTTAGCCGAAGCTAAACTTGAAGCAGGCCGCTTAAAAGAAAAAGCCAACCAAGAAATTGCGCAAAACAAAGCTGAGGCTTTACAAAGCGTTAAAGGTGAGGTAGCAGATTTGACAGTTAGTTTAGCTGGAAAAATCATCTCACAAAACCTTGACGGTCATGCCCATAAAGAACTCATTGATCAGTATATCGATCAGCTAGGAGAAGCTTAATGGACAAAAAGACAGTAAAGGTAATTGAAAAATACAGCATGCCTTTTGTCCAATTGGTGATTGAAAAAGGAGAAGAAGACCGTATCTTTTCAGACTTGACTCAAATTAAGCAAGTCGCTGAAGAAACAGACTTGCCTTCTTTTTTGACTCAGGTAGATGTTGATGAGTCTGACAAGGAAAAAACAGTCAGTTATTTCCAAGACTCTGCATCGCCATTATTACAAAACTTCATTCAAGTTCTGTTGTACAATCATCGATCAAATCTTTTTTATGATGTGATTGTAGATTGTTTAAACCGTCTTGAGAAAGAAACGAATCGTTTTGAAGTAACGATTATGTCTGCTCATCCTCTAACCGATGAACAGAAAGAACGTCTACTTCCTATTATAGAGAAAAAGATGTCTTTAAAAGTGCGTAGCATTAAAGAAGAAATCGACGATAGTTTAATCGGTGGTTTTGTCATTATCGCCAATCACAAGACAATTAATGTTAGTATTAAACAACAACTTAAAGTTGTTAAGGAAAATTTGAAATAGAAAGTGGTGTTCTTTTGGCAATTAACGCACAAGAAATCAGCGCTTTAATTAAGCAACAAATTGAAAATTTCAAACCCAATTTTGATGTGACTGAAACTGGTGTTGTAACCTACATCGGTGACGGAATTGCGCGTGCTCATGGCCTTGAAAATGCCATGAGTGGAGAGTTGTTGATTTTTGAAAATGGCTCTTATGGTATGGCGCAAAACTTGGAATCAACAGATGTCGGTATTATTATCCTTGGAGACTTTACAGATATCCGCGAAGGCGACACCATTCGTCGTACAGGAAAAATCATGGAAGTTCCAGTTGGTGATAGCTTGATTGGACGTGTCGTGGATCCACTTGGTCGCCCAGTAGATGGGCTTGGTCCAATCGACACAAACAAGACTCGTCCAGTTGAAGCACCAGCACCTGGGGTAATGCAACGTAAATCAGTATCGGAACCATTGCAAACTGGTTTGAAAGCTATTGATGCCCTTGTTCCAATCGGACGTGGTCAACGTGAGTTGATTATCGGTGACCGTCAAACAGGGAAAACAACCATCGCTATTGATGCTATCTTGAACCAAAAAGGTCAAGATATGATTTGTATATATGTAGCGATTGGTCAAAAAGAATCAACAGTTCGTACACAAGTAGAAACACTTCGCCAGTACGGAGCTTTGGATTACACAATCGTTGTGACAGCTTCAGCTTCACAACCATCTCCATTGCTCTTCCTAGCTCCTTATGCTGGGGTTGCCATGGCGGAAGAATTTATGTACCAAGGGAAGCATGTGTTGATCGTTTATGATGACTTATCTAAACAAGCGGTAGCTTATCGTGAACTTTCTCTCTTGCTCCGTCGTCCACCAGGTCGTGAAGCCTTCCCAGGGGATGTCTTCTACCTTCACAGTCGTCTACTTGAGCGTTCTGCTAAAGTTTCTGATGAACTAGGTGGTGGCTCTATTACAGCTCTTCCATTTATCGAGACACAAGCAGGAGATATCTCAGCCTATATCGCTACAAACGTAATCTCTATTACGGATGGACAAATCTTCCTTGGCGATGGACTCTTTAATGCTGGTATCCGTCCGGCTATTGATGCGGGTTCTTCTGTATCTCGTGTTGGTGGTTCTGCTCAGATTAAGGCCATGAAGAAAGTTGCTGGTACCCTTCGTATCGATCTTGCTTCATACCGTGAGTTGGAAGCCTTCACTAAATTTGGTTCTGACTTGGATGCAGCTACTCAGGCTAAATTGAACCGTGGTCGTCGTACTGTAGAAGTATTGAAACAACCAGTTCACAAACCATTACCTGTTGAGAAACAAGTTACTATTCTCTATGCTTTGACCCATGGTTTCTTGGATACAATTCCTGTAGACGATATCGTTCGTTTCGAAGAAGAGTTCCATATGTTCTTTGATGCTCAACATCCTGAGATTTTGGAAACCATTCGTGAAACAAAAGACTTGCCAGATGAAGCAGTCTTGGATGCTGCGATTACTGAGTTTCTCAATCAATCAAGCTTCCAATAAGAATAGAGGTGTCAGATGGCAGTATCTCTAAATGATATTAAAACAAAAATCGCCTCAACAAAAAATACTAGTCAAATCACTAACGCGATGCAGATGGTTTCTGCAGCTAAGTTAGGTCGTTCTGAAGAAGCAGCTCGTAACTTCCAAGTTTATGCACAAAAAGTGCGTAAGTTGGTTACAGATATCCTTCACGGAGATGGTGCTGGCGGATCAACAAATCCAATGTTGATTAGCCGCCCGGTCAAAAAAACAGGCTATATCGTCATTACTTCTGACCGAGGTCTAGTCGGTGGCTATAACTCTTCAATCTTGAAGGCCGTCATGGAAATTCAGAAGGAATACCATCCATCAGGTGATGATTTTGAAGTTATCTGTATCGGTGGTATGGGAGCAGATTTCTTCAAATCACGCGGTATTCAACCAATCTATGAATTGCGTGGACTTGCAAGTCAACCAAGCTTTGATGAAGTTCATAAGATTATCTCTAAAACGATTGAAATGTATCAAAATGAACTTTTTGATGAGCTCTACGTTTGCTATAACCACCACGTGAATACATTGACAAGTCAAATGCGTGTAGAACAGATGCTTCCAATCGTGGACTTGGATCCAAATGAAGCAGATGATAACTATAGCTTGACTTTTGACCTTGAAACAAGTCGTGAAGAAATCTTGGATCAATTGCTGCCACAGTTTGCAGAAAGTATGATTTATGGTGCTATTATTGATGCCAAGACAGCTGAAAATGCTGCTGGTATGACAGCCATGCAAACAGCGACAGATAATGCCAAAAAAGTGATTAATGATTTGACAATTCAGTATAACCGTGCCAGACAGGCGGCGATTACACAAGAAATCACAGAAATTGTGGCAGGAGCTAGTGCTTTAGAATAAAGCCATCCTGCTCACATCAATGAACTTAGGACCTAGTCATTCTAGGAACCGATAGTATCTTATATAGAATAGGAGAAGGAGATGAGTTCAGGTAAAATTGCTCAGGTTATCGGACCCGTTGTAGACGTTTTGTTTGCAGCTGGAGAAAAACTACCTGAGATTAACAATGCACTTGTCGTCTACAAAAATGACGAAAAGAAAACAAAAATCGTCCTTGAAGTAGCCTTAGAGTTGGGGGATGGTATGATTCGTACTATCGCCATGGAATCAACAGATGGTTTGACTCGTGGAATGGAAGTATTGGACACAGGTCGTCCGATCTCTGTACCAGTAGGTAAAGAAACCTTGGGACGTGTCTTCAACGTTTTGGGAGACACTATTGACTTGGAAGCTCCTTTTGGAGAAGATGCAGAGCGTCAGCCAATTCATAAAAAAGCACCTACTTTTGATGAGTTGTCTACCTCTTCAGAAATTTTAGAAACAGGGATTAAGGTTATCGACCTTCTTGCCCCATATCTTAAAGGTGGTAAGGTCGGGCTCTTCGGTGGTGCCGGAGTTGGTAAGACTGTCTTGATTCAAGAGTTGATTCACAACATTGCCCAAGAACACGGTGGTATTTCAGTATTTACTGGTGTTGGGGAACGTACTCGTGAAGGGAACGACTTATATTGGGAAATGAAGGAATCAGGCGTTATCGAGAAAACAGCCATGGTATTTGGTCAGATGAATGAGCCACCAGGAGCACGTATGCGTGTTGCCCTTACTGGTTTGACAATCGCTGAATACTTCCGTGATGTAGAAGGTCAAGACGTTCTTCTCTTCATTGACAACATTTTCCGTTTCACTCAGGCTGGTTCAGAAGTATCTGCCCTTTTGGGTCGTATGCCATCAGCCGTTGGTTACCAACCAACCCTCGCAACAGAAATGGGTCAATTGCAAGAACGTATCACTTCAACTAAGAAAGGTTCTGTAACCTCTATCCAGGCTATCTACGTGCCAGCGGATGACTATACTGACCCAGCGCCAGCAACAGCCTTCGCTCACTTGGATTCTACAACCAACTTGGAACGTAAATTGGTTCAATTGGGTATCTACCCAGCCGTTGATCCACTTGCTTCGAGCTCTCGTGCTTTAGCGCCTGAAATCGTTGGAGAAGAACACTACGCAGTTGCTGCTGAAGTTAAACGTGTTCTTCAACGTTACCATGAGTTGCAAGATATCATTGCGATCCTTGGTATGGATGAACTTTCTGATGAAGAAAAAACTTTGGTTGCTCGTGCCCGTCGTATTCAGTTCTTCCTTTCACAAAACTTCAACGTTGCGGAACAATTCACTGGTCAACCAGGTTCTTATGTTCCAGTAGCGGAAACAGTTCGTGGGTTTAAGGAAATTCTTGATGGAAAACACGATCATCTCCCAGAAGATGCCTTCCGTGGAGTAGGTTCAATCGAAGATGTTATTGCTAAGGCTGAAAAAATGGGATTTTAAGAGGTGATCTATGGCTCAGTTAACTGTCCAGATCGTGACACCAGATGGCCTCGTCTATGATCACCATGCCAGCTTTGTATCAGTTCGAACTCTGGATGGTGAGATGGGGATCTTGCCACGACATCAAAATATGATTGCGGTATTAGCAGTTGATGAAGTTAAAGTCAAACGTATTGATGATGATTCTCATGTCAACTGGATAGCAGTAAATGGAGGAATCATCGAGATTGCAAATGATGTGATTACTATCATTGCAGACTCAGCTGAGCGTGCTCGTGATATCGATATTAGCCGTGCAGAACGTGCCAAACTTCGTGCAGAACGTGAAATTGAAGAAGCACAAGACAAACACTTGATTGACCAAGAGCGTCGTGCTAAAATTGCATTACAACGTGCTATTAACCGAATCAATGTCGGAAATAAACTATAAAAAAATGAGGTTGGGACAAAAAGATCCCGACCTCACTTTTTATTAGCAACCAAACTTTGACGCGGTAGCTGATTGAACTTTTTGTTCGTCTTTTAGACTCCAAAAAGCTCCTAATCATCCTCGCGGGGCTGGGACTACGAAATCGAGATTTTGTCTATCGATTTCTGTCCCACCGCCATTTTTCTATGTTTAAAAAGTGACGCAAACCGCTTCAGGTACGTGAAAGTCATTGGAAAGTTCTGCAAGACGACCAGTTTCTGGATTGCGTTTAAAGACTGTTGCATTATCAGAATCCTGATGAACGGCGATGAGAAATTCTTGATCTGGTGAGAGAATAAAGTCTCGAGGAGTTTTCCCGTTTGTAGGAACGAATTCTAACAACTCTAAACTACCATCAGCTAGAATAGTGTAAACTACAATAGAATCATGACCACGGTTTGATGCATACAGATATTTTCCGTCTTTTGAAAGACGAATAGCTGCAGTTCCATTAAAGTCATTAAATCCATCTGGGAGTGTGGAAACAACTTGCATTTTTTCAAATGCACCGACGCCATCATAAATCAATACTTCAATCGTACTATTGAGCTCACAGATGAGATAAGCAATTTTGTAGTGATTATGAAAAACAAGGTGACGTGCCCCTGCACCAGGACTGCAGTTGTAGGTAGCTAGCTTATTTAGCTTACCTTCTGGATTAACATCATAGGTAGTAACTTCATCAGTACCTAAGTCACATGTGACTAAATATTGGTCTGGGGTTAAATCTGTAAAGTGTACATGTGGAGAAGCTTGATTTTCATGAGGACCATGACCGCTATGTTGAACAACGTCAGTTAATTCAAGACTGCCATCTTCTTTACGTTTATAAACCAGAACTTGTCCCTTGTGATAGTTAGCACCATATACTAGACCACGTTTCTCATCGACAGCCACATAACAGTGAGGTGCACCTTCAGCTACAACATGGTTTAGTAAAGTACCATCAGTTTGATAGGCAGCAATTCCCCCTTGTCCCTCTTTGCTACCGACAGTGTAGAGGTGATTTTCTTGATCAAATGCAAGATAGGTAGGACTTGGTTCAGCAGCAAAGAGTTTAAGATTGGATAATTGCCCAGTTTCTGTATCAAAATCAGCTTGATAAATCCCTTGGGATAAACGACGTGTGTAGGTTCCAAAATAAATTGTTTCAATCATATCTATACCTCTAAATAAAGATGTTTCTATTATATCATAAATTAGGAGACCTGAAGAAAATAGATAAAAAAGTATGAAACTTCTAAGTATGAAATCAGTAAAATACAAGATGGATTTTTTATAGTTTTCAATCGTTACTCCACACTTTTAAAACAGTTTATTCCTTGTAAAAATGGTATAATGAAAAGACAAAGGAAAGGAAGTAGATATGGAACAAAAAGAGAAACATTTTAATTTATCCTGGTTTTTTAAATGGTTTTTAGATAATAAGGCTGTTACAGTTTTTTTGGTAACCTTATTACTAGGTCTGAATATTTTTATTTTAAGTAAGATTAGTTTTTTATTTATCCCTGTCGTTGATTTTTTATCAGTGGTCATGTTGCCTGTTATTTTATCAGGATTGCTTTTTTATTTGTTAAATCCACTGGTAGATTTGATGGAGAAGTACAAGATAAATCGTGTCTTATCCATTAGTATTATCTTTGTCATTATTGGCATACTCTTGATTATTGGTCTGGCCGTTGCGATTCCAAATCTTCAACGTCAAGTGGTTATTTTTGCGCAAAATGTACCAAATTATCTCGAAGATGCTGACAGAGTTATTGATGATCTTGTAACCAAACGTCTACCAGATGACTTTAGACCTCAACTGGAACAGGTTCTAGCTCAATTCTCAACACAAGCAACTGCTTGGGCAAGTAATATTTCTTCAAAAGCTGTGAACTGGGTTAGTGCTCTTATTAGTGGAACGTCACAAGTCATTGTCGCTCTAATTATTATGCCGTTTATGCTCTTTTATCTCCTTAGAGACGGAAAAGGTTTAAGAGATCATGTCACTCAATTCTTACCAAATAAATTGAGAGAACCAGTAGGTAAGGTTCTATCAGAAGTAAACCAACAACTAGCTAACTACGTTAGAGGACAAATTACTGTTGCTGTTATCGTGGCGATTATGTTTATCATCTTCTTTAAAATTATTGGTTTGAGATATGCGGTGACCCTTGGTATTACTGCTGGGGTTTTAAATCTTATCCCTTATCTTGGAAGTTTCCTTGCCATGATACCAGCTCTGGTACTAGGCTTAATTGCTGGACCAGTTATGCTCTTGAAAGTTATTATTGTTTTTATCGTAGAGCAGACAATTGAAGGTCGATTTGTATCTCCATTGATTTTAGGTAGTCAACTCAATATTCATCCAATCACGATTCTATTTGTTCTGTTGACTTCTGGTTCTATGTTTGGTGTTTGGGGAGTCCTATTAGGAATTCCTGTTTATGCTTCAGCAAAAGTTGTTATTTCAGCGATTTTTGAATGGTATAAAAAAGTTAGTGGTCTGTATGAGTTAGAAGAGGAGGTCGAAGGTGAGCAATAGTCAAGAAATGCTTGAAGCTTTGGATCAGCAAGATTTAATAAGAGCTGATCATTATTTTCAAAAAGCATTGGTAGAAGACTCGGATGATCTTCTTCTGGAACTGGCTTATTATCTAGAAGGTATTGGTTTTTATCCACAAGCTCGTCAAATCTATGAAAAACTAGCTCCAATATTTCCAGAAGTAAATCTCAATCTAGCTAGTATCGCAAGCGAAGACGGACAAATTGAAGAAGCGTTTGCCTATCTAGAAGAAATTCAACCCAATAGCGATTCTTATGTATCTGCGCTTGTTTTAAAGGCTGATTTCTATCAAATGGAAGGCTTGACGGATGTCGCTCGAGAGAAGCTCTTAGAAGCTCTTCATTACTCTGATGATCCGCTACTGACGTTCGGGTTAGCAGAGCTAGATAGTGAACTAGGAAACGATTTAGAAGCGATTAAAGGCTATGCTCAACTGGATAACCGTGACATATATGAGCAGACAGGGATTTCGACTTATCAGCGGATTGGAACTGCCTATGCTCGACTTGGAAAGTTTGAATCAGCCATAGAGTTTTTAGAAAAAGCTTTAGAGTTAGAGTATGAAGATCAAACTGCTTTTGAATTAGCGAGTCTCTACTTTGACCAAGAGGAATATCAAAAGGCAGTTTTATATTTTAAACAGTTAGATACTATTTCTCCAGATTTTGAAGGTTATGAATATGGCTATAGCCAGGCTCTACATAAGGAACATCAAACTGAGCAAGCTTTACAGATAGCTCAACAAGGTTTGGAAAAAAATCCTTTCGAAACACGTTTGCTACTCCTGGCTTCACAATTATCTTACGAATTGCATCAACCTGAGCAGGCGGAATCTTATCTTCTTCAAGCTCAAGAAGATGCAGAGGACCAAGAGGAAATCCTCTTGCGACTAGCAACCCTGTATCAGGAGCAAGAACGGTATGAGGATATTTTAGACCTAGAAGTTTATGAGCCAGAAAATCTCTTAACTAAGTGGATGATTGCACGGAGTTACCAAGAAACTGAAGATTTGGATTCTGCCTATGAATCTTATCAGGTGTTGGTTCCAGAACTCAAGGAAAACCCAGAGTTTTTAGAACAATACATTCATCTACTACGCGAGCTTGGAAAATTTGAAGAAGCAAAAGAGCAGATTCAACACTATCTCAAGTTGGTTCCCGATGACATACAGATGCAAGATTTGTATGAACGTTTATTATGATACTAAAATAGTCGTCTTAGCAGGCGACTATTTTTATATAATTAAAAATTTATAAATTCCAACATAAAAATGAATAGATACAGTATGAATTTTTAGTTATTTTTTGATATAATTGTTATAGTTAAATTGAAAAATTCACTTAAAAAGTGAAACATAGAAAGATTTGAATTATGACACAAGTAAAAATCGTAACAGATTCTTCTGTTACCATTGAACCAGAAGTGGTCAAAGAATTAAATATTACCGTCGTTCCGCTCTCTGTAATGATTGATAGTGTTCTTTATTCGGATGCTGATCTTGAAGAAGGGGAATTTCTTCGCTTGATGCAAGGGAGTAAAAATCTGCCTAAAACAAGTCAACCTCCTGTTGGACTCTTTGCTGAAATCTTTGATGAGTTGAGTAAAGACGGTAGTCAAATTTTAGCTATTCATATGTCTCATGCCTTATCAGGAACTGTCGAAGCAGCTCGTCAGGGTGCCAGCCTATCGACTGCTAAAGTAACTGTAGTAGATAGTTCTTTTACAGACCAAGCCCTGAAATTTCAAGTGGTTGAAGCAGCTAAATTGGCTCAAGAAGGGCAAGACATAGAAACAATTGTGGCTCATGTTGAAGAGGTGAAGAAGAACACAGAACTCTACATCGGTGTTTCTACCTTGGAAAATCTTGTTAAAGGTGGACGTATTGGCCGTGTGACAGGTCTTCTAAGCTCTCTATTAAATATCCGTGTAGTTATGGAGATGAAGGATGACGAATTGCAACCAATTGTTAAAGGACGTGGAGCTAAGACCTTTAAGAAATGGTTGGATGAACTAGTTTCAAAATTGTCAGAACGTTCTGTTGCCGAAATTGGTATTTCCTATTCTGGAACTAGAGATTGGGCAGAAGAGATGAAAGAAATCCTACAACCATTCGTAGAAAAACCAATCTCTGTCTTAGAAACAGGGTCGATTATTCAGACCCATACAGGTGAAAATGCTTGGGCTATTTTGATCAGATATGAGCTCTAAAAAAATAAAGAAAATAGCAAGAAATAGCGTTTTTGACTTGACCTACAAGAGAATTTAGGATATGATTGTAATTGTTAATTAGAAATTATTTGGAGGAATTATTAACATGGCAAACAAACAAGATTTGATCGCTAAAGTAGCAGAAGCTACAGAATTGACAAAGAAAGACTCAGCAGCAGCAGTTGATGCTGTATTTGCAGCAGTAGCTGATTACCTTGCAGCTGGTGAAAAAGTTCAATTGATCGGTTTTGGTAATTTCGAAGTTCGTGAGCGTGCAGCACGTAAAGGTCGTAACCCACAAACTGGTAAAGAAATCACTATCGCAGCATCAAAAGTTCCAGCATTCAAAGCTGGTAAAGCTCTTAAAGACGCTGTTAAATAATGAATTTAGAAAAAGCCTATTGTATCAAGCTTTTTAGCTTGGTCGATAGGCTTTTTTTTGTGTATAGGGGGCATTTTTTGGGCAGGGTACAACAGCCTCTATTTGTCATTTTGGAGGAAAATTCAACAAGTTGGTAAAATAGGTGAGGTTGAAAAATATATCCCAAGCTAGGGTTCGCAAAGGATACATTCAAACATTTATCAGTACAATTGGCACTAAATGGATAGCAAACAAGGATGGTGAGAAGAGTTTCCTTTCAAGTATTGAGCCCCTTATAGTATTTCTTGACAGAGTTAGTGAAAGGGTTTACAATTATATAAAAGAAGTTAGGAGGAAAGGAAGATGATTATTTCAACTACGGGAATTGAAGGGAAAAAAATCCTAGCCTACAAAGGAATTGTCTTTGGTGAAGTAGTTGCTGGAGTTAATATGTTCAAAGATATGGCTGCTGGCTTCCGTAATGTTTTTGGAGGTCGAGCGAGTAGTTATGAAGGTGAATTGACTCAAGCAAGAGAAGAAGCTATAGCAGAAATGATGGAGCGTGCAAGTGAACGTGGAGCAAATGCTATTATAGGTATAAAAATGGACTATGAAACTTTAGGTGCTGAAAATGGTATGCTGATGGTCACTTGTAGTGGAACAGCAGTAATCGTTGATTCCTGATTTGAAGAAACAAAAAAAGAACAGCTAGAGCTGTTCTTTTTATGATTATTTGAGACCGTACTTTTTGTTGAAACGATCCACGCGTCCATCTGCTTGAGTGAACTTTTGACGTCCAGTGTAGAATGGGTGTGAGTCTGATGAAATTTCCACACGGATCAATGGGTAAGTTTCGCCTTCGAACTCAACAGTTTCGTTAGAGCGTTTTGTTGAACCGCTAAGGAATTGGTAACCAGTAGTTGTGTCCATGAAGACAACTGGGCGATATTCTGGATGGATATCTTTTTTCATTTTGCAATATTTCCTTTCTGCCATGGTCTCTTTGCGAGCCATAGATTGTTACCATACTAGTCTAACAGATTATGCTAAGTTTGGCAAGCTTTTTATCTATTTTTTCAGTAAGTTTTTTAATTTTTGGTAGATGACTTCATTTTCCTCTAGGCTATAGGAGTTAGCACCACTTGCAAGTGGGTGACCTCCACCATCATGTTCTTTTGCAACACCATTGATTGGAACGAATTTACTGCGAAGTCGAACGCGATAGTGGCCATCTGCTTGTTCCACAAATATTCCCCAAAGGTTAACAGTATCAATACGACCTGGAGCACCAACAATGGCTGCTGTTTCTGCGTCTGTTACTTGATATGTTTTTAGAATTTCTTGAGTCAGAATGACACGCGCAACACCGTTTTCATCAACTTCTAGGTGATCATAGACATAACCTTGGAGTTTGGCAATTTTGAAACTAATCGTGTCCATCTTACGAGTTAATTCTGTATAGTCAAAATTATGTTCGCGTAGATGGCTTGCGATACGAAGAGTACGACTAGAAGTAGAAGGATATAAGAAGCGACCTGTATCACCAATAATACCCGCACACAATAGTTTAGCAGCATAATCCGAAAGCTCAAGCTTTGTTTCTTCTGCAAAGAGGGCAATCATCTCACTAGCACTACTAGAGTTGGTGTCTACCCAGACCAAGTCCCCATAAACTTCATCATTTGGATGGTGATCAATCTTGATAACAGTTTCAGCCTGTTGGTAACGCTTATCATCAATACGAGCTGTATTGGCTGTATCACAGATAATTGCAAGAGCACCGTGGTAGTCACTATCTGCAACCTGATCCATCTTTGCAAGCCATGTTAGTGTTGGTTCATCATAGCCAACTACTTTGATGGTCTTTTCTGGGAAGTGATGTTCCAAGAGAGCCTTTAGTCCGACCTGACTTCCCAAGGCATCAGGGTCTGGTTTCATATGACGGTGAATGATAATGGTATCGTATGCTTTAATTTTTTCTAAAATTTGATGGCAAATTTCCATAAGTAACCTCAATTCTTTCTTATTTCATTGTAGCACAAGAGTTTTTATTTTTAAAATGAAAAAGATGTGATATAATGGAGGAAGATAAATTGAGGAGGACGATATGGCATTAGCAAAAATTGTATTTGCCAGTATGACCGGTAATACCGAAGAAATTGCAGATATTGTAGCAGATAAATTGCGTGAGTTGGGCTTAGAGGTAGATGTTGATGAATGTACAACTGTTGACGCATCTGACTTTCTTGAAGCAGATATCGCAATCGTTGCGACCTACACATATGGTGATGGAGAGTTACCAGATGAGATGATGGACTTCTACGAAGACCTAGCAGATCTTAATTTGAGTGGCAAGATCTACGGTGTGGTAGGATCAGGCGATACTTTCTACGATGAGTTCTGTAAAGCTGTTGATGACTTTGATCGTGTATTTGTGGCAACAGGAGCTGAAAAGGGATCAGAGTGCGTCAAAGTGGATCTCTCTGCAGAAGAAGAAGATATCGAACGCTTGGAACAATTTGCAGAAGAATTGGCTGCTAAAGTAGGATAAGCATGAAGTTGCACTGATGAAAGTTGTCAGTGCAGTTTTTGTTAGTTGTTCCTAAAAATGTACCATTCCATCTAGAAGATTTTTGCTAAAATCATTCAAATATAAAAGGAGACTCTATGGATTTAGATATTATTAGACAAGAAATCGATCAAATTGATGACCAAATTGTAAAACTCTTAGAAGAAAGAATGCATCTAGTTGAGGGTGTAGTGGCTTATAAAAAAGCTTCAGGAAAAGCTATTCTAGATATTAAAAGAGAAGAAGTTATCTTTGAAAAAGTCAGAAATCACGTAAGCAATAAAAAATACGAAGAGACAATCGTTGAGACTTTTTCAGACATTCTCAAACGTTCGCGCGATTATCAGGATAAAAACATCAAATGAAAAAAGAACAATTTTACCCACTAGGAATCTTTCTAGCTGCCATGCTAGGAGGTCTTGTCCGTTATTTGATTTCCAAATGGTTGCCAACCAGTCCAGCTTTTCCATGGGGAACACTAGTCGTCAACTATCTAGGAATTTTCTGTTTAGTCTATCTAGTCAAAGGTTATTTGGTTTATAAGGGGAGCAGTAAGGGTCTGATTTTAGCACTTGGTACTGGCTTTTGTGGCGGTTTGACCACTTTTTCTAGCCTCGTGTTAGATGCCGTAAAATTGCTGGATACAGGTTCTTATCCAAGTCTGATAATTTATCTAGTTCTGAGCATTGGTGGAGGGCTTTTATTGGCTTATTGTTTAGGGAGGAAGAAATGGTAATCATGTATTTAGCACTTGCTTGTGGCGTTGGAGCGCTTGTTCGTTATTTCCTTTCACGTTATAATCAGGGTTCAGTACTGCCACTAGGAACTCTCATAGCTAATCTACTAGGCTGTTTTTTGATTGGCTTATTTTACAATCATGTGGAGTCTAAAGAAGTCTATCTTATCCTTGCCACAGGATTTTGTGGAGGTCTAACCACTTTTTCAACCTTGAATGATGAACTCCAAAAACTCTTGGCTGATAAGAAGGTCTTTTACAGTTATTTTCTCTTGACCTACTTAGGTGGTTTGCTTGCTATTTTTTTAGGAATTTTACTGTAAATTTCTTTACTTTTTCTAGGAAATTTGGTAAACTGTATCTTGTGTGTAATGGACGCACAAAAATACAGTTTATCCGCTGAGGAAGTTTCCTCAAGATTGACAAAGATAGGAGAATAAAATGAATCCATTAATCCAAAGCTTGACAGAAGGTCAACTTCGTACTGATATCCCATCATTCCGTCCTGGTGACACTGTTCGTGTACACGCGAAAGTTGTCGAAGGTAACCGTGAACGTGTTCAGATCTTTGAAGGTGTCGTTATTGCACGTAAAGGTGCTGGCATCTCAGAAAACTACACAGTTCGTAAAATCTCTAACGGTGTAGGTGTTGAACGTATCTTCCCAATCCACACTCCACGTGTTGAAAAAATCGAAGTTGTTCGTTACGGTAAAGTACGTCGTGCGAAATTGTACTATTTGCGTGCTCTTCAAGGTAAAGCAGCTCGTATCAAAGAAATCCGTCGTTAATTCGACCAAAAAACTCTGCTCATTCGGCAGAGTTTTTCTCTAGCTCCCTTAGTTCAATGGATATAACAACTCCCTCCTAAGGAGTAGTTGCAGGTTCGATTCCTGCAGGGGGCATTTTTTGTAATGTAAAGAAAGACAAAGAAAATTCAAAGTGTTTATTTAAAGGCAATCATCACAAATTCATTTTTAAAAATAAATTAGTATTTTTTGTTTTTTTGACCAAATTTTGACCAAATTTTGACCAAAAATTATATTTTGGTCAATGATTATAGAATAAAATGGATCATGAAAATGTCTTTGTTTATAGTAGTGTTAAAAAGGACTTCCTTTATTGGAATGTCCTTATTTTTATTATGGAATTGACAAATGAGGTTAAAGTTTAGTTCTATGAATTAAGAAAACAAGCACAAAGCTTTAATCAGCTTTCAAAAAGATTTGGTATGGATATTTCTGGCTAAGGTATGTGACAAGGTGAATTGATCGTTATGGAACAGAGAGCGTTAAAAAAGGGAAGAATCGTTACTATTCCTCTGAATAAAAACAAAAAATAATCAACAAAAACCTATATAATGACAAATGTATTAAAAAAAGACTTAGCTCATTGAAATGCAGAACCAAATCTTATGGATAAATTATTTGTCTAATTTTTTAGGAATTATATCTCTAAACGATATCATTTAACAATTAAATTGTTAGATCGAGCTTAAATCTCTGGTTTAATTTATTTATTGTGTCACTATCATTATATTCCTTAAATATTCTCATAGCTTTAGAACATTCTTTTTTACCTAACTCTATTTGATTAGTTTTTATAAGATAAATACCTCTTAGAAAGAGCAAATAATTCTTTTCAAAATAATATCTTTGTCTAGTAAGTAAATTTTCTAAATCATCTATAAAAAATTGAGCGCTATCTAACAAATTATTTTTTAATAACATTTCTAAGTTAAATAAATATAGAGGAATTACTTTATGTGTTCCGGTATCCGTTTTTAAAAAATGTCGTGTTTTCTTGATTACTATTCTATATAGTAAGCTTATGGTCTTTGTATTCATAAAAAACACCGAATTATAGAAAATCTTAAGTTCATACTCCATCCAAGTATCTACAGAAAGAAGATATTTTATTAATTCATTGCATTTAGATGAATTATAAGGAAGGCTTGCAAGACGGTTGATCTGTTGCTCAGCAATCAATTTTATGTGATAATTGCATATGCTTTTTTCATGCTTTTCTTTTAACTCTATTTTCTCCACTAATTCTTGAAGTAAAAATATATCTGAAGACTCTACAGCATGTTCTAATTCATCAAAAAGACATTCTTTTTTGGAATAATAACAATGAACCAATTCTTCAAATTCTGAAAATGATATTCCAAGACGATTTAACAGAATATAAAAATGGTTAATGGATAATTTTGTAACACCATTTTCGAAACGAGAAATAGTTGATTCACTAATTTCATTACATGATAAATCTTTAAGACGAAAGTTTTTTGAAATACGAATATCCTTTAAAACTGCTCCAAAATTTTCCATATTCATCCTCTTCCATTTTTGCAAAAAATAAAACACTTTTTTTCATTTTTGATATTATTATACAAAATTAAAAATGAAAGGACAATAATATTATGAAAAAAATTTTATTGTCAACAGTTGCTTTACTAAGCTTAGCAGCCTCCTTGCCAGCAAATAATCAAGTTTCTGCTCAAGAATCCTCCTCTCAAACGACTTATAGTAAGTCAAGTGGAAATTGGATAAAATCTGATAGCCGTTGGTGGTATAAGCATTCTGATGGTTCATATACTAAAAATGGATGGGAAAAAATAGGTGGCACCTGGTACTATTTTGATAGTGAAGGTTGGATGAAGACAGACTGGATTAATGAATCTGGAAACTGGTATTATCTAGATGATAGTGGTGCTATGAAAACTGGATGGTGTTGGGTTTCTGGTAGCTGGTATTATTTAAATACTAGTGGTGTCATGCAAACAGGTCTACAGACTATCGAAGGTAAACAATATTACTTATCTAGTAGTGGTGATATGCAAGTTGGTTGGCACAATATCGGAGATGATACCTATTTCTTTGCTAATAGTGGGGAAAATCAAAATATCAATCGTCGGGCTTTAGTTCTTGGTGAAACATCAACGAGAGCAGTACCTATCGAAGATGTTAATGCTATGGAAAAGGTATTTAGTAACCAAAACTTTAGTGAAGTTGTTCGTTTTCCAGATAGAACCAAGTCCGAGATTATTGCAAAAATGCAAGAACTGTTTGAATCTTCTCGCGAAAGTGATGTGAACTATCTTTACTTTACCTGTCATGGAGGAGAAGATGGGACGATATCCATTGGTAGCGGTAAAACATCATTTTCAGGTTGGGAATTGGCATCTATACTAAAACAATACAAAGGTAAGTTTGTTGTTATGTTGGATTGTTGCTATTCAGGAACAATTATAGATGCAGATAAGCCAAACAAAAAGGTTGCCTCCAAGTCTGAAAAAAGATTTGATGAACAAGCATTTTTGGCAGGATTTTCAACAGGAGATATAGCAAGCAAGAATGGCGAAATGCTTGATACTAAATTCCTCGTACTATGTGCCTCTTGTATGGGTGAAGAATCGTATAGTTTAGTCGGAGTAGGTAGTCTTGCCACCAGATACTGGGCAATGGGTACAGGTTGGGATCCACTTCAAAATAGAATTATTTCGCCTATGGCAGACACGAATACTAACGGAAAAATCACTTTAGAGGAACTGTATCAATACTCTTATCCTCTAGTCCTTCAAGCTGCATCACAAATTCACGAAGAGCAACATGTATCAGTTTATCCAGAAAACAGTCAATTTGTTTTATTCAAAAAATAAGGAGTTCATAAAATGAAAATATCACAAAAAATCACACTATTTAGTTTGTCTTTAGCAGGTTTAGCTATGCTGGCTCTCCCTCAATCTGCCAAAGCTTTTGAACTACAAGAGGTATGGCGTATTAAGGGTGGTGTTCAATATCAAGATGGCAAAA
>NZ_KV804214.1:133762-135402 GCF_001811305.1 Streptococcus sp. HMSC056C01
TTCAATATCAAGATGGCAAAATTCTTCGATTTGACAATGGACATGACATAGATATCAAAGCATTGGATTTGCCAACAACTGAGAAAATCGAGTGGAAAGTTACTTTAGATGGTCAAGACCAGACTGTCAATTTCCTAGCTCAAGAAGTGGATAGATCCAATATTGGTGAAGAAGGACGTTATCTGAATTTCTATGTTCCATATGGCTATAGAGGAGATATCAAGGTAGAGGCCAAGAGCGGAAATGAAGTAAAGACCTGGTCCACTAAAGTGGTTGATGATGTATATCATGACGGTGGAAAGAGAGGCTACTACCATATTAAAGAATCAAATGATCAATACACCTATCTTGATACCAAATGGGACTATCAAACCAAGACTTACACTGCTACCTTACCAGAAACTGTCAATGGTCAAAAAGTCTATGCTTGGGCAGACGAATATGGTGGTATGAAACTTGTAAAACCAGGTTCTATCAGTCATTCCTATAAGGGTGAGGGAGCTTTCCGAGAACTTTATCCGATTGTAAAAGCAGAAAGCTGGCTAAAGGTAAAAAATAATCACGGTGAAACCTGGTACTATCAAAAACAAGGTCAACTAGTTAAAGATGCTTGGATCAATGATCAGGGAACATGGTACTTTATGGATGATGAAGGGGTTATGTTTAATCAAACATGGCTATACCAAGGTGGTAGCTGGTATGCCTTTAAATCATCAGGAGCTATGATTTCAGCTGATTGGTTATATGATAACGGCTCTTGGTATTACCTAAAAGACTCAGGTTCAATGGCAACAGGTTGGCTTAAAAATGGTGGCTCTTGGTATTATCTAGAAGACTCAGGTTCAATGGCAACAGGTTGGGTCAAAGATAACGGCTCTTGGTATTACCTAAAAGATTCAGGTTCAATGGCGACAGGCTGGGTAAAAGATAGTGGCTCTTGGTATTATCTAAAGAACTCAGGTTCAATGGCAACAGGTTGGGTAAAAGATAGTGGTAAGTGGTACTATCTGGCTTCATCTGGTAATATGCTTAGCAATACACGCACACCAGATGGCTATTATGTAGATGCCAGTGGTGCTTGGAAATAAATTTTAAACAGAGAAAATCTACTGAGAAGGTAGATTTTCTTTTTTAGTTAATGAATATAGAATAAAGTAGATTAGAAATTTGGAGTTTTTTTCTCTATTGCTAACAATCTGCTTACAAAGATTAAACTTATTGTGACCCTTACTAGTAAGTGAAATGCTAGGTAAAGAGTCTTAAAAATAAGAAAAAGGCATAGTATCAGATGTTGAAAATAACTTGATACTATATGCCTTTTATTGTGGGAAGATTTACTTCATTTTATCCAGGAATCGTTTTTGACAAAACTTTTTTTGTTTTATTTGAGGATGTTTTAAGATTGTATTTTAGAAAAACAATTACAGAAGTGCTTAATACGGAATATAGTATAAATGCTGGTTCAAAGTGAAGTTTTGTATGCTTTTGTTTTTGTTGAGTATAAAATCTATTAATTAAGGTTGAACTACAAAAATTAATTTTATATGAAGTGAACTGTAGACTTTGAGGATGTCTCTTACTCGCTTTCAGAATGAATCGCTGATATAGGATTAAAAGAACTAAGTATTTCTTTTTGTTTT
>NZ_KV804214.1:135502-136215 GCF_001811305.1 Streptococcus sp. HMSC056C01
AAAGCTATGTCTAAACATATGTGGTGTAATAGTTCTAGATAAGTTATTTTGTTCAACGATTCTCTTTAAAATTAAACGTACACTTTGCTCTGACAATGGTTTTGGCGAATGTTTCCCTGGAAATAGAAAACCATTGGATTCCTTCCCTATTTTATTTATATATATTTCTAATAAATTAAATGTTGTTTGGTCTCCTAAAAATATGATACGTTCTTTCTTCCCCTTCCCTATAATATGAAGTGTCTTATTGGAAAGATTAATATCTTTGAGATGAATGTGACAAAGTTCAGAAATTCTGATACCCGTCGAAAGTAAAAGAGAAATGATTAATAGATTTCTTTCAGCTTTTTGTTTTTGAAAGTCAGTTTTAGAAATAATTACTCTCTGCTCTAAATATAAAAAAATATTTTTCAAAATATTATACGGAATCGTTTTAGGCAATATTTTTTCAGTTCTAAATTGAAAGCGCAATTGATTGAAGGGATTCTCTTCAATTATGTTCTGGTATTTTAGATAATTATAAAACACCTTCATACAAGCAATTTTTCTTCTTAATGTATTCGTTTTTATGTTAGATTGTGTCAAGTGTTCGATATAGGATTCGACATTATCATAGTTTGAGTTATAAAATTGCATAAGATCATTTTTATAAGCTCGAATCGTATGTGAACTCAAACGTTTATGAGTTTTGCAATAATCTAAGTAAGTAGAAA
>NZ_KV804214.1:136315-144965 GCF_001811305.1 Streptococcus sp. HMSC056C01
TAGTGATAATAAATAGTTATCGATAGGAGAAATAAGTGTATATAACTAATAAGTTTGAAGGAAAAATTTATCAGAGATTGAATAAAATTCTTGAATCATATAATCAAGATCAAAATAGTATCATAAATCTTGCTGCTTGTATTAGCTATCCATTCAACGAAGTATTAAAAATACAAAGCTTTCCACTTTCTACACTTCCAACTGAAGGCGTTGTTGAAAAACGTTATTTTCCTCATTGTACTTCATTAGATGATATTGAATTATACGCTGAGGAATTGTGTTGCAAACTCTTTAATATAAGGTCCAATGATTATCGAGTTAGTTTACAACCAAATTCTGGAACTCAGGCTAATCAAATTGTTTATAATGGAGTTTTAGAAAGAGATGATTTTATTCTATCATTATCACCAAAAGACGGGGGACATATTTCACACACTTACACAGGTAGAGGTAAGGTTATATATTATCATTTAGATAATAATTTAAAAGTAGATTTTATTGAGCTAAGGGAATTATTAGAGCTATATAAACCCAAATTACTTGTTGTCGGTGCTTCATCGTATGGAAATGAGTTTAATTATAAAAAAATTTATAAGACGGTTAAAGAAACTAGTCCTGACACTCTCATATTGGCAGATATCTGCCATAGTGTCTTGTATATTATGGCAGATATTCATCAGGCAATTTTCCCTTTTGTAGATTTTGCTACTTTTACAATGGATAAGTGTTTACGTGGACCTCAAGGAGGTGTGCTAGTTTATCGTAGCTCTTTTGAAAGAGAAATAAGTTATTCTATTTTTCCTAGAACTCAAGGGGGTCCGACACAATCTGCATTATTTGCTAAATGTATATGTTTAATTAAATTATTGTCAATAGATATTCAAAGTTATGCTAAAGAAGTCCTTAAAAATACTCAACTGTTAATAGATTGCTTAACTAGCTATGGAATCGATGTCATCTATAAACAGTCAAAAACTCATGTTGTTTTAATCAACTTATCAAATCTAAACTTTAATGGTAAAGAAGCAGAAGAGTTACTTTTCGAGCATAGAATATTGGTTAATCGTAATCAAATTCCGAATGATATATATGGTCCAATGACTACTTCAGGAATTAGGTTAGGAACAGTTGGTATTACAAATTTAGGATACACAGAGCCTGATATACAGAAATTAGCTGAACTAGTAGCTAATTTACTAAAATATAAACAATTCAACTACTCTATACACTCTGAACTCATTAGCAAATATCACAAAAAGATTAATATCTCCAATTAGGAGATAGACCAAGACAAAAATTATAATTTTTATATGGAATTAGTATATAGTATTTAGTTAATCCATCCTTATAATTTTCAATATATGATTGATCATAAACAGAAGGAATATCACTAATTTGTTTTAGATTGTATACAACTTGAAATTTATACCAAGGATCATCTATTAGTGGAATTTCTGACTCAAAGTATCTTAAAGAATTCTGAAAATCTATAAGAGAAATATTTTCAGACACCAATTCAACAACTAATTTATTTAGTTTAAGCATACGAACATCTAAAGTTAAAGATCTAGGACACATTTGAAGTGATTTATTGATATATTCTAGAGATTGTTGATAATCTTTCTTCATTAGAAATAAAACTGATTTATTACAATATGATTCAAAAATTTCATTTGAATCATATTTTTTTAGTATTTTTTCTGCTTTGTTGAGATTTTCTAAAGCTAAATCATATTCTCTATTCCATGTATAAATAACTCCTAAATTATTATATACAGTTGCAACAGGAATATACTGCTCATTCACTTGAAAATACTCTAATGCTAATTTGAGATTTTTAGTAGCTTGTTCAATTGGAAAATAATGGGCAGAATTTCGTAAAATAATATAATAAAAATCATCTTTTTCTACTGCATTAAGAGTTTCATTAAGAAGTTTTATTGCTTCTTTATCTTTACCTAGATGTCCATAAGCGTTTAATTTATAGAGCAAATTTCCTGAGTTGTTTTCTAATTTTTCTAGTAAATTTAACGCTTCATTAAATTCATATAGTTGAATTAAAAATCTAGGATAATATAAATTTATATTTTCCGAATAATACTCAACTTTAAGATTTCTAAGAATTGTTAAACCATCATTAAAATTTGAAGTCCATTGATGTGAATTCAAAATATAATGTATATATTTCTCTGGTAATAATTCTATTAAATTAAATATCTTTTTACTCAAAGATACGATATAAAAATAAGAATTTTTTCTATATTCTATTTCGAGTAATTTTTTTATGTATTCTATATTTTGTCTTAACTCTTCAAGACTACTGATATGTATTAAGCAGTGAATTAAGTAAGCTAATTCACCACCTATTCCTATGGATAAGATAGTCTGTTCTAAATATATTTTAAGATTCTCTGTAACTAATTTAAGATCAGAATCAGTAGTTTGATTTAATATACTATTAACAATTGATTCATGTGATATTTTTATCTTATCATTTGTATCTCCATTAATGTATACAAAGCCTGCATTAATAAGAGCATTTAACGAATTCGATACTTCAGTTGTGTCCTCTATAATAGATTTTATGTAGTTAAAAACTATTTCTTTACTCATTCCAGCTGGAAAAATTGATGATATAATCAGAATATTTTTTTGAGTGTCTGAAAGTTTATTATAAATGTCAGAAATACTAAGTAGTTCTGAATTAGGGTTGTCTGCCAGTTTATTAATAATTAATTCAATTTCTTTATAATTTCCTTTAGTTAACTGCCAAATTTGATTTAACATGGTATTATCTAGAAAATCAATCTGATTATTTATTAATAATTTACACTCTTCTTCTGTCAGATAAGATAAATTTAATACATTAGAAGTATAATTATCTAATGTATCTAATTTATCTAATTTATCAACTAAACTGACAGCTTCATCAGTTCGATGTATTATGGTCAAAGAAATTCCTTTTTGAAGTGTGTTGAAATCATCTTCAAATTTTATTTTTATATTATCAGGTAAAAATTGATAATTATCAATAATTATGTTAACTCTGATTTTTTTTGAAATATTATAGAAGTAACGTAAATATAGATCACTTTCGAAAATTTCTTCTTTTATTTCAGAAATAACTTCCTCCCAAGGATAGTCAATAATTTTCTTATACGGAACGTTTAATGAAATTAGTGATTTGATAAGTTTAAAACTATGCTTCAATGTTAAGTTGGTTAGTTTTTGTTTTCTTAAATAATTTGAGAACGAATATTTATGTGGTATAGATAAACAAAGATTTCTCCTGAATTGAGTAGCTATATAAGCTCCTTTTAATAAATTTTCAAAAAATTTATTACTTTCAAATCCATCATTTGCAACATCAACATATAAAATAAAAATTTCTTTATTATTTCTATATATTTGTTGGCTAACTTCTTTAACTAATTCAGTCTTGCCACTGCCACTAAAACCATTTATAATGAATAAACTATTTTTATCATTGCTAGAATACTTAAAATGGTGTTTTAGCTGTTCTATTTCATTGTTGCGTCCATAGTACATAAATATTCTCCTACCGATAACTATTTATTATCACTAGTATACCATAAATTCATTTTTAGTAGTTTGATTTGTATAATGATTTTTTAGTCTTGAATTTTCGCATTAAGTGCACATTTTCTCTTGTGAACTTAGATAAGGATATTTAATTTATAAAAGGAAATTTTATAGTATAGTTGTGATTTTTATATTTTCAGTTTAAGCAAAATAGCGGTGGTATGCTATATGTTTTTCTTTGTTAATGGTATAATGTAATATATAGAGAGATAGTTATTTATCGAGGTTAGAATTTGGCAAATAATAGACAAATTGAGACATTAGGTGTTTCATATCTGACAACATTCATAAATAGACATAGTTTACTTCAGACTTATTTTGATAGTAATGATAAAACTCCAGTCTGGGATGGTGAGATTCATGTTCTTAAAACTTCTAG
Source organism: Streptococcus sp. HMSC056C01 (assembly GCF_001811305.1). NCBI lineage: Bacteria > Bacillati > Bacillota > Bacilli > Lactobacillales > Streptococcaceae > Streptococcus > Streptococcus sp. HMSC056C01. The sequence continues at coordinate 140,298 of NZ_KV804214.1, forward strand.
TGAGAAAAGAAGTGAAATATTTGGTAAAGTGCCTGTTCAAATTAAAGCTACAAGGCAACAGAAGAATAAATTGAAATCCTTCTCGTTGGACATAAGTGATTTAGAATTATATTCAAAAAATGGTGGTGTAGTTTTATTCGTAGTTTGGTTAAGCGAGGATGGTGATTTAAGAAATATCTACTATAAATCATTACCTCCTCTTTCTATAAAGAAGCTAATTAAAAAAAGTAATTTTAAAAATAAAACAACAAGCAATAAGAAACTTTCTGTACAGATTCATGAATTAGACGAACAAAAACTGTACCCTATGCTAGTCGATTTTATAACAAATAGTCGTAAGCAATATAGCTTCATAAATGTTGATGGTATTTCAGTTGAAGATATCTCTGATGATAGTAACCTTAAATTCTATTATTATGGTCAAGAAAAAGGAGAGATCTTTAACTATCAGGAAGAGAATGATCTCTTCATTTATTATAAAGATCCTTTAACTGGTATTGAAGTACCACTTGAAAATACAATAAAGGTTGTCGAAACTTACGAGGAAACAGATCTAATTATTACAATCGGGAATACTATTTTTCAAAATGTAAAAAGGCATAGATTCCCTGATGGGAGTGTACAACTCCATTTTGGTGAAGGTTTTAAAATGTCATTTGATGTTAAGAAGAAACAATTCACATTTAACTACACAAGACCTAATATGTTATCAAAAGCCATAAAGTGCACTCAGGCACTTCAAGAACTAGGAAAATTCGGATATTACAAGCTCAATGGTAATACAATAGAACTAGATGAACAGTCAATATTGGATATTACTTCACGTGATTTAGAGACTGAGATAAAGGAATTGGTACAGATTTCAAACTTCATGGAAAATATGGGGATACAAAAAGAGGTTGATCTAACTTACTTTGATAAACAATCTCTAAGAAATCTAAATATTCTCAATTTAGGCCTTATTCTAAAGAAGAAAGTTGCCTTAAATTATAATGAATCAAAATTACTTCACCTAAGAATTGCTAATATCCACATTATTACCTTATATGACTTTGAGACAGATAATATTGGAACTATGATAGACATTTTTACTGAAATTCCTTGGTGTAGGAGAGGTGAAGGTGAAGATTCGTCCTACATTTCAATCTTTGAAGTTTTAGAACCAAATGACTGGTTAAAAATAGATAATTGTGATTTTGATTCGGTTATTGCCTCTTACCAAATATTAGTTGATAATCAATTGAAATATGAAGGAACTAACAACACTATTATAAAAATAGTTGTGGCTGCTGATAAGGCAGAAGATGTTTCTAGAAGTGAGTTATTGCTTAATTGGGCACAATGTCTTTCTGACTGGAACTTAAAATACTCCAAAAATTGTGAGATGGCTATAATAAATGACCTTCAAATAAAATCTAGAGTTCGTAAATTAAACAGCAAAGAAATGGAGATTCTGAGCAACATTTTAGTAAATAGTAATGATAACTATGAACTTTGTTTTGGCTCATCAGTTTTATTAAAATCAAAACCACAAGCTGACTTGTTTTGGAATAAACTGGATAATGAGACGAAAGAAAGATATATAGATTTTCCTATTTATGCTTTGTATTTGAAATTATTGTAAAATTAAAGAAGATTAGAAGGAAATAACATATGGACATAAAGAAAGTAATGTATTATAATTCAGTACCACAATTTTTGAAACCTAAACTAAATTATTTTGCAAGAGATTTCCTTAATGATTATTTTGATCAGGTAGAAGATATAGAAGCAGGTTCTAATTTTGAAGTTGAAGTGGAGTATGAAGGTGATTTAGAAGTTTATTTTGTTAAGTTTATCTTTAGTAAAAAAGGTGGAGGAGTGTTTAGTGGTAATTCTGAAAATGAATTAGATATTTATTGCAATTATGAACTCAGCGCAACTGTAATTTTGGAATAAAAAAGGAATTAAAAATAAAAGGTAATATCAAAATAAAAAAGATATACATCACTAAGAAGAAAAACTGTGATCAAAATTAATATAGATTAAAGTAGATTCTGGAATGGTCTATTTTATATATATTAAATAAATTTGAAGTGTATTTTCCTGATAGATACAATAGTATACAAGACCAATGAGAAGATACCGTAATTTTATCGGTTGATATATTGAAAAGATTAGGATAGTATGCTATAATCACATTAGGAGGATAAAAATAATGAAGAAAAATTTTTATAAAAAATTGGGTATTTCAATTATTGCGAGTACTTTATTGGCTAGCCAGTTGTCGACAGTATCTGCTTTGACTGTTATTACTAATACAGGTGAAGAATATGAGGTAAGTGAAACTTTACAAGAAAGTCCAGAACCAAGTAGTTATTCACTTCCAGATATTTCACCGACTTACGGTCAATTTTTTACAAGTCAGCCGGAAGCAATTATTGGGAGTAACGACTAAGTTTCGATTGAGAATACTTTACAATATCCTTATTCTACATCAGTCTATGTAGAGTCTGTATTTCATGGTGTAGAAGATGGTAAAAACAAAACTTATAGGGGGAGTGCTAATTTTATAAAGGACAATATTCTTATTACTGCAGCTCATAATATCTATAAACATGAGTTTGGAAAAGATGCTGAAGAATTATATGTTACTCCTGCTGCTACACCCAATAAAGCTCCATTTGGTACAGTAAAAGTAAAGAAATATTACTATCTAAAAAATTATGTGTCAGACAATCCAGGTAGGCATTCAAAGAATGATTTAGCGTTATTAGTTTTAGAAGAGCCTATTGGGACTAAAACAGGGACACTTGGTCTCTCATCTTTATCCACAAATCTTTCTGGTTTGAATGTAACTGTTACAGGTTATTCAGCGCTTTCTGAAGCTGTACAGATGTATACAGATACTAGAAATGTAATACGTGATACAGGGGACTTTTTATATTATAATGTAGATACATATGGTGGTGCTAGTGGTGCTGCTGTCTATGATGCTTCACATCGTGTCGTAGGTGTACACATAGGAACTGAATCAAGAGGATCAGATATTGTTAATTTGGCAGTAAAATTAAATGAACAAAACCTATCCTTTATTTATTCCATCCTTGAGGGACATTCTATTGATGGTTGGAAATTGATTAGTGGTACGTGGTATTACTATAAGAATAGTACGAAACAAACAGGTTGGCAGAAAATAAATGATACTTGGTACTATCTAGATGCTTCAGGTAAGATGCTTACAGATTGGCAAAAAGTAAACGGAAAATGGTATTACCTTGAATCCTCTGGTTCGATGGTAACAGGTTGGAAATATGTACGAGGCAGATGGTATTACTTAGATAATAAAAATGGTGATATGAAGACTGGTTGGTATAAAGATGGTTCAACATGGTACTATCTAGATCCTACTAATGGAGACATGAAAACAGGTTGGATAAAAGTAGGAGGAAACTGGTATTATCTCAATTCAAGTGGATCAATGGTTACAGGTAGCCAAACTATCGATGGTAAAGTTTATAATTTCGCTTCATCTGGTGAGTTGATTTAATATTGGAGGTATATATAAATGAAACTTTTGAAAAAAACTATGCAAGTTGGACTAACAGCAATTTTCTTTGGTTTGCTAGCTACCAATACAGTATTTGCAGATGATTCTGAAGGATGGCAGTTTGTCCAAGAAAACGGAAGAACTTACTACAAAAAGGGTGATCTTAAAGAAACCTACTGGCGAGTGATTGATGGTAAGTACTATTATTTTGATTCTCTATCTGGAGAGATGGTTGTCGGCTGGCAATATATCCCGTTTCCATCTAAAGGTAGTACAATTGGTCCTTACCCAAATGGTATCAGATTAGAAGGTTTTCCAAAGTCAGAGTGGTACTACTTCGATCAGAATGGAGTGCTACAAGAGTTTGTTGATTGGAAAGCATTAGAGATTAAAACTAAAGACAGTGTTGGAAGAAAGTACGGGGAAAAACGTGAAGACAAAGAAGAGAAGCGTTATTACACGAACTATTACTTTAATCAGAATCATTCTTTAGAGACAGGTTGGCTTTATGATCAGTCTAATTGGTATTATCTAGCTAAAACTGAAATTAATGGAGAAAACTTTATTGGTGGTGAAAGACGTGCAGGTTGGATAAATGATGGTTCAGCTTGGTACTACCTCGATCCAACAACTGCTGCAATGCAAACAGGATGGCAATATCTAGGTAATAACTGGTACTATCTCCGTTCATCAGGTGCTATGGCAACAGGTTGGGTGAAAGATGGTTCAACTTGGTATTATCTAGATGCTCAAAATGGTGATATGAAGACAGGTTGGGCTTATGTTGGCAACAGTTGGTACTACCTTCGTTCATCAGGTGCAATGTCTACTGGTTGGATGAAAGATGGTTCAACTTGGTACTACCTAAATGCAAGTAATGGAGATATGAAGACAGGCTGGTTCCAAGTAAATGGTAAATGGTACTATGCCTATGATTCAGGTGCTTTAGCTGTTAATACCACAGTGGGTGGTTATTACGTAAACTATAACGGTGAATGGGTTAAGTAATGAAGGCTAATGTTAAACTGTAGTTGATACTTAACATAGTAAAAGAGAGAATCAGAGTGTGATTCTCTCTTTTGTAATTTAAAATGATTTTAAGAAAGTTTTTATATGTGTTTGAAAAATTGTATAATCTA
>NZ_KV804215.1:0-481 GCF_001811305.1 Streptococcus sp. HMSC056C01
GTATCTTTAACTGGTGTCTTAGTTGATGGAGCTTTAATACTGTCAGCATCCTTAACATCACGTTTACCAACTGTTTTCTCTGTTGGAGTTGATGCATTTCCTGATGCATCTTTTGCTACGGCAGTCACTTTATCTCCAGCTTTCAAGCCCATAACTGGAAGATAGAAGATACCAGCTTCATTTGTAGCAACAGTAACTGTTTCACTATTTGGAAGAGTGATTTCAACGATTGATCCTGGTTCTGCTGTACCTGTAACAGCCTTATCACCTTCTTTAACTGGGTTCACAACTGGGGCATCTGGTGCTGTCTTATCATCAGCTTTCGCTACAGTTGCTGTAGTTGGAGTTGATGTATTGTTTGAAGCGTCTTTCGCTGTAACAGAGACTGTTTGACCTTCTTCCAAGCCGCTAACTGGAACGCTGAAGTTGCCATCTTGGTCAGCTGTGGCTGTTGCTTTAGTGCCATCTGGAAGTGTTACTT
>NZ_KV804216.1:0-37791 GCF_001811305.1 Streptococcus sp. HMSC056C01
GGATCTTTAACAGTTACTTTAACTGGTACTTCATAAGTTAACGTATCTGGGTAAGTAACTACTACTATCGCGTCTTTTTCACCTGGTGTTGCTGTATCGACTGGTGTCTTGTACTCGAAGGTTGTTCCCTTAGGTAGTTTGTCAAAGTTTCCGATTGAAGCTTCTGCTTTTGGTTCCTCACCAACTTTAACAGTTTGATCTTTAGCTGTTGGAGTGTTGTTTTCTGCATCAGATGTCTTATCTGGATCTTCTACAGTCACCTTAACTGGAACTTCATCTTTAGATCCGTCTGGGTATGTTACAACTACTGTCGCGTCTTTTTCACCTGGTGTTTCTGTATCTACTGGTGTCTTATAAGCAAAGCTAGTACCATATGGAAGTTCACCAGCATTGTCGATTGAGCCTTCAGCGTCTGGTGTTGAACCCTTGTAAATGTCTTGAGCTTTAGCTTTTGGATCGTTCTTATCTGCATCGCTACGTGGATCTTTTACAGTTACTTTAACTGGAACTTCATCAGTTGACTTATCGGGATAAGTAACTACTACTATCGCGTCTTTTTCACCTTTGGTTGCTGTATCTACTGGTGTCTTATAAGCAAAGGTAGTACCACTTGGAAGTTCACCTGTATTGTCGATTGAGTTTTTAGCGTCTGGTGTTGAACCTGGAGCAACTGTTTGTGCCTTAGCAGTTGGTGTGTATTTGTCTGCTTCCTTAGCCACTGGTGTAACTAAGTATGCAGCCGCAATCTTATCTACGGATTTATCAGGATAAGTAATTGTAACATTACCCTTTTCATCCGCAACGAATGTTGTTCCTTGTGGAAGCGTAGGATTCGCATCTCCAACTGCTTTCTCAATAGCTGCCTTCTCAGGGGCACTTACATTGTTAGGATCAGCAACTTCGATCTTATTAGCGACAACAGCTGGTGTGTACTTTTTAGAAGTCTCAAGCACTGTAATCGTAAGATTTCTCGTTACTACTTTCCCATTTTTATTTTTAACAGCATAGGTAGCAGTAGAACTACCTGCAGGCTGCGTCATATCAACATTACCACTATAGTATGCCTTACGCTGTCTATAAGTTGATGAGCCAGCTGTATCCAGGAAACCACCATTACGATCATTCGTATATGCTAGTCCTTTTGCCAAATAAGGATTATTAGGAATCCAAAATTTTTCAACTGACGGTGATCCTGCTGCTTGAATTGTTACATTGACAGGATCACCCGGGTAAACTGTAAGATGTGACTCGGTAACCAAAAGTTGAGTGTAGCTATCTCCACTAACTCCCCCACCTACATAGGTAATTGGTGATTTTGTAACCGTAATCGGTGCACTCTTAGCTGACTCACTTCCACCTACTGGTGTTGAAGTCGCTGTAATTTGTCCTTCTGGAAGACTATTTATTGGAGAGATAGTAGCAACACCTTGATTGTTTGCTACTGCTTCGCCGATCACAACTCCGTCATTATTGTAAAGCTTCACTGTAGAACCAGGTTCTGCTTTAACTGTCACATCAGCTGGCGTACTTGCTTTACCTGATAGATCTGAAGTGATCTCTGGCGCTTGGCCTGCTGGCTTATTAGTATCCGCTGGCTTATTAGTATCCGCTGGCTTATTTGATGGAGTAACTAGGTATGAAGCGTCAATCTTATCTGTTGATTTATCAGGATAAGTAATGACAAGATTTCCTCTTTGATCAACATTATATAAAGTACCTGGAGGGAAACTTGCATTTGCTTTTTTAGTTGCTGCGATAATTTTATTTTTCTCGTTTTCAGAAACATTGTTAAGATCAGCAACTTCTACTTTTTCACCTGGAACAGCATCAAGCTTCTTAGTAAGTTCCAAAACGGTAACTCTAAGGTCTCTCGTTACAAGTGCATTATTCTTACTTCTAACTGCGAAGGTCACAACAGTATCACCTGCTGGTTGGTCCCAAGCAACAGTACCTCCGTATCCGTTATTACGTCTTGTATAGGTCTCTGTTCCAGCTGTTTCTAAGTAAACACCTGTAGGTTTCAAACCCTTGACAGCTGTTGGATTATTAGGAACCCAAAAGGTTTCCATCTCTTTAGATACTGCTGTAACACCAATCTTAACAGACTCACCTGGATAAACAGTGATGTGTGATTTGGTAACGAGTAGTTGGGTATTATGACTATCGTTCCCTTTTGAAACACCACCTCCTGCTGAAGTTTTTTCTGCACGAGTCGCTGTGACAGGAGTGCTCTTAGGAGACTCACTTTCACCTACTGGTGTAGCTGTCGCTGTAATTTCACCTACAGGAAGACTGTTTGTCGGAGTAATGGTCGCTACACCTTGAGCATCTGCTACTGCTTGACCGATAACAACACCATCATTATTGTAGAGTTTAACAGTTGAGCCTACTGGTGCTTTAACAGTGACATCCGTTGCAGAACTTCCTTTTCCTTTAAGATCTGAAGTAATTTCTGGAGCCGCTACTGCCGCACGTGTTCTACGTGATTTAGCTACTTGAGAACCATCTTTAACTGTTTGAGCTGCTGTCAAATTTGCACTTGAACCATCTGCAAAAGTCACAACTACTGATCCGTCTGCTTGAACTTGAACATCAGTCGCTGTAGGGTTTGCTGCCTTAACAGCTGCTACAACTTTGGCTTTTTCTTCATTAGTAAGTGCTGATGGATCGTACACCACAGTCACCTCTGGAGCTTGGATGCTATCTGCTTCCTTAGCTTTTTCAGCCGCTACTACTGGTTCTTCTTTAGAATTTTGAGTAGTTTTAACTTTTTCTTCAACCACTGCTGCTGGAGCTACTTCTACAGCTGGTGCTGCATAAGTTGTTTTCTCTTCAGCTGCTGCTGGCTTAACCCCCTCTGCTGTAGAGCTAGCTTCTGGCTTAGCTTCTACTGCATCTGCTTTGACTGATGGAGCTACTAACGCTGCCCCAACCGCAAAAACAAGCGAACAACCGAAAAGGAAATGTTTTCCTTTTTTGATCATACGCCAATTCTTTTGTTCTGCATTTTTTCGATTAAAATACATGAATCTTTTCTCCTAATTTTAAAAATTATAGCATGTCTTTAACATACAATTTAAATTATAAAACATAGCTTTGTTTTAGTCAATTATTTTAAACTATATATTTAAAAATTTTTTTCGATACAAAAAAATTCTAAGCCAATGATTTTTTACTAAAATACAATATAATAAATGCAGGCAAATTCTTTGTTTTTTTTGATTTACTTGTGATATAATAACTAACATCTAAAAAATATGATTTTTGTTTGTTATAATCAATTTTATTACAGGAGGAACGATTTATGAGAGCCCTATTGACTCAAAAAGAACAAAGGCAATTAAGAATTTTAGAATATTTATTTGAAAATCCAGACTGGATCCACCTAGATCCCCTAGCAGAAGACCTAGATATCAACACCCGTATCATTAAAAGCGATATCAAGGAGATGCGAGAAGTCCTCTCTTGCTTCGAAATCCAATCTTCAACAGCTGGTATCAGACTGGCCAACCCTAAAAACTTGGGTATTGAACGAATTTACCGCCACATTTTACAAGATTCTTCTAACTTCCAAGTTTTGAGAGCATTCTTTTTATTAGAAGAACCATTTACCTATGAACACTTAGCTCAAAACCTTGATGTCTCACTACCTGCACTTCGCAAAAAAGTAGCTGAGATTAATCATACCTTACAAAATAAATACCGCTTCAAACTCAAAGTCACTCCAATCTCTATCATTGGAGACGAAAAGGACAGCCGCTTCTTCTTCGCCCAGTATTTCCATGAAGCCTATGGTTACTTCAAATGGCCATTTACTGATTCTAAGAAAGACATTGAAGAATTTGTTGCTTTCTTTCTTAAAATGACAGGATTTCCTGCCAACTATGCTAACTTGTTGCAGCTAGAAACACAAATAGCTGTTAATTTGCACCGATTTAAGATTGGTGCCACCATCCAAACAACGAGTGATTCTACAAATGATCTTCCTTTATATGATCAACTGTCGGAGTTCCAAGATCAACTCGAACCATTGGCTAAGCGTCTGAATATCGAGGTTAACCGTCATACCTTAGAACAAATCTTTGATTCATATACTCAAAAAGGAATCTTCTTTACTGTTGAAGAATTTCTAGCTGCCCGTTCAGAAGACAAACAGGTTGATCACTCTTACCACGCTGCTCGAGATGTCCTCGATAACTTGACTCGTGAATTCGGGATTCACTTTACAAATACTGACGAGCTAGTTTGGCACTTACATAATACCGCTCTTCTTGAACGTCAAGAGATCAACTCAGAATCCATCATTTCTCATAATAAATCCTATACGCTTCATAAAATCAAGAAATTCTTCCCTGAATTTTACGAAGCAGCTGTTTTCGAAATGATGCGTTATAAGTCTAGCTTGGGACAGAAAGAACAGGCGCATGCTGTCGTCCATCTGGTTTACACCCTCTTGACCCACGCTACAGATTTGATGGAGCAATTATTAGAATCTCAGAATAAAGTCCGTGTCCTTGTGTTAAGTGAGTTTGACTTCGCACATCCACGCGCCCTTATCTCTCTATATAAATACTACACTTCTAAAAATATCCAGTTTGAAACTTGGGACAAGGCTACATTGAATGTTGATGAGATTATGGAGGCTGGATATGATGCCATTTTGACCAACTTTGATGTCGAAGGCTTAGAGCATCCAAAACTAATCAATATCGGACGTATGGCCCAGCTTCAAGTTATTAACGAACTGAACACTATTTCGCTTGGTGATCTTTAAAAAAATATTGAAAATTAGAGTCGCTTAATCATCCGAATCTTAGAGAACAATTTCTATAACCTATAAAAGATAAGAGACCGGAACTCCAATAATTGGAGTTCTGGTCTCTTATCTTTTTACTATTTTGATTTTTTAAAAAAGGAATTCAGTGCTTTAAACCGAAAAGACTCTTTCTGCTACTTGTATAGTTTCTATTTCTCTATCCTTGCTTCTGCATCTGCTACTACTTGGGCAAGACTGGTTTGACTCAGTTCCTGCTCCATAGCTAGCTGAATCTTTTGTAATTTTTCATCTAAAACCCCATGGATATTTGCACCAACTGGGCAGGCTGGATTTGGATTGTCATGAAAACTAAAGAGTTGACCTGTCTTTCCTAGACATTCAACTGCTTGGTAAACATCTAAAAGACTGATATCCTCTAGGTCTTTGATAATCTCTGCTCCACCAGTTCCACGCGCAACTGAGATCAACTCTGCCTTTTTCAGTTGAGATAAGGTCTTACGGATAATGACAGGATTGACTCCAACGCTACTAGCAAGAAAATCACTAGTCACCTTACTTTCTTTCCCTTTCAAGGCTATGATAATCAACATATGGGTCGCGATGGTAAATCGACTTGAAATTTGCATAAGGTTCTCCTTTTTCTATTAGACTAGTTCGTTTTTTACTTATATTTATTATATCTCTTGTAGTTGTAATGTCAAGAGTTACCACTTAACCAGTCATCTAGTTCTGCATCATGACCTTGACTTTGGGCAATTTCATGAAGTAGTTCCTGATTATGGGTATGGTGAATCCCATTAACCAAGCTTTCATAATAAACTTGGTAGTAGGGTAATTGTAACTCTTTGGCTAGTTGTAATTCTGCATCAATATCATAATCAACCCGACGGAAATCGACATCTTTCAAGCCTTTTTCATCAAACTCTAAAATCATGTACTGAGCACGTAAGTCCTTGCGTAAATTTTCAGATAAAAAGAAGGGTTGACCAATGGAACCTGGATTCAGGATAAGCTGGCCACCACTACCATACCGAAGAAACTGTTGATGGATATGACCATAAATGGCAATATCGCAGTCTGGATTGGTGACAAGGCGATCAAAGTCCTCTTGCTTTCCAAGATGAATCAGCTCTCGTCCCCAATTTTTATCAGGCAAGTGGTGGCTAATCCCTAGCTTCAAATCTCCAAACTGGCGGTGCACTTGCAAGGGATAGTTCTGCAGTGCCTCAATTTCCTCGATGCTGAGCTCTTCCATAATATACTGACATTGGCGCAAGAGATAACGATGACTGGGTCTGGTTTCATCTAACTGACGATGGCAGGCGCGCCACAAGCTCTCCTCCCAATTCCCTAAAATTCTAAGAGTGATGGGTAAAGTCTCCAAAGTCTGGAGAATATTTTTTCGTCCTGTTCCAGGCATGAGTATATCTCCTAAGAGCCAATACTCATCAACCTCCGCCTTCTGCGCATCTGTCAGAACAGCCTCCAAGGCTGTCGTATTGCCATGTATATCCGATAATACTGCGATTTTTGTCATATCTCTTCCTCTTACCTCTTCTATTTTTATTATAACAAACTCCAAGTCAAAGTCAAAAAGCATCTATCTTCTTCCTATCGTTTTTTACTTTACTTTTTTAGTGAAAAGGAATACAATGAAGGTAATAAGAATGAGGAGGTTTTTGCTATGGCACAACGTTATGAAAACATCATGGTAGCGGTTGACGGTTCTAAGGAAGCTGACTTGGCTTTCATCAAAGGGGTTCATTCAGCACTACGTAACCAGGCAAAACTAACGATTGCCCATGTCATTGACACACGTGCTCTTCAAAGCATCTCAACATTTGATGCCGAAGTTTACGAAGAATTGCAAGTCGAGGCCAACGATTTGATGGCTGAATACGAAAAACGTGCAAAAGATGCTGGGCTCACAGACATTAAAGTTGTTATTGAGATGGGAAATCCTAAAACTCTCTTAGCTAAAACAATTCCAGACAAAGAAAAGGTTGATTTGATTTTAGTTGGGGCAACAGGACTCAATGCCTTTGAGCGTCTGCTAGTTGGTTCTTCATCAGAATATATCCTACGCCATACCAGCGTTGACCTTCTCGTCGTTAGAGATAAGGATAAAACTTTGTAATAAAAACAGAAATGAGGTTAGGATTTTTCTCCTAACCTCATTTTTTTATAAACTATTGATGTCGTAGTTGAAACTAGGAACTCAAAATATCATTCCAGGCTTCCTCTGCTATCGCCTATTTTTTATCTTCTCTTTCCTTATGGCGCTCATAGGCCTTTATCTGGCGCTCAATCTCCTTTTTAATAGCTGGTTCTGGAGCGTATTTTTCTTCCCAGTCATCTGGTTTTAGGATTTTGTGGGTCACTGGATCAAAATGAGCTTTTCCATCAGGGAACATTTTCCCCATATTTGCTTGATGGACAATGTCAAAAATCCGTTCTGGGTCCACCCCCATCAAAACAAAACTACCATAGGTGAAGTATAGGGTGTCAATCAAGGCGTCTACTTGCCCTACCAAATCTTGCTTAGCAGGCGTTTTCTTAGCAACTTTCTCTGCTGCTTTATCCAGCGCTTGGTGTAGCTGTCCAACTGCCTGTTCGAAATCTTCTTCAGAAGAGCTAGCAGCTCGGACAAACTCCACTAATTCTTCTATCTTAAATCCCGCTCTATGGGTGGCACCTTCTAAGTCCCAAGCTTGTGGCTCTTCCTGAGTTCGTTCATCCATCATGTGGTGGAAGGTCTTGACCTTATTAAAATGGTAATCACGGCTGACAAAGACTTTTTCTGAAGCCAGAACACCAAAATGCTCTAAAGCTTTGTGAATCCCATCTTGTTGGTTGCTGGTTGTGATATGCTTAGCGACTTCCTTGACACTGCTACTACCATTGCCCATAGCGACTGACATCCCAACACCCGCCAGCATCTCTAGGTCATTGTCCGAGTCACCGAAGGCCATGACTTGATTGAGATCAAAACCATACTCTTTTCCGACACGGCGAATACCTTCTAGCTTGGAATTTCCTTGATTGATGACATCGGCCGCAAAAGGATTACTACGAGTCAATTTCAAGTCGTGAAAGTCAGCTGCTGCTTTCTCAGATTCTTCTGGCGTCATTAGCATCAAAACTTGATAAATGGGCTGATTCATCAACTGGAGCAAGTCTTCTTCCTTCTGAGGAACAACCTTACTCACCATTCGATTAAAGGAATGACTAACTGTACGAGTCAACATAGAGGGGACAAAACGACTCACTCTTTGTGAAAAAGAACCTAGGCCAAAAGACATGATTTTTGAACCCAGCATGGCATCCTTGGTCCCCAAAGCAATTTCCTTGCCCTCTTTTTTAGCATAGGCTATCAACTGCCGTAAATGAGATTTGGAAAGAGGACTTGTAAACAAGACTCTGTCTTTATTAAAGATATATTGGCCGTTATAGGTTACAGCAAAATCCAGATCTAAATCTTCCATTAAATCCTTAACAAAAAAAGGTCCTCGCCCTGTCGCTACTCCAACAAGCACTCCCTGTTCCTTCACAATCTTAATCGCATCCTTAGTGGATTTCAAAACACTCTTGCGATCGTTGACCAGTGTTCCATCGATATCAAAAAAAACAGCTTTGACTTCCATCCTACCTCAATCTCCCCTTTTGTGATACAATGATTATACCACATTTCAGAAAGAGTGAGTAAATCATGCCTAAGAAAATCCTTGTTTTACATACGGGTGGTACTATTTCCATGCAAGCCGATGACTCTGGCGCTGTTGTGACTAGTCAAGACAACCCTATGAATCATGTATCCAATCCACTTGAGGGAGTTGAAGTCCACGCTCTCGACTTTTTTAATCTGCCAAGTCCCCATATTAAACCAAAGCATATGCTGGCTCTCTATCAAAAAATTAAAGAGGAGGCTGATCATTATGACGGTTTCGTGATTACACATGGGACAGATACCTTGGAGGAAACTGCCTATTTCCTTGATACTATGGAGGTTCCTCACAAACCGATCGTGCTAACAGGGGCCATGCGTAGTTCCAACGAGCTTGGAAGCGATGGCGTCTACAATTATCTCAGTGCCCTACGCGTAGCGAGTGACGATAAGGCTGCTGACAAGGGTGTCTTGGTCGTTATGAATGACGAGATTCACGCTGCTAAGTATGTGACCAAGACGCACACGACAAATGTTAGCACCTTTCAAACGCCGACCCACGGCCCTCTTGGGCTCATCATGAAACACGAGATTCTCTACTTCAAAACAGCTGAACCCCGTGTTCGTTTTGACCTTGATAGAATTCAGGGCTTGGTCCCTATTATCCCTGTCTATGCTGGTATGACAGAAGAACTACTTGATTTGCTTCCTGTTGACCAACTGGATGGACTCATTATCCAGGCTTTCGGTGCTGGAAATGTTCCCAAGGAAACAGCACAAAAATTGAACAACCTTATCCAAGAAGGACTCCCAATCGCCTTGGTTTCTCGTTGTTTTAACGGGATTGCTGAACCTGTCTATGCCTATGAGGGAGGTGGCGTTTGCCTGCAAAATGCTGGTGTTTTCTTCGTCAAAGAGCTCAATGCTCAAAAAGCTCGTCTCAAACTCCTCATTGCTATCAATGCTGGCCTTAGAGGAGAGGAATTACGAGCCTATATGGAAGGATAATACTCTTCGAAAATCAAATTCAAACCTCGTCAACGTCGCTTTGCGTAGGTATATGTAACTGACTTCGTCAGTCTTATCTACAACCTCAAAGCAGTGCTTTGAGCAATCTGCGGCTAGTTTCCTAGTTTGCTCTGTGATTTTCATTGAGTATAAAAAAGTCGGTGAGATAGAAATTACTAGATCAAGTCTTGTTTTCTAGTTCACTCCGAGAGCTTCCAACCATCAACTTGATGCTTGAACTATTGACCAAAAAGTTTTTTCTACTAAAAAGCGAGGTCGGGATTTTTATCCCGACCTCTTCTTGTTAATCTTTACGAGTTGAATGACGTTCTACTAAACCATGTGGCAAAAGAACTTCACGCTCTTCTAACTCTTCCTTATGCATAATCTTCGTCAACATACGCATACTAATAGCACCGAGGTCATACAAAGGTTGCGCAATGGTGGTTAGGTTTGGACGAGTGTAACGCGCGATTTGCGAATCATCACTGGTGATAATTTCAAAGTCTTCTGGTACAGAAACTCCCTTGTCAGCAAGTCCGTTCAACACACCTGCTGCCAGTTCATCTCCTGTTACGACCGCTGCTGTTGCTTTAGAAGAAATCAAACGTTCTGCCAAGGCATAGCCATCATCATAACGGTATTTTGATTCGAAAACAAGGCCTTCACTGTAGTTAATTCCCACTTCTTTCAAAGCATCTTTGTAACCAGCTAAGCGAATCTTACCATTAATATCATCCACTAATGGTCCACTAACGAAGGCAATTTTTTTGTTTCGCTTCAAAAGATGACGGACTGCATCAACCGTAGCATGTTTATAGTCAATATTGACACTTGGAAGTTGGTGCTCCACATCCACTGTTCCTGCAAGAACCACAGGTGTGCGTGAGCGTGAAAACTCTGAGCGAATCTTCTCCGTTAAATGATAGCCCATGAAGATAACACCATCCACCTGCTTAGAAAAGAGAGTGTTGACCACAGATACTTCCTTTTCATCATCCTCGTCGCTATTGGCAAGGACGATATTGTATTTGTACATCTCCGCGATATCATCAATCCCTTTAGCAAGGGTAGAGAAATAAGTATTTGTGATATCTGGAATAACAACTCCAACTGTTGTAGTTTTCTTACTTGCTAGACCACGAGCTACTGCGTTAGGACGGTAGTCAAGGCGATCAATGACCTCTAGAACTTTCTTACGGGTGTTTTCCTTGACATTCTTATTGCCATTGACAACACGACTGACAGTCGCCATTGACACTCCCGCTTCTCGGGCAACGTCATAAATTGTTACTGTATCATCTGTGTTCATTCCGTTTCCTTTCTACTTTGAAAATTTTGTTTTCATGATTCCACTGTTCTCATTTTACCACTAATTGTAAGCATTTTCAAGCATTTGATGAAGAATCGTTGAAAAAATTTCAAAATCATTCTCATCTTTTTAAAGGTAGTTGACTTTTCTTGATTTTTCTAACAGTTTGCAGTATGATAATAAGAAAATCAATCAGGAGATAGGGATGGCTTTTACAGATTCTCATAGACGATGTGCCAGTTTCGGTGTGGTGACCAATTTACCCGACGATGTTATCGATTCAATCTGGTATATAATCGATCATTTTTTAAAGCATGTTTTTGAGCTAGAAGATGAATTGGAATTTCGACTTTTGAATCATGAAGGCTCCATCACTTTTCGTTTTTCTAGTCAACATCTACCAACTACGATTGACTTCGACTTCAATCATCCCTTTGACCCACTCTATCCACCTAAAGTTCTGGTCATGGATATGGATGGGAAGGAAACCATTCTCCTACCAGAAGAAAATGACCTATTTTAAAAACTCTAGTCTCCTCTATCTACTTAGGAAACTAGAGTTTTCTTTTTGCTAATAAATGGAACGACTGACTACTATACCACTTGGTTTGGTGTATTCTAAGTCAAGATAATCCTGATAAGTTCCTGGGACGATAAATCCTTGAGGGCTGAGAATGTCTGTTCCAGCTTTACCCACGATAGAGTCAGCCAATAAGACACAATTTGTACTGAGAACAAAATAGGTCTTAAACTTGGACGAACTGAACTTATAAAGAGTGGCATCAGCCTCGTGTTTCAGCTGATAAGAGTAGGTATGCTTGATTTCCCCTTCTCTTCTTTTCATGAGTTGAGAACTTGGTTCCCAAGGAATTAAGAGTCCTTCAATTTCTCTCAGTTGTTCTTCTATAGCTTTTTTCTGTTGCTCAGACAAGCTTAAGCCATAGGCAAATAGAGTTTTCTGACTTTCTCTCTTACAGAGTTCGATATACTTTTCTCGATTTGCCTTAAATAGAACCCCATCCCCAATCATCCCAAATAAACGCTCCGAGTGAGGATCATAAGAACCATAGGAAATAACCTGACCTTGATAGCAGATATCCACATGCCCCATGGCTAAAAAGAAAGACGATTCTGAAGCATGGATAAAAATTTCCATATCAACTGTCTGGTCATTTTTTCTCTCTGAATGTACTTTTCCGTCTTCAGAACCATGATTAGAAAACCATTTGTTCAATCGACGTAAGGTACTAATAGGAATTAAAGCTGTTACAAAAATAGGCAGTGTCATTCTCATTCTGCGCTTCAGCTTGGGATTACTTCTCCCTTTTTCGAAATAGAAACCATCCCTGACACTACTCGCTCCCAACATGATTAAGTAAAAACCTAACAGGAGCAACTCAAAATTTGTCGCATCATGAAAAGGAGAGATACTATAGAGACCAAATCCCATCATCCACAAAGCATCAAATAAGTAATTGAGCCTCGGATGGATATGATTATTTCGGTAAATCAACCAAGTAATCAGACTGTTCAGACCTGTAAACAGTTGATAACCTCCGATAATCATCACAAGAAGATAGAGGGCTATCCCTTGCAGGATGACTGAATCAAATAGGATGACTGCAAGAAAGAGCTTGGCTAGTGTTACAAAAATATTTTCTCTACGGGACTTTTCCTGAAACCATCGTGTCAATAAATGCCAAACAGCCGACAAGGAAAAGTACCCCATCAAGAGTTGATAACCAAGTCTCGGTACAATCTGCCCAAAACAAATCAAGAGAAGACCTAGGATAATAGCTAGCGCTCCCTCCCCTAGACTTCTCCATTTACTATAAGTTTCGGAAAACTTAGGCATTTTCTTTCTCCAATTGACGATACAAGTGGCGAATCGGTTGTTTCAGCGTTGGATGAATAAAATGCGGAGCTATTTCCTGTAAAGACTCTAAAACAAAGAGGCGCTCAGCAATATAAGGATGAGGCAAGATGAGGTCGTCTGTATAGATGACTTGGTCCTCTACAAAAAGCAAATCCAGGTCAATCAAGCGAGGTCCCCAATGCACCTCTCTGACCCGTCCCATTTCTGCCTCAATAGCCAATAAGGTTTCTAACAAGATTGGAGCTGGCAACCAGGTTTCCACTTCAATGACTTGATTGGCAAAACTATCCTGCTCCACACCACCCCAAGGTTCGGTCCTAATCACACTAGACTCTTTGAGAATGTGGATGCCACGAGCTTGCATTTTGTCAATCGCTTGCTGGAGATTAGTCATCTTATCCCCCATATTGCTTCCTAAAGCGATAAAGGCACGCTGTTTGCGACGGTGTATGGTTACTGAACAAGTATCCAGCGGTAAATGGACAGGTGCCCAGGGTTTTTTGAGTTCTAGCTCAATCTCTTGAACGAGAGGGTAGGTCTCAAAAGTACGCTCTACTAGTTTGTAGGCTACTGTTTCAATCAAATCCTCACTCGTTTCCTGAAACCATGTCGTCCATTGCTGGCAAAGTTCTCCGTAATGGACAGAAGCAGTTAAATCCAAGTCTGTCGCAGCCTTGGTCATATCATAGGATAGGGTGGCTGAAACGACAAACTTCTGCCCCAGTTCCTTCTCACTAGGAAAGAGTCCATGAAAGGCGAAAATTTCTAGGTCTTTAATTCGCAGTTGATCCATAACTAGTCCTTTCTAGAAAAATCCACCCAAAGCGGATTTTTTTTATAGTCCCATTAAACGATAAGCTTGGTCCCGAAGGTCCTTATCTGTCTCAAATAGACCACGAGCTACTGTTGTCAATGTTGCAGTGCCTGGTTTTCTGACACCACGCATGCTCATACACATATGCTCTGCTTCAATAACAACGAATGCTCCCTTAGCACCTAGATATTCCATCAAAGCATCGGCCACTTCGATATTCAAACGTTCTTGAATCTGTGGCTTTTTAGAGTATACTTCAACTGTACGGGCAAGCTTAGACAATCCTGCAACACGGCCATCTGGAATGTAGGCGATATGAGCCTTTCCATAAAATGGCAAGAAGTGATGTTCACACATAGTATGGAAAAATATATCCTTTTCCACTACCATATTGTCATCAATGATTTCAAAGGATTTTGATAGATGTTCCTCCGCAGTTTGACCAAGTCCTGAAAAAATCTCCTGATACATGCGAGCTACACGTGCAGGAGTTTCCTGCAAGCCCTCGCGATTTACATCCTCACCAACTGCTTCGATGATCATTTTTACAGCTTCTTCAATCTTTTGTGTATCCATTCTCTAATTTTTCCTCTCCATCAGATAGGCTCTCACTTGGCTCAAGAAATACAAGGAGCCCGTAACTATCCTAACTGTTTTTTTCTCTTCTTTTTTATCTGTCAATTTTTGCTCTAGAAAATCCTGCCAACATTGGTAGCTGAGATTTCTAGACTTAGCTGCCTCTTTCAGCACGCTTTCATCAGTCGCCCGACTATCGTCAAAATGTGTCAGGGTAAGCTCGGTATCTGGTATTGTCCCCAGCAAGTCCAACATGTCCTCCAAAGCCTTAGTTTTGATGCAGGTAAAGAGGATTTCCTTATGGTAGTCCACAAATCGTTCTTGCAATGTTGCTACCAAAGCCTTGATAGCATGGGGATTATGAGCCCCATCCAAAATCATTAAGGGATCTCTACAAATAACTTCCAAGCGTCCAGGCCAGCTTGTTTCCTCTAAAGCTTGAGCCACTAAGTCATTACTTGCCAATTCTCGCCCAGTCTCTTGACAATAGGTGTCCAACAAAGTCAGTGCCATCCCAGCATTCTCTATCTGGTGCAAACCAAGTAGACCTGTCTGGAAGCGACCCTGTCTAAGCGAACTTGTATAGTCAAATACCTCGCCAGTCACAATACTCTCATAATGACTGACTTGATAGGCATCTCCATAGGTGATTCTGGTAGCTTGTTTCGCTTTTGCAATCTGGTCTATCACAGCCAAGGCTTCTGGGACAATGTGACCAGTCACTAGAGAAATTCCTTGTTTGATAATCCCTGCTTTCTGCTCTGCGATGGCTTCCAAGCTATCCCCTAAAAGCGCTACATGGTCCAACCCAATAGTCGTGATGCCTGTTAGAATAGGTTGACAGACATTAGTGCTATCCAAAAGTCCGCCCATACCAACTTCCATAATCGCCACATCGACCTGCTCAGAAGCAAAATAGTCATAAGCTATGGCAGTGATAATCTCGAATTCTGTCGTTCCTTGTAAGGTAGGAGCGTGTTCACCTTCAAGTAGTGAACGATAATCCACCATCAAGGACTCTAATCTTGCTTCTGGGATAGATTCCCCATTAATGGCAATCTGGTCGGTATAATGAATCAGATAGGGAGAGCTAAAGACACCAACTCTTAGCCCCATCTTTTCCAGCATATTTTTCAAAAAGGCTATGGTAGATCCCTTGCCATTGGTTCCACCGATGTGGATAACCTTAAGCTTAAGATGGGGATTGCCTCGTAAAGCTAAAAGCTCTACCATTCTTTCCAAGCCGAAATGCGGTTGGTCTGTCCGGTAGTGGGCAATCCACTGATTGGTTTCGTTTTTATTCATCTTACTTATATTGTTTCAAATCTAAATTTTCCGCATGGTCTGCCAGACGGATAGCAGACGCAATTTCGACTGCCATCTTGTGGCTGCCTACATCGTGCACGCGCACCACTTCCACACCTTGTCTAGCAGCAATGCTGGTCACATGAGCCGAAGCAATGTCACGATTGCGAAAGCCTTCTTCAATATCAGGGTTTACTTCAAATCCATTTTCTTCAAGGATATTAATGACAAAGCGCTTGCGAGAGACTCCTAAAAAGATAGGATAGCCCATCTCGTGAAGCTTATCAAGGTCACGTAGGAGAATGAGATTTTCCTTTTTGGTCAAACCAAAGCCAATACCTGGATCCAGCATGATGTTTTCTTTCGAAATCCCTGCTTTTTCCGCTCTTACTAGAGCACGATCAAAGAAAGCTGTCATCAATTCTTCAACTGATAGTTGTTCAAATTCAGCCAAGTCTTCCTTTGTAAAAGTCTCTCCAAAGCCAAAATGAGGAAATATGAGTGAACTAGGGTGCTGAGGGCGTGCCATGACTGGATTGAACATGATGACCACCTGAGCTTCAGTCTTAGCAACCACCTCTGCCATCTTCTCATCACCCATGAGGCCTGTAATGTCATTGACTATATTGGCACCAGCCTGTAAAGCTGCTTCTGCCACCTGACTCTTCCAAGTATCGACCGAAATCAGAACATCACTTTCTTGACGAATAGCCTGAATGACTGGAACCACACGCTGGATTTCCTCTTCAATCTCAACATAGCTACTTCCAGGTCGAGTAGATTCTCCACCGATATCTAAGATAGTGGCACCTTCAGCCATCAATTTTCGAGCCTGTTTTAAGGCTTCCTCAATAGCAAAAAATTGGCCCCCGTCAGAAAAAGAATCTGGGGTGACATTGATAATACCGCAAATAGCTGTTTTTGTAGGATTCTCTCTTTTTTCCACGTTCATCACTCAAATTTCATTTAGATTGGTATTCCTCTATTTTACTGTTTTTTTTGGATTCTGTCCAATTATCCCTCAGTACTCTTTAACTTTAAAAGAGCGCAAAAAAGGAGAACCTAAGTCCTTCTTTTTCTATATTCTTATTTTTCAGTCAATGCTGCAAGTCCTGGAAGAACTTTACCTTCGAGAAGTTCCATTGAAGCTCCACCACCAGTAGAGATCCATGAGAACTTGTCTGCACGTCCAAGGTTGATAGCTGCGGCAGCTGAGTCACCACCACCGATGATTGATTTAACGCCTGGTTGTTTCACGATAGCGTCCATCACACCGATTGTACCAGCTTGGAAGTCAGGGTTTTCAAATACACCCATAGGTCCGTTCCATACAACTGTTTTCGCACCAGTCAAAGCTTCGTCAAATTTAGCGATAGATTTTGGACCGATGTCAAGACCAAGGAAACCTGGGTCTACTGCTTCACCTTCAGTGTCTTTCACTTCAGTGTAGTCAGCGAATGCGTTTGCTTCTTTTGAGTCAACTGGCAAGATCAATTTGCCGTTTGCTTTTTCAAGAAGAGCTTTAGCGACATCCAATTTGTCTTCTTCTACAAGTGAGTTACCGATTTCGATACCTTGTGCTTTGTAGAATGTGTAAGTCATACCACCACCGATAAGAACTTTATCAGCTTTTTCAAGCAAGTTTTCGATAACACCGATCTTGTCTGAAACTTTTGAACCACCAAGGATAGCCACGAATGGACGTTCTGGAGCTTCAACAGCTTCTTGGATGTAAGCAATTTCGTTTTCAAGAAGGAATCCAGCAACTGCTTTTTCAACGTTTGCTGAGATACCAACGTTAGATGCGTGTGCACGGTGAGCTGTACCGAATGCATCGTTTACGAAGATACCATCTCCAAGTGATGCCCAGTATTTACCAAGTTCAGGATCGTTTTTAGATTCTTTCTTACCGTCAACATCTTCAAAACGAGTGTTTTCAACCAAAAGAACTTGTCCATCTTCAAGAGCGTTGATAGCTGCTTCCAATTCAGCACCACGAGTTACACCTGGAAGGAAAGTAACTTCTTGACCCAATTTAGCAGCCAAGTCAGCAGCTACAGGAGCAAGTGATTTACCAGCTTTGTCTGCTTCTTCTTTTACACGTCCAAGGTGAGAGAAAAGAATCGCACGTCCACCTTGTTCAAGGATGTACTTGATAGTTGGAAGAGCTGCAGTGATACGGTTGTCATTAGTAATCACGCCATCTTTTACAGGAACGTTGAAGTCAACACGAACGAGAACTTTTTTCCCTTTCAACTCAACGTCTTTAACAGTCAATTTTGCCATTTGGAAAGACTCCTTAATTTTTTTTACGTGTTAATTATATCACAAAATCAATAAAAGAGATAGCAAAACCTTAAACTTTTATCCACAACAATTTTTCTCGATTAATTAAGGACAGTGCTTGTAACTACGACAGAATACTCTACCATTTTAATTCTCCTCCCCTATACAAAAAGATTTGACACTTAAAAGTCAAATCTTTTTTATTATATGAAGTCAGTGTTAGGTACACTCTATCTTAATCTTCTTTTTTCTTTTGGGCTAGCAAGCCAAAGCCACCTAAAACTCCGACCAAGCCAAGGGCTAGGAGGTTTGCATCTACTTCTGCACTTGTATTTGGAAGTTGTTTTCCTTCAGTCTTTTCAGCTTGTGCTTGTGCTTCTGCTTTTGCTGGTTCTTGCTTCGCCACTTGGCTTACTTGAACTGGAGAAACGGATGTTTCAGTCTTAGGTTCTGTTTTTGTAGTTTCCTTCTTAGTATCTTGAGTAGCTGGAGCAGGTGTAACTGGTCTGTCACCTGGTACTTTAACTACTTTTGTACCGACTTCAACAATTTCAGTTACGGCTTCCTTGAGAACTTCTTTCCCCTTAAGACTGCGATGTCCTTCAGAATCAATCTCTACAAGGTTTCTACGAAGACCTGCAACTCCTACTTGAACCAAGCGACGTTCTCCTACTGGGAGGCTAGGATTTACTCGTTCTTCATGTCCATAGGCAAGAACTTCTTCTTCTCCAACCAAGCTTGGTTTCTTAACTTCTAAGACTTTTGGACCGTCAAGCGGTTGAGTGCTACTTTCAATCTTAGTACCAACCTCAGTAATCTCTGCCACTGCTTCCTTGACGACTTCTGTCTGAAGAAGAGTACGATTGCCTTTGACATCCACTTCAATCAAATGACGGATTTGTCCTTCTGCACCAGCCTGAACGAGACGTCGTTCACCCAATAAGAGGTCTCCTGACGGACGTTCTTGACGCTCGAAGGCTTGAGTTTCTGTCTCAACCACTAATTCAGGTAGTGCTTCAACTGTTGGCGCAGTTTCACCTTCTTCTAAGCTACCCACATGATGTCTTTCTTTAACAAGGAGTTTTTTATTGAGTTCTTCCTTGAGGTTTGCAAATGCTTCTGGAGTTGGCGTTTGTGAAGATAACAAAGCTTCAGCTTCCGTAATCAACTCAGATTGAGGATCTTTTTCAATGACGGATTCGAGCAAGCTTTCCAATTCTTCTCTAGCAGTTTGATAACGTTGATTGCCATCCAATTCAGTACCTGCTTGTTTCAAGTCATTCAAGGCTTGGTTGACTGTTTCTTGACTAGCATCATGATTTTCTAAGATCGCTTTCGCTGCTTCAATCTTCTCAACTAGAGCTGCTTGTTTTGCTGCATCAGCAAATGTATAAGCTATTGTTTCTTTGCGTCCTTGAGCAGATGTGATTTCTTGTTTCAGATATTCGTCGTTAATGGCTGCCTTAGGTGATACTAAAACATCAAAGTCGACAGTTTGTCCTTGATAGTGCAACTGAAGTTTTTGACGGCCTGTTTTTTGAGAATCATAGCCTGTAATTTCGACTCCTTGGTCTGTAAAGCTATGTTCAGTCTCCGTCTCATCATCATATAAGACCTTGAAACGTCCTTCTGATAAGTCTAGAGCATCACCTACCAAGTAGTCAATTTTCGGTTGCTTGCTAATATACAAGGCTGCGACTTCTTTTGGACCAGCTTCTTCACCAGTCACTTGAACCTTGAAACTTCCTGCAACTGGAAGACCAAGATAGGTTACTGTTAACTCTTGTTCGCCATGACGGTGAGCATCGTAGCCATTAACAGTAGCTCCTGCATGACTAAGGTTGATGACTTCATCTGATTCTTCACCTTCGTATTTGACACGGAGAAGACCACCTTTAAGATTCAATTCCTCACCAACTTGATAAGTTGCCTTTTTAGGTGCTACTTCTAGACTGACAGCCTTAATCTTTCTTTCATTCTGAGGAATCGTTACAGCAAGGGTATTACTGATTTCTTTCCCTGGCAATTGTGTACGGTAGTAAAGAAGACTTGGACGTTTTTCAAAGCTCAATGGATCTGTCGCCAAATCTCCTCCAACTGCTGTATTTAAGGTAGCGATTGGAGTTTGTGAATCCGCCTTGTCATAAACTGTGATGGTTGCCCCAGCAGGAGCTTCTGAGAAGCCGAGCTGAACCTTATTGTCAGTTAGAACACGCGCTGCAACTTTACTCATTGGAATGTTTTGGCTCTCCGTATCAAGAGTTTCATACATCTTCCAGTTGTAGATACGAATGGCTTTCCACGGTGTTCCATTGTCAGACGTGATGACATTCAAGCGCCAGTCTTGCGCAGTGATTGGGCTATCAAGGATGATATCCGAAACATGGGCTTTATTGCCACGAACAGCTTTAGCTAGTTTCCATTCGCCTGCTTCATCTTTGTAGTAAAGGTCAAAGTCTTTGGTGTTCATCAAGCCATCATTAACAGACTCTCCACCAGCACCGGCATGATCCATGACCCATCTAACGACACGGCGTGGTTGTGTCAAACGGATATCAACGCTACCACTCAACTGAGCAGAAGACCATTTATCAGATAGGCTGGTGATGGTACCATTCAACATACCTTCGATACCTTCTCCACCTTCTGTATTTTGGAAAGTACTTCCGATAACAGTCGCTCCTGGAACGATGTTTGCTGCTAATGGTCTTGGAAGGCTTGTATCTTGGACAGTCATTCCCCACTCGAAGTTTGTAGTTGCTGCTTCAGAGCGAAGTCCATTCTTACCGACTGCGACAACCTTCAACTCTTGACTAGTACCAGTTGCACTAGCTGAACGGCTAACTTTTGGTAGGTAGATTGTAGTGGCAGATGATCCTGTCAATAGACGCCAAGCATCGCCATCCTTCTCATAAACTTCATAGAAGTCAGCATCCTTGTTACCTGTAAATTGAACAATGGCTTCCGCTTCTTGGGCATTTTTCAGAGATTGTTTAGCTACTTTAAGAGCAGTTGGTGCTTGAGGTTCCTCTTGATTATCTGACACTGTCAACTCACCCAAGTTAAATTGGTAATCCTTAAGAGCAGCAGTATTTTCAAAAGTAAGTTTGATACCGTAAATGGTCTGACCTGCCAAGGCACTCAAGTCAAATTCGTCTTTTGTCCAATCGTCAGATAGAGTCAGTTCTTTACGAGCATTCTCGCCACCATAAGTATAGTTTTTCTGAGTCGCAAATTCTACATAAACCTTGCTTCCCTTACCACCTTTATGAGCAACACGAAGTTTCGTTTTATCTGTTACTTCCAGTTTTGTAGAGTAAAGACGAACATCTTGGTTGGTATTTTCGGCTAAATCACCCGCAAATTTGAGTGAATTTCCGCCATTGTAGGCATCTTCAAAGTCATAGTCAGCTTGGAGTTTAGCAGCTGAAGATGTTTGCCACCAACGCCATGTAGGCAAGATACCTGATACAGAACGATAGTTCCATTCAGAATCCTTGGAAACTTTACCGTCCACAAACCATTTTTTCCCATGACCTGTGTTAAAGGATGTTGTAAAGGTACGGCCTACTGCTGGTGTGCGGTCAGCTACGAGGTTAGCAATCCCGTACCAGTCCTTGTCATCTGGTTTTTGACCAGTTGGATCTCCTTGGTAACCTGTGAAAAAGATATTTTCATTCTTATGATAGTCTTCACCTGTTTTCCCAAGACTCGTGATAGTATCTGGGGCAAAAAGTCCAAGTGATAAGCGAAGTTTGCCATTCTCATCAAAAAGGGCATCCCATTTCACTTTTGTCTTGTAAGAACCACCTTGTTGCAATTCCAAACCTGCAAAAACATCATACTGACTGCGTTCTAGCCATTTGGCCATAGCTACAGAATAGTCATTTTTCTCTTTAGTCCAGTTAAAGTTGGCAAAGAAGTGATCTGCAGGAACCTTGTCCCCTTCTTTTTCCATGAATGGATAGTTGTATTCACCAAGTCCATCTTCGTGATAACGACCATATTCATAGGTCATGGCATCGTACCAAGAATACTTGACAGGATGGTTGACTTTAGCAGCATATTCCTTGGTATAAAGCATGAAGTCACGCATTTTCTTACCAAGGGGCGTTACGATATCACCTGTTGTTTCTTGGTTGATAAAGTAACCATCAAAGCCGTAGTATTTAGCCAAATCAACTAACTTGCGAGCGATAGGGAAAGTTCCATCCTCATCTTGTTGAAGAGCTGCAGCGAATTTTTCTTGGTCTGCAATACTGTTAGACCAGTTGAAGAATAGAGTACCTAATACTGGGACACCATTACGGTGACCAGCATCAATCACGTCTGGAGTTGGAACCAGCCCTTCCCAGAAGACCATGGAATTCAAGTATTGCCAATAGTCAAAAGCATAGGCCTTAAACTCTTCACCACCTACAGAAGCATGATCTTTAGCCTTAGAGTTAGTATTGGCAAGGGCTTCAACCTTAGCATCCTTATTAGCTTTTTCATTAACAACATGTCCACGATAGCGTTTGGCTAAGTCTACTGAGGCGCGGTTAATAGCGTCATCTTCACGGGCACCTGGTTCCCATTTCAACAACTCTTCCCAAGTGTCAAACTTAATTTCTTTTGGTCGAAGACTTTTTTCTTCTTTTTTAGGAACGTCAGAGACTGTTGCTTTTTCTTCTGGCTTAATTTCTGTGGTAGCAGGCGCTTCTTCAGCCTTAGGAGTTTCAGCAGCTGGACTAGTTGCTTCCTTATCACCTGCAGTCAACTGATCCAAGGTTGGTTTTTCTTCTGAAACTGGTTGCTCACTTGCCTTGTCTTCCCTCGCTTCTAGCTCTTTCAATACTTCTGGTGCTGGTGTAGTTGCTTCTGCTGGAGTAGTGGTTGACGGTTGCTCTGAAGCTACTGCTGTAGTTGTTGTCCCATTTTCTGGAACGACAGACTCTTCAGCCAAAGCTGGACCTGCAAATAGAACTGAACCAATCATCAATGAGCAGGCACCCACTGACAATTTTCGAATACTATAGCGACAACGTTTTTCAAAAAATGGATTCTTCATCTTTTTCTCCTTTGACTTTCTCCTGAAAGTAAGCGCTTTATTTTTGAATTAAAAAAGTAGCTGTTCCAAAAAATACACAGAACAGGTCATTTTTATTTTACGATATTTAGAAAAAGAGTCAACACTAGCCCTTCAAGAACTATAAAGAAGTGAAGAATTAATATAAATTAGACAATCATCTGCCATTTTTCGAATAAAATCAACATTTTTCTCAAAAAAGAGCATTTACTACTTGTTAGATTTACTTTTATCCTTTAAAATAGAATGGGAGAAATTCCGCGATTATTTTTCGGAGGAAAAAGAAAATGTCCATTAATTGGCAGGAAATTATTTTTCACTTTTTAGGTGGTCTGGGACTGTTTTTATATAGTATCAAGACCATGGGAGACGGTTTGCAACAAGCTGCTGGAGACCGCCTTCGATATTACATTGATAAATACACAAGTAATCCCTTCTTAGGGGTCTTAGTGGGGATTGTCGTCACTGCCCTCATCCAGTCAAGTACAGGTGTAACGGTTATTACGGTTGGACTGGTTAGCGCTAGTCTCCTCACCCTTAGACAGGCCATCGGGATTATCATGGGAGCCAATATTGGAACGACCGTAACGTCCTTCATCATCGGTTTCAAACTTGGCGAGTATGCCCTACCCTTGATTTTCCTTGGAACCATGTTCTTATTCTTTACAAAAAACCGTACTGCAAATAATATTGGACGTATCCTTTTTGGTGTGGGTGGTATCTTCTATGCCCTCAATCTCATTAGTGCTGGGATGAGCCCTCTTAAAGACTTGCCTCAGTTCAAGGAATACATGGTTACCTTGGGGCAAAATCCTATCTTGGGAGTTGTGGCTGGTGCTGTCATTACCGTTTTGATTCAGGCATCTTCTGCAACTATCGGGATTCTACAAGGTCTCTATGCAGGTGGATTCCTCGACCTCAAAGGGGCACTACCAGTCCTATTCGGAGATAATATCGGTACAACCTTAACGGTTATTATCGCAGCAGCCGGAGCAAATGTTTCTGCTAAACGGGTTGCAGCAACACACGTTACCTTTAACGTTTTAGGAACCATCCTCTGCTTGATCTTGTTAGGCCCATTCACTGCGATGATCGAGTACTTCCAGGCACTACTTCACCTCTCACCTGAGATGACGATTGCCTTCTCACACGGTGCCTTCAACGTAAGTAATACCATTGTACAATTCCCATTCATCGGTGCCTTGGCCTACTTTGTTACTAAGCTCATCCCTGGTGAAGACGAAGTTGTTAAATACGAACCTCTTTACTTGGATGAACAACTCATCAAGCAAGCTCCTTCTATCGCCCTAGGAAATGCCAAGAAAGAACTCTTGCACCTAGGAAACTATGCGGTTAAAGCATTTGACCTTTCTTACGACTACATTATCAATTCTAATGAAAAAGTAGCTGAAAAAGGACACAAAACTGAAGAAGCTATCAACACAATCGATGAGAAATTAACACGTTACCTCATCAGCCTTTCTAGTGAAGCATTGAGTCAAAAAGAGAGTGAAGTCTTAACCAACATCCTTGACTCTTCTCGAGACTTGGAACGTATCGGTGACCACGCTGAAGCTTTGATTAATCTTAACGACTACTTGCAACGCAAGAATGTTCAATTCTCTAACTCAGCCCTAGAAGAGTTGGAAGATATTTACCGTCAAACAAGCGATTTTGTTAAAGATGCTCTTGAGAGTGTTGAAAACAATGACCTTGAAAAAGCTCAATCTCTTATTGAACGCCATGAAGCCATCAACAAGATGGAACGCGTCCTTCGTAAGACTCACATCAAACGTCTCAACAACGGCGAATGTTCTACCCAAGCTGGTGTCAACTTTATCGACATCATTTCACACTACACTCGTGTGTCAGACCACGCTATGAACCTTGCTGAAAAGGTTTTGGCTGAACAAATTTAAGATAAAAAAATGCTTTGATTCTTTCGAATCAAAGCATTTTAAATAGCTCTCCAATCATAAAGGAAGAGGCAGCTGCACCCTTGTACCTAGCTTCTTCCTTTTTGATATAGCGGGCCAGATTGACTAACTCTGGCGCAGGAGTCTTGGGATTCCTGAGAAGTTCAAGTGTGACTAGCCCTGAAAGTCGGACTGCTAGCAAGCGTTCATTGGTGCTGGGCAACTGCTTAGCAGTTTCTAGGAGTGCAGCCACTAAATCTTCACTCAAGTTTTGACGGGCATGATTGTAAAGGTCCCGTATCAAGGTTTCTAGGTTTGGTTCTTCCATACCTATCACCTCCATCTTTTCAGTTTAATAATTTTTGATCAAATCTACAGTAGAGCGATCTAATTTTTTAACCAAGGCTTGTAGGAAGGACTGAGCTTCAAGGAAGTCATCCATGGCATAAAGTGTTTGGTGAGAGTGGATATAACGAGCGCAGACACCGATTGTTGTAGATGGAACACCACCATTTTTCAAATGAGCTGCTCCTGCATCTGTACCACCTTTTCCACAATAGTATTGGTATTTGATTCCAGCTTCTTCAGCAGTTGTCAAAAGGAAATCCTTCATGCCTGGGAGAAGCAAGTGACCTGGATCATAGAAACGAATCAAGGTTCCATCACCAATCTTGCCTTGACCACCATAAACATCACCTGCTGGTGAGCAATCCACCGCAAGGAATACTTCTGGATCAAATTTTGTTGTAGATGCATGGGCACCACGAAGTCCAACTTCCTCTTGGACGTTAGCACCAAGATAAAGTTCATTATTCAATTTTTGACCTGACAAGTTTTCAGCTAACTCGCTAACCATGAGAACTCCATAACGGTTATCCCAAGCTTTGGAGATGATATTTTTTTCATTGGCAGTTAGGATTGCGCTACTATCTGGCACGATTGTGTCTCCAGGACGGATACCAAAACTTTCAGCTTCTTCCTTATCCGCAAAACCACCGTCAAAAACGATATCTGAAATAGCTGGCATGGTTGGTCCACCTGTGCCACGAGTCAAATGTGGAGGAACTGAACCTGAAATTACTGGAATTTCACGTCCTTGACGCGTAAAGAGTTTAAAGCGTTGGCTGCTGACAACCATAGGGTTCCAACCACCAATGCTGACTACTCGAAAAGTCCCGTCTGCTTTGATTTCGCTAACCATGAAACCAACTTCATCCATGTGAGAGGCTACCAAAACACGAGGTGCATTTTCAACTTCTGAGTGTTTAACCCCAAAAATACCACCCAAGCCATCAGTCACAACTTCATCCACGTGAGGTGTTAATTTTTCACGAAGATAAGCGCGAACAGGTGCTTCATGACCTGAGATAGCGGAAAGTTCTGTTACTTCTTTGATTTTAGAAAATAATGTTGTCATTTCTGTCCCTTCTTTCTTTCAACCATTTTACCACTTTTCATAGGAGAAAGGTAGTGGAAATCAACATTTTACCAAGTAACTTACTCTTATAACAATAAAAGAATCACAAATGTGATCCTTCTTCTCTTGTATTTCGCTTTAATGAAAAGTGATCTGGCACTGGATCTTTACCCGTTTTCGACCAAGGATGGCAACGTAATATCCTAGCCAAGCCCATCAAAACTCCCTTGAATCCATGTTTTTCAATAGCCTGAATCATATAGTTTGAACAACTAGGCTCAAATCTGCAGGACGGTGGAAAAGCTGGCGAGATAAAGCGTTGGTAAAAGCGCACAGGCGCAATTAAGATTTTTTTCATTATTTATTATTTGTTACAGCCATGGTGTGTAGCTGGCTGATTTCTTTTTTATTGAGACGGCGGGATTCTCCTGGACGAAGTCCTGTCAAGTCTAAATGTCCAAAACGTGTCCGAGACAACTTATCCACTTGGAGCCCAACTGCTTCAAACATCTTTTTAACTTGGTGATTGCGTCCTTCATGAATGGTTAGCTGAACAACCGAACGGTTTTTAACAGGATCTACTTTGAGAATTTCATAGACGGCCGGCTTGGTTTTCTTGCCTTCAATTTCAACGCCTCGAGTCAAAGGACGGAGGTTTTCTTTGTTGGCAATCCCTTTTATACGCGCAACATAGACTTTGTCGATCTCATTTCGAGGGTGAATCATCTCGTCTGTAAAGTCCCCATCATTGGTCAAAATCAAGACTCCAGATGTGTCCCAATCCAAACGTCCCACAGGGTAAATCCGTTCTTTCACATTAGGCAAGAGATCCACAACAGTCTTGCGACCCTTGTCATCTGTCACACTGGAAATCACACCGCGTGGTTTGTTAAGCAGATAATAGACCTTTTCTTCGTTGTAGATGGGTTGACCTTCAACTTCGACCTTGTCTCCTGACTTGATGGTCGTTGCCAGTTCACGCACCACCTGGCCGTTGACTGTCACCAATCCTTGCTTGATCAACTCTTCTGCTTTTCTCCTACTGGCCACACCTGCGTGGGCAATATACTTATTGATTCTCATCTTCTTCTATCCTTTCACCAAATAATTGGCTTTCTTGTGCTTGAATGTCAAGCTCGTCAATCACGGGCAATTCTTCCAAGTGGTTAATGCCCATGTAATCTAGGAAATAATCCGTCGTTACATAGAGATTAGGGCGTCCAAGTACCTCTTTTTTCCCGTCTTCTCGTATCAAGTCAAAGGCCTGTAACTTAGCCAAAGCCCCACTCGAATTAACCCCACGGATGGCATCGATTTCTATACGTGTGATAGGCTGCTTGTAGGCAATGATGGACAAAGTTTCAAGCGCAGCCCGAGATAAACTCTGGTTGATGGGCGCCTTAGAATATTCTTTCAAAATAGCTGCAAATTGAGGTTTGGTTACCAATCTGTAGGCACCACCTGTCTCGATCAGGGCCAGACTAGAATCCTGATCTTTTTCATACTTTTTGGCTAATTTTTCAAGACTCTGCTGAACCCCTGTTGGTGGTAGCGATAAGAGTTCTGCCAACTGACGAGCCCTAATCCCATCTTCACCCGCTACAAACAAGAGCGCTTCTATTTCTGCTAAAGTACTCATATTCCCTCTCTATCAAGCCTAACTGGGCTCTACTTGATTTTCCTCATTCTTTTTCAGGAGATAGATATCTCCAAAACTCTCTTTTTGAATTAAGAAAATTTCTTGGGTTTTAATCAACTCCAAGGTCGCTAAAAAGAGCGTGATAACCTCTTGTAAATCCTTGGTTTCTTTAAACAAATCTTGCAAGCATAATTGCTCACCTTCAACCAAGGAGTCTCGGACGATAACCATCATATCTTCAATCTTGTATTCATCGCGTAAAATGGTTGTATGACTTTTGGAAAATTCTTCTTTTTTCTTAGCTAACAAAGTTGAAAAGGCTAAGAAAAGATCGATAGCAGTCTTATCGTGGACAAGTTCAGCATCCTCATAAATCAACTCTGTCGGCGCTTTTGAGTAATACTGAGCTCGTTCTTGATGCTTCACTTCCAACTGCTCTCCCAAAAGTTTAAACTTACGGTATTCTTCGATTTGAGAAAGGAGGTCCTGCTCCAGGTCATCCTCTAGGTCTGTCACTTCTGCAACCTTTGGCAAGAGCTTGCGACTCTTGATCAGCATGAGTTGACTAGCCATGACCATGTACTCACCTGCGACTTCCAAACGCATAGCTTGTAATGTCGAGATATAGGCTAGATATTGCTCGATAACCTCTGTAATCGGCACATCATAGATATCCATCTGGTACTTTGAAACCAAGTGCAAAAGAAGATCCAAAGGCCCTTCAAAATCTTTTAATTTAATATCCATTATCTATATTTTTCCAAGGTCATGACTGTCTTTAATCCTAATTTTTTAGCAATTTCGTACAAGTCAACCTTTTCTTCGATTTGTCTTAATATAAACTGTTCTCTCAATCCTTGGGCAGATAAGTCTGAAAAACCTTTTTCCTTTAGAAAGGCTTCTAACTGACGAAAGGCCCACTGACGGGAGTATGGCTTCCCAGCTTTTTCAAAGAGATAGGTCTGCCCCATCAAGGGTTCTAACTCTGCAAGCAAGTTTGTGGGAAGGCTCAAGATTCTTTGTTGAGAAGCTTTATTGATTCTCAATACTTGAAAGTCTAGATTCACATCACTTGTTTTTATGGCTAGAATTTCACTAGGCAAGAGGCCCAATTCAACTATCAATAAGGCGATTAAACGCCCTTCTGGATAGGTACTTTCTTGCCAGAAAGAACTGAGGTCTAAAAGTTCTGACTGAA
Source organism: Streptococcus sp. HMSC056C01 (assembly GCF_001811305.1). NCBI lineage: Bacteria > Bacillati > Bacillota > Bacilli > Lactobacillales > Streptococcaceae > Streptococcus > Streptococcus sp. HMSC056C01. The sequence goes on from NZ_KV804216.1 coordinate 28,857, forward strand.
CTTGCTTTTTCTCAGCCTGTTTAGGCAATTCTAAACGATAAAAGGTAGCAATTTTCCCCTTCTGGTATAAAAAGTAAAGAAATTGATTGCAAGCAGAAACCTTACGCTTTTGGGCACTGATTTTAAAATTTGATAGTTGAGCTTGGTAGATTTTTAAACTTGTCTCAGAGATTCGTTCTCCAATCAAATCTAAAAACTGCTCCAAGTCATACTTATAGGATTGCTTAGAATTTACAGACAAACCTTGTTTTTCTTCTAAAAATACTGAAATTCCTTCTCTCATTTGCTTCGAATCTCATATTCCTTACTAAAGTCATGCAAGAGAGCATTTACTGCCTTGAGGATGGACTTACGCGTGATAATGCCTTGGAAAATCCCCTCTGCATCCACAACTGGTAAGAAGGACTCGTCCACTAGCTTGTGCAAAACATCCGTGAGGCGATAGTCTGGACTGACAACTGCTACGTCCTTCTTGGTCATGTGTACGATATCTGTATCTGCCATAGCTTCCTGACTCAAGCCCTGCTCCATCTGGTAGGCCAGAATGTCTCTAAGTCCAATGGTTCCGACAAATTCTTTCTCATCAGTCACTACTGGCACTCTGGTATAGGTCATCTGGCTAAGGAGGAGAATTGCATGATCTGCATTGTGGCTATCAATGAGTACAGCCAAATTTTCAGCAGGAGTTAAAAAGGTTTCCTCTTGCTCCAGTAAAAACTGTTCAAACTCCTTGGCAATCATCGAGCAAACTCCTTGGATAAGCCTGGATAGACCTCATGGTTACGTGTCAAAAAGTCCACTTTAAAGTAGCTATCATCAATTTCTACACGGGCATAGAGGCATTCTCTGATAGTCCCACGTGGCTGACTGATAGAACCAGGATTTAAAAAGAGGGTCTTTCCTTCCATCCAAGCGCTTGGTACATGCAAGTGACCATAAAGACAGATATCTGCATCTTCTTCCTGCGCCCAGAAATCAAGCTTTTGGAAATTGAAGTTAATATCAAATAAGTGTCCATGGGTCTGGATGATCTTGGTAGGACCCAGTTGAGTCACCAAGCGTTCTGGATAATCTGAATAAAAATCCATGTTCCCTCTGACGACCTGGATTCCTTCCCAGAGGGGTGAATCTGGGCGAAGCTCAGAGTCACCATCGTGAAAAATGGCATCGACTTTCCCTAGATAACGGTCACGGATTTCTTCTACAATCAAGCTATCTCCGTGGGAGTCACTCATTACAATGATGGTTTGCTTTGCCATGATGGAAATACCTCCAAAAGTTTCTTAACGGCTAAGGCACGGTGGGACTGGCTATTTTTTTCTTCAAGGGTTAATTCAGCTGATGACTTGCCTGTTTCTCCTACTAGGAAAAGAGGATCATAGCCAAAACCATTTTCACCCTTAGGTTCAAAGTTAATGTAGCCTGGCCAGTCAGCTTCGACAACCAAGCTTTTCTTACCTGGGCTCGCTACGACCAGGGTGGTATGGAATTGTGCCGAACGGTCCTTGAGTTCAAAGACCATGGCTAATTCGTGCAAGAGTTTAGCATTGTTTTCTTGGTCAGTAGCCCCTACTCCTGCAAAGCGAGCTGACCAAACGCCTGGCAATCCACCGAGGACATCGACTTTAAGACCAGAATCATCTGCTAGAACCATCTTGCCTGTCAATTTGGAGATGGTTTCAGCCTTAAGGCGAGCATTTTCTTCAAAGGTCATACCAGTTTCAGCAACTTCAGGCAGATCTGGGTAATCATTGAGATTTTCTACATCATAACCTAGTTTATCAAAGATAGCACGAAATTCCTTGGTCTTACCTTCGTTACGAGTCGCAATCAGCAAAGTTTCTCTGACCTTATTTGTCTCAAAGAAATCTTGAACGTTGACTCCTTCTTTAGGCAATTCCACATACAGAAGTTGTCCATTTTCAACTAAGAGCAAGGCACCCTGACGTTGAATGACTTCCAGATTTCGTCCCATTTCTTGGTTAAGTATATCTACCACAAAGGACAATAAACGATAGGGAGAATCGTAGCGTAAAACGGTGACTGAAAGTGGAAAGCCTCGCTCCTCATCTCGAAAGATTTTGGCTAAATCAAACAAAGGAAACGCTAAGTCATCATCCGTCAAAGTCCGAATGCCACCAAAAACACTGTAGGATCCAACATACCAGTCCTGGTCGTCCTTGTATTCATAAATTTTGTTTGTCATAATGTTACATGCTCCACATGAATCTCTTTTTCCAGCCATTCTGCTCCTATCTGGGCAAAACTTTGGCTATTTGCAGTTGTATAAAAACGGTGTTGAAGGGGCGCCGCATCTCGGCTACGGTTAATCTCAAAGTAATTGAGCAAGACTGAAATATCACGCACACACTCAGCTCCACTATCGATCAGCTGAACCTTAGGCCCCATGACATTTTGGATGATAGGTCTAAGGAGTGGATAATGAGTACAGCCTAAAATCAAGCTATCTACTTTTCCGACTAAGGGGCGCAAGGTTTCATAGACAACTTTCTTGGTCACACTGGTCGATAGAGCACCTGACTCGACCAAGGGAGCAAACTTAGGGCAGGCCAAGCTTTCCACTTGTAAATCTGGGTCTAGATCATGAATCTTTTGTCGATAAATATCTGATTTTACCGTCATTGGAGTTCCAATCACACCGATTTTCCCACCCTGACTCGCTTTGATAGCTGCTGATGCACCAGGCAAAATCACACCCAGCACCGGAATATCCAACTTAGCTTTAATCTCTTCCCAGACGACTGCCGTTGCTGTATTACAAGCAATGACAATCATCTTAACATCTTTGGTCAAAAGAAAGTTGACCAGCTGCCAAGTATATTCACGAATCTGCTCAGCAGGCCGGGGACCATAGGGAGCCCGTGCCGAATCTCCAATATAGACGATCTCTTCATGAGGAAGCTGGCGCATAAGTTCACGCACAACCGTCAAGCCCCCGACACCCGAATCCAAAAAACCAATTGGTCGATTATCCATACAGTCTTCTTTCTAGTATTTTTTCTGATTGATAGTTCATTATCATTACATTTCTTCCTGAAATTTCTGACAGACTGGGTAGCTCCCGACTGTCTCCCTCTTAATCATAATCAAATATCAATAGAATGCAAGGAAAAAGTCTTGTCTCTAAATATCAGTCAAACATAGTGAGAAGTCTGGAACTTTCATCCCAGACTTTTCCTATTTATTTCTTTTTATTGTTAGCAAGGGCTGCTTTTTGTTGGCGAATGATTTGGTGGTAAACTTGTTGTACTTTAGCTTCGCTTGGCTTTTGACCGTTTGCACTTAACAGAGTACGAACTGCTTCTGCGTTCAAACGTGGGTTATCCGCAAATTCTTTTTCGATTTGCTTGCGCACCAAGTACATACCTCCAAGAGCTCCTCCTAGAAAAGCTAAAAGAATCAATACAATTGCTAAAATAAGGTTCATAACATTTCTCCTGTTTCTTTTTGAATCTTCTATATTATACCATAAAGTCCCACGCCTGACTAGTTTGAGTTACGCTTTCATAAGGGTTGGTAATTACTCAGATTATTTTTTATCTCTGATCTTTTTCAATAGAATTAAAAAGAACTAAAATTTGGTAAAATAAGGTCATTTTTCCTGAAAGCCCTTGCAATAGTTTTGTTTATTTGTTATATTAAGATTATCTGAAAAAATCACACATATTTCTGCAAGACTTATTTTTTTAAAAGAAAATGTATGCGCTTACAGATTTAAGAAAGGAGAATTTTGTGGATAAGAGATATTGGGAAAAATCTTGTAAGTATAGCATCCGCAAACTAAGTATCGGAGCTGCCTCTGTTTTACTTAGTGCTGTTTTTTTAGCAGCACAGGGTGTGGCTGCTGATGGTGTCGAGATTACGGAAAGTGAGGCAACCATTACTGAAACCTCTGCTAAACCTGAGACGAATGTAGAGGAAGTTCTTGTTTCTAACACAGAGACTCAGCCTGTAGCTGAATCAGCTGAAAAGCAAACAAACCCAGGGACAGAACTACCTCAAACTAGTAGTCAGTCAGAGACAAGTGCTACTACCGCCCCTGCTGACAATAAGGAGAGCGAGAAACCAGAACTTCCTGTGAACAAGCAAGAACATTACGAACTACATTACAACCAACCAACTGCTCCTTCCTATGACGGATGGGAAAAACAAGCCCTTCCAGTCGGAAATGGAGAAATGGGTGCCAAGGTTTTCGGACTCATCGGTGAAGAAAGAATCCAGTACAACGAAAAAACACTTTGGTCTGGAGGCCCACAGCCAGATAGTCAAGACTACAACGGAGGAAACTACAAGGACCGCTACAAAGTCTTAGCTGAAATCCGTAAGGCCTTAGAAGACGGTGACCGTCAAAAAGCCAAACAACTAGCAGAGAGAAATTTGGTTGGGCCAAACAATGCCCAATACGGTCGCTACCTAGCCTTCGGTGATATCTTCATGGTCTTTAATAACCAGAAGAAGGGCTTGGAAAATGTTACTGACTATCATCGTGGCTTAGACATTTCTGAAGCTATCACAACTACCTCCTATACTCAAGATGGGACAAGTTTCAAACGAGAAACCTTCTCTAGTTACCCAGATGACGTCACTGTTACCCACTTGACTAAAAAGGGAGATAAGACGCTTGATTTTACCCTTTGGAATAGCTTGACTGAAGATTTGATTGCTAACGGAGACTATTCTTGGGAGAATTCTAAATACAAACAAGGGACTGTTAGCGTTGATTCTAATGGTATTTTACTCAAGGGAACTGTCAAAGATAATGGTCTGAAATTTGCTTCCTATCTTGGTATCAAGACGGACGGAAAAGTCACTGCTCAAGATGGTTATTTGACTGTCACTGGAGCCAGTTATGCAACACTGCTACTCAGTGCCAAGACTAATTTTGCTCAAAATCCGAAAACCAATTACCGTAAGGATATTGATGTAGAAAAAACTGTCAAATCTATCGTTGAAGCTGCTAAAGCCAAAGACTATGAGACTCTGAAAAATAACCACATCAAGGATTACCAAAGCCTTTTCAATCGTGTTCAGTTAAATCTCGGCGGCAGCAAGTCTAATCAAACTACAAAAGAAGCTCTCCAAACCTATAATCCAACAAAAGGGCAAAAACTAGAAGAACTCTTCTTCCAATACGGACGTTACCTACTGATCAGTTCTTCTCGTAACCGGACAGATGCCCTCCCTGCCAACTTGCAAGGGGTCTGGAATGCTGTAGATAATCCACCTTGGAACTCAGACTACCACCTCAATGTCAACCTACAGATGAACTACTGGCCTGCCTACATGAGTAATCTCGCAGAAACGGCTAAGCCAATGATCAATTATATCGATGACATGCGCTATTATGGTCGTATCGCTGCTAAAGAATACGCAGGTATCGAATCCAAAGAAGGTCAAGAAAACGGTTGGTTGGTTCATACTCAGGCGACACCATTTGGCTGGACAACTCCAGGCTGGAATTACTATTGGGGTTGGTCTCCAGCTGCCAATGCTTGGATGATGCAGAACGTCTATGACTACTACAAATTCACCAAGGATGAAACCTATCTCAAAGAAAAGATCTATCCAATGCTCAAGGAAACAGCCAAGTTCTGGAATTCCTTCTTGCACTACGACAAGGCTAGTGACCGCTGGGTTTCTTCTCCATCCTACTCACCAGAACATGGAACTATCACGATTGGGAATACCTTTGACCAATCTCTAGTTTGGCAACTCTTCCACGACTATATGGAAGCAGCCAATCATCTGAAGGTCGACCAAGATTTGGTGACAGAAGTGAAGGCTAAATTTGATAAGCTCAAACCTCTTCACATCAACCAAGACGGCCGTATCAAGGAATGGTACGAAGAAGACAGCCCACAATTCACTAACGAAGGCATTGAAAACCATCACCGCCACGTTTCTCATCTAGTTGGACTCTTCCCAGGTACTCTATTTGGCAAGGATCAGCCTGAATATCTAGAAGCAGCACGCGCAACCTTAAACCACCGTGGAGATGGTGGAACGGGTTGGTCTAAGGCCAATAAAATTAACCTCTGGGCCCGTCTCTTAGATGGAAATCGCGCCCATCGTTTGTTGGCAGAACAGCTCAGATCTTCAACCCTAGAAAACCTCTGGGATACCCACGCTCCTTTCCAAATTGATGGAAACTTTGGTGCAACCAGCGGTATGGCAGAAATGCTCCTTCAATCTCACACAGGCTACATTGCCCCATTACCAGCCCTTCCAGATGCATGGAAAGACGGGCAAGTCTCAGGCTTAGTCGCTCGTGGTAACTTTGAAGTCAGCATGAAATGGAAAGAGAAAAATCTTGAAACGCTATCTTTCCTTTCTAATGTTGGTGGGGATTTAGTCGTAGACTATCCAAATATCGAATCTAGTATTATCAAGATTAATGGCAAGGAAGTTCAAGCTAGTCGCCTCAAAGATAACCGTATCCAACTTGCGACTCAAAAAGGTGATGTCATTACCTTTGAAAACTTCCCTGGACGTGTGACTCGTTTGACAGCTGTTCGAAAAGATGCCATGACGGCTGAACTTGACTTTAACCCAGTCAAGGGAGCAAGTCATTATGTCATCCGACGAGAAAGCAAGGATGAAAACAGTCAAACTCCTAGCGTTCGTGAGTTTATCACCAACCAAACTCACTTCATCGATCGCTCGATTGATTCTAGCCATGCCTATACTTATACCGTTAAGGCTATGCTAGGGGATCGTACAACACCAGTTTCAGATCCTGCTTCTATCGATGCCTTCAGTGAGTTGATGGATGACCGTGACAAGCGCATCCAGTACGGCTCAGCTTATGGAAACTGGGCTGACTCAGAACTCTTTGGTGGAACAGAGAAATACGCCGATATCTCAAATGGAAATTACTCCGATAAGGATGCGACTGCAACTATTCCTTTCAATGGACCTGGTATTGAAATTTACGGTCTCAAGTCATCTCAATTGGGACTTGCCGATGTTAAAATTGATGGCAAATCTGTTGGAGAACTTGACTTCTATACAGCAGGAGCAACTGAAAAAGGTGTATTGATAGGACGTTACACAAATCTATCCTCAGGTCCTCATTTGATGACCATCACTGTTAAGCGCGAGCACAAAGGACGTGTCAATGAGCGTGCAAAAATTTCTCTTGATTACTTCAAGGTTTTCCCAGGACAAGGAGAAGCTGTTGAGAAGATCGACGACCGTGACCCTCGTATCCAGTATGGTTCCATGTTTAAGGATTGGAGCGATGCAGAGCTCTATGCTTCTACAGAGAAGTATGCCGACATCAACGCTGATGATAGCCTCGCTTCTGAAGCCATAGCAACCATCCCATTCTCTGGAACAGGTATCCGAATCTATGGATTAAAAACAGCATCACTAGGCAAGGCACTTGTCACACTGGATGGCAAAGAGATGCCAGCCCTTGACTTCTTCACTCCAGGAGCAACAGAAAAAGGTGCTTTGATTGGCGAATTCACAAATCTAGCTGATGGTGATCACGTCCTAACTTTGAAAGTAGATCCAGATTCTCCAGAAGGGCGAAAGAAAATCTCTCTTGATTCCTTTGATATCTTAAAAGCACCATCTGTGTCTCTCGATAGTCCAAGCCTTGATCCTATTAAGTCCAAAGATAAGACTGTTACCTTAACCCTACCAACTGGCAATTGGGATGGAGTCGCTGTGACCTTCCCTGGTATCAAAGATCCTCTTCTACTCAGAAAAGTCGATGAGGACCATCTTGTCACATCGGGCGAACAAACAGTATTAACCATTAAGGATAACAAGGTCCAACTAGACATTCCTGAAACTACAGATCGTAAAGCTGGCAATCCGATAGAAGCTTATGCTATCCAAGGAAAAACAATCAGCAGCTCTGTTGTAACAGTATTTCCTAAGGATGAAACTAGTTCAGTGGAAGAAAAAATCCAAACAAGTAAAGGGGATGAGCCTGCTCCAGTAGTAACCATACCTGAGTACACGGATCCTATTGGTACTGCTGGGGAGCAAGAGGCACCTACTGTGGAAATTCCTGAATACACCGGTCCTATCGGAACTGCTGGGGATCAGGAGGCACCTACTGCGGAAAGACCTGAATACACTGGTTCTATCGGAACTGCTGGGGATCAGGAGGCACCTACCGTGGAAAGACCTGAATACACTGGTCCTATCGGAACAGTTGGGGAACAGGAAGCGCCTACTGCGGAAAGACCTGAATACACTGGCCCTATCGGAACTGTTGGGGATCAGAAAGCACCTACTGTAGAAAGACCTGAATACACTGGCCCAATTGGAACAGGTAGTAGTCAAGCCGCGCCAAGTGACACAGTTCCTGAGTTTAAACTCAAAGTATTGAAAGACAAGACTACAAGAGTTCAAGTTATCAGTGGAACAACTGAACTAGGAGGCGCAAGCTACCTCGATAGTCAAAAAGTTGAAAACAAAGAACTCTTGGGCAAGAAATACGATGCTTACACTCTTCAACTCAAGGATAAAGATGGACAGCCAGTTCAACCAAAAGGTGCTGTACTCGTTCGACTACCAATTTCAGGTGATGTTCAAGAACTCTATCAATTAACTTCAACAAGTGAATTAAAACCACAAGAATTCACCATTCGAGATGGTATGATTGAGTTTATTACTTTTGACGTGAGCACTTACGCTATTGTTTACAAGACAGAAGGCTCAACTGTTAAACCTGTCCCAGCTCATACGGAAGAAAGAAACCTAGAAACCACAAAACCATTGGTTGAAAGTAATGAAGCCAATGATCAGGTCTCTACGAATGACAAACAACTCCCAGCCACAGGTGAACAAGCTAGCCCTCTCCTCTTTATGGCAAGTCTCAGCCTAGCCTTATCGGCTACCTTCTTACTAAAAGGTAAGAAAGATTAATACTCTTCGAAAATCTCTTCAAACCACG
>NZ_KV804216.1:37891-49613 GCF_001811305.1 Streptococcus sp. HMSC056C01
TAGTTTGCTCTTTGATTTTCATTGAGTATAAATATTGTCCCCCTAGGAATATAGATTTATTCCGCTATAAAAAAGGATGGAAAATCATTCCATCCTTTTTATATTTCAATAATATACTACAAACTAAATCCTGTTCACATCTTTTGCAAATGATTTGATGGGGTAGATTATCGATAGAACAAGTCTTGATGTTCTATCGTTTTTTTACAATCACTACTTCCGTTTTCTTGCAATCAGATGGATTGGCGTTCCTTCAAAGACGAAGGCCTTGCGAATTTGATTTTCCAAGAAACGCAAGTAAGAGAAGTGCATGAGTTCTTCTTCGTTGACAAAGATGACAAAGGTCGGTGGTTTGGTTGCCACTTGTGTCGCATAGAAAATCTTGAGACGTTTCCCTTTGTCGGTCGGTGTTGGATTGATGGCAATGGCATCCATAATCACATCATTCAAGACAGCTGATGGAATACGGGTATTTTGACTCTCGCTGATTTGCTTGATCATCTCAGGCAACTTGTGGAGACGTTGCTTGGTCAAGGCTGATACAAAGATAATCGGTGCGTAAGGCAGGTATTGAAACTGCTCACGGATATCCTCTTCCCAGTTTTTCATGGTGTGGTTATCTTTTTCAAGAGTATCCCACTTATTGACCACGATAATCATCCCTTTACCAGCTTCGTGGGCAAATCCAGCGATACGCTTGTCATACTCACGAATACCTTCCTCGGCATTGAGAACCATCAAAACTACATCTGAACGGTCAATAGCACGCATAGCACGCATAACCGAGTATTTCTCAGTATTTTCATAGACTTTACCTGACTTACGCATACCAGCCGTATCAATCATGGTAAACTCTTGGCCGTCAGCATCTGTAAAATGGGTATCAATGGCATCACGAGTGGTACCAGCGACAGGGCTGGCAATGACGCGATCTTCTCCCAAAATAGCATTAATCAAGCTAGATTTTCCAACATTTGGACGACCAATCAAGCTGAATTTAATAACATCTGGATTTTCTTCTTCAACTTCATGTGGGAGGTTTTCCACGATAGCATCCAGTACGTCCCCTGTCCCGATACCGTGAACAGATGAGATTGGTAGAGGTTCGCCCAATCCAAGAGCATAGAAATCATAGATATCATTTCGCATCTCTGGATTGTCAACCTTGTTAACGGCTAAGATGACTGGTTTATGAGTTTTATAAAGTTTACGGGCAACGTATTCGTCCGCATCTGTAATTCCTTCTTTACCAGACACGACAAAGACGATAACATCTGCTTCTTCCATGGCAATTTCTGCTTGGTGCTTGATTTGTTCCATGAAAGGCGCATCGACATCATCGATACCTCCAGTATCAATCATACTAAAAGAACGATTGAGCCACTCACCTGTGGCATAGATACGATCTCGCGTTACACCTTCAATATCTTCTACGATTGAGATGCGTTCTCCCGCGATACGGTTAAATAGGGTTGATTTCCCAACATTGGGACGTCCCACAATGGCAACAGTTGGTAAGGCCATGTTTTCTCACTTTCTACAATAACTTCTTCTGCTCAAGATTTTCTCGAGTCGAGCTTGGTTCTGGATTGCCAAATTGCTCTGCCAAACGTTGACTCCAAGTTGTAGTCGCACGCGCACCTGCATATTCAGTCTGTACACGGTCATAGGCTTCAATTGCCTCAGTTGACTGTTCTTGGTATTCTTCCTCAAAGACAACATGCTCTAGTGGCAGTCTTGGTTTCACATCATGCTGTTGATTTGGCACACCGAGTGCAATCCCAAAGACTGGATAGGTATAGTCAGGAAGCTTGAACAATTCGGCTAACTCAACAGACTTGTAACGCACCAAACCGATAACAACTCCACCATAGCCTAAGCTTTCTGCCGCAAGCAAGGCATTTTGTCCAGCTAGAGCTGCATCTACTGAAGTGATGAGGAGTCCTTCCACCCCTTGAGGTTGGAAAACATCCGTATGGAGACGAGCCCCTTTTTCTGCACGGTTTAGATCACCAACAAAGAGAAGAAAGGCTGCAGACTGGCGAATCGCTTCCTGAGGAACTAGCTCAAATAAGGCGTCCTTCTTTTCTTGGCTTCTGACAAGAATGACCGAGTAGGATTGGAAATTTTTCCAAGAAGAAGCCATTTGGGCAGCTGTCAAGATCTCATTCAAGTCTGCTTGGGGAATCTCTTGCTCTTTAAATCTACGCACTGAAGTGTGAGCCTTCATTACTTTGATTGTTTCTGTCATCGGCGGTTTTCTCCTTCAAGTCTTGTTTCCTCTGCTAAATAACGAATGCGTTCCATGACGCGTCTAGCTTCCCAGGTTTCGTCATTTCCGTTTTTCCCTTTAGCGAAATGCTTCTCCAAATCTTCAAAGTTGAAGTTGGAGGTAAAGAAGGTTGGCAAATCTTCCTGCATGCGATACTGAAGAATCACCTGCAAGATTTCATCACGGACCCACGGTGTTGATTGCTCAGCACCGATATCATCCAAAATCAGAACTTCTGCCAGCTTGATTTCATCTACCAAGGTTTTGACAGAGCCATCCCCAATAGCATTTTTGACATCAATGACAAAGCTCGGATAGTGGAGCAGAGTTGTAGATACTCCACGTTTTTCAGATAAATCATGAGCCAGGGCTGCTGCCATAAAACTCTTACCAACTCCAAAATCCCCATATAAATAAAGACCTTTTCGGATAGTTGGATATTGTTCTACAAAAGCTAGGAGCTTTTCAAAAACAGGCAAGCGTCCAAGGTCGTCCAAATCAACTTGAGCTAGACTGGCTTTTTTGAGGCTAGCTGGAAGATTAATCAGACGAAGCCTATTTTTAATAGCTGCCTCTTTTTCTGCAGCAATTAATTCGGGAGTCTCTTCATAAGCTACGTCTGCATAACCATGATTCATCACGAGAATCGGTTTGTAGCCACGTGCGATATAGTCAGTATCACCACGGAGAAACTTATCTCTCTCAGTGATATATTGGTTAAACTTGGAAATACTTCGGTTCAACTCCTCCTGACTGAGAGATTCTTTCTGGATAAAGGCCGCAACATCAGGGTCTTTCACAATTTGCTGGACCAAATCCTGATACTGAAATCGGCTTGGTTGACGCTTGAGTACGTCTCCGACACTTTCCATCTAGTCTCCTCCTTTTTCTAATCGAGCTAACATTTCTTTTTTCTTACGTTCTAGTTCTAAGCGAGTTTCTTCGCTGGTTTCATTCTTATATTCAGGATTGCTCCATTTAGGCACATTGGTTTTTGCTGGGGCAGTCTGATTCTGCTTTTGCGTTTTTGCTTTTTGGCCACGTTCACGAATACGGAGGACAGCCTCCTCGGCACTACGAATATTTTGATAGGCGTAGTCATTAGCCACCTTCATGGCGTATTTTTCATTGATATTGGCTGAATCAACCTTATTAAAGGTCAGGAGCAGGATAACATTGATCACTTCATCCAGCAAACCCAAGGCTGCCATCTGCTGGAGCAGGTCCCGTTCAGTTTGGGTAATACTTCCTTTGCGGGTCTGCTTGATTTCAGCAAGGAACTGTAAGGCTGTCTTTCTCTTAGCCTCTCGAATAATAGTTGCTTCCTTGGGACTAAAGTCAGAAGTCACAGGCTTTTGCGCTATCTTTTCACGGATGCGTTTGACAGAAATCACTTGCGACACTGCTGTCGCTTTGGCTACTTGATAAGTCTCAAACCAGGTCCACTTCTGCTCGTCTGCTATTGCAAACAAGGCCAAAACATCCGAAGTCTCATCTTGAAAACGAAGACCGTCACGAGCCATGAGCTGACGGAAATGCTCCAAATCAAAATCATCTGCTGCTGGCTGACTGCCAGAGGTTTCTTGACTCGCAGACTCAGATAACTGAGGAAAGATTTGACTCAAGGACACCGAGATAGGTTCCCCTTCAACACCTTCCTGTCTCATGGCTGCAACCGCACTATCCCCAATCATTTTTTCTAACAAAGTCCGATAAACTGTATGTTGTAAAAATTCTTGAGTTGATAAGGGAGAATGGAGTAACAAGTTATAGGCCTCCCCCTGCTGATAGAGGGTCACCAATTTCATGGCTGTTAGAGTTTTAAAAGCCTTTAAAAGGGTATCCATCCCGAAATTCAGATGATTAAGCATAGCTGCAAAGAGATGTTCCTTTTGACCACCATCCCAAAAAGTCACAGCATAAAGATAGAGGCTCAGCGCCTCCTGACCGATAATCGGGAGGTAGCACTGCACCATTGATGAGGTATCTTGCGACACCCGATTATTCTTTACAAAAGAAAAACGGTCATTTGGCTTCATTTATTTTTCCTTTTTCTTTTTAGAGGATTGTGTGATCTGCTGGAGTAGGCTTTCAAGCTCACTCACATCCTTAAAGCTACGGTAAACACTGGCAAAACGTACATAAGTAATCTCATCTAACTCTGCCAACTCTTCCATAACCAAGGAGCCAATAACCTCACTCTGAATTTCATTTTCATTGCGACTACGGAGTTTTTGTTCGATGCGATTGACCACCATGCCAATCTCATCACTAGACACTGGACGTTTCTGGGCTGAACGAATAATCCCGTTAAAGATTTTATCTCTTGAAAATTGTTCCCGTGTACCATCTTTTTTGACCACAACTAGTGTTCTCTCTTCAACACGTTCATAGGTTGTAAAACGATGCTGACACTCTTCACACTCACGTCTTCTTCTGATTGTATTTCCTTCTTCAGCCTGGCGACTATCGATCACACTTGATTTTGTAGCGCCACATTTTGGACAACGCATGCCTTTCCCTCCTTGTCGTTTTCTTTTCATTATACCATTTTTTAAGAGATTCCCAAAATAATTCTCCTTTTGGCTTGACAAGTTTTTTGTTTTGTTGTATTATTGAATTAACACAAGGGTAATTAGAAAGGAGATCGTGATGTCTTGGACATTTGATAACAATAAACCCATTTATTTGCAGATTATGGAGAAAATCAAATTGCAGATTATTTCCCATAAACTCGAGCCCAATCAACAGCTTCCAACCGTTAGAGAATTAGCTAGCGAGGCAGGTGTCAATCCCAACACCATCCAGCGCGCGCTATCGGAATTGGAAAGAGAAGGCTTCGTTTATACCAAGCGGACATCTGGACGCTTTGTCACAGAGGATTTGGACTTGATCCTCCAATCCCGTAAGCAACTGTCAGAAGAACAGCTGCAACAGTTTGTAACAGGCATGGTAGAATTCGGCTATGAAAAAGAAGAACTACCTACTGTTTTGAGAGATTATATTGAAGGAGTTTAAACTATGACCTTGTTAGCATTTGAAAATGTGTCAAAATCCTATGGAGCAAGCCCTGCCCTTACAAATGTTTCCCTTGAAATTCCAGCTGGAAAAATCGTTGGCCTCCTTGGCCCAAACGGTTCTGGAAAAACAACCTTGATTAAACTAATCAACGGCTTGCTACAGCCAGAGGAAGGACGTATCCTTATCAATGGCATGGAACCAAGTCCAGCAACTAAAGCGATTGTTTCTTATCTCCCTGATACGACCTACCTCAACGAACAGATGAAGGTTAAGGAAGCTCTCACTTATTTCAAGACCTTCTACCAAGATTTCAATCTAGAACGTGCTCAAGGTCTCCTTCGTGATCTTGGCATTGATGAAAACAGCCGTTTCAAGAAACTCTCAAAAGGGAACAAAGAAAAGGTTCAGTTGATCCTTGTCATGAGTCGTGATGCTCGTCTATACGTTCTTGATGAACCAATCGGTGGTGTCGACCCCGCGGCTCGTGACTATATCTTGAACACCATCATTAACAACTACTCTCCAACTTCGACCGTCTTGATTTCAACCCACTTGATTTCAGATATCGAACCAATCTTGGATGAGATTATCTTCCTAAAGGATGGAAAAGTCGTCCGTCAAGGAAATGTTGATGATATTCGCTATGAGTCTGGAGAGTCTATCGACCAACTCTTCCGCCACGAATTCAAAGCCTAGATAAAGGAGATTATTATGTTTTGGAATTTAGTTCGTTATGAATTTAAAAATGTTAACAAATGGTATTTAGCCCTCTATGGTGCTGTGTTGGCTCTTTCGGCCCTTATCGGGGTTCAAGCTAGTTCCCTAAAATCCATTGATACACCTGATCAACAAATGATTATGTTAGTTTTTCTGGCTCTAGTTTTTGGTGGACTAATCATTACCTTAAGTATTTCAACCTTGATTTTGATCATCCGTCGCTTCAAGGGTAGTGTCTACGATCGTCAAGGATACCTAACTCTCACACTCCCCGTATCTGAGCACCAAATCATTTTATCCAAACTTTTGGGTGCTTTCATCTGGTCTCTGGCGAGCTCATTAGTCTTTATCTTGAGTATTTATATCATTTTAGTTCTGACTGGTGCAAACTTCCTTGATATCTTTTCTCTCGAATACCTCTTTAAATTTTACGTGGATAGTTTCTGGCTTTCTGTGATTTCATTCATCCTTAGCACTGTAGCAAGCATCCTTTGCATCTACTTGGCAATCTCTATCGGACAACTCTTTAATGAATACCGTACAGCTCTTGCCGTTTTAGCCTATATTGTTATCCAAACCATTCTCGGCTTTGTTGGTCTCAACCTTCGCATAGATATCGACTACAATTGGATGATCTCCTTTGAAATCGTTAAAGACCTCATCCTCAGCGTAGCCTTCTATCTCGGAACCTACTATATCTTGAAGAATAAAGTTAATTTGCAATAAAAAATGCCCAGCTACTAGAGCTGGGTTTTTGCGTTAACTCAAGATCAAATTAGCTACGATTGGACTGACAAATACGTAGAGAATACCTGTAACACCGATGGCTAGTCCTCCCATAGCACCTGCAACTGGTCCATAGCGAAAGGCCGTTCCCGTTCCGACTGCGTGACCTGTTCCACCCAGGGCTAGTCCAGCCGCTACTGGATCGTCTATCTTGAGCCATTTTAAAAGCGTTGGTCCGATAACGCTGGTCAAAATCCCCGTCGCTACGACAACTACTAGGGTAACGGTAGTCAAGCCTTGCAACTTTTCTGTAATCCCTACTGCCATAGCGGTCGTTACTGACTTAGGAAAGAGGGAAATAGCTAGGAAAAAGTCCATACCAAAGATTTTTGCGACTAGGGCTGTAAAAGAGGTATTGACGATGACAGCTAGAAAACTACCCAGCAAAATACTTCTAACATGATGCTTCATCAAGTGGAAGCTCTTATAGAGGGGAATTCCTAGAGCCACTGTTGAAGGAACAATCAAGTTATTAAGATAAACCCCACCTTGGTAGTAATCTTGGTAGGAAATGCCAGTTACCTTTAGAAAGATGATAATAAAAATAGCTGACAGCAACAAGGGAGTCGTTAAGGGATGAGGATAGCGTCTGAAAATCATCATTCCCCCAAGATAGGCTAAGATTGATAAAGCAATCCCAAATAGGGGATTGGATACAAATTCGCTCATTTAGCACCTCTTTCTTCGTAGTCACCTTCATAGCGTTTTTTGATAAATTGAACCACAAGCGCAATCAAGATGATATTAATCACTGCTGCAAAAAAGACAATCAAGACAATCGGCAGAAGATAGGGAGCAATCACATCAAACTTTTCCATAATTCCAACCGCAGGAGGGAGAAAGAGAATGGTCATATTGGCTAGGAGAAAATTTCCAACCATGTTGACATGGCGGATACGCAACCACTTGAACTGCAAGGCTAGAAACAGAATAATCAAGCCGATGATGCTTCCAGGAATCGGCAAATGAAAAAAACTGGAGATTCCTTCACCGATTAGAGAAATCACAAAGAGAATCATTAACTGAACATATAACTTCATTGTAAACTCCACAAATAGACTTTCTGCATACCAGTTTACTCTTTTTTCAGAAAATTTCAAGGAAATATATAAGAAACATCCTTCTTGCTATCTATTCCAAAAAGTTGTATACTAATTGCGTGCGCAAGCATCTCAGATAGGCAAATCTGTTTATAACTAGCATATAGAAAGGAGATTGATATGACTTACTTAGAAAAATGGTTTGACTTCAACCGCCGACAAGTAGAGCTAGAAGCACTTTTAGAGCAAACGATTGCTGAGCAGAGTGACCAAAGCCTAACGCTCAAAGAATTCTATCTCTTGCACTTTTTAAATCAGGCTCAAGAAAAATCTTTGAGACAGATTGACCTGCCGGACAAACTCCATCTGAGTCCAAGCGCAGTATCACGAATGGTGGCACGCCTAGAAGCCAAAAACTGCGGTTTACTTAGTCGGAGATGTTGTGACCAGGATAAGCGAGCTAGTTTTATCTGCCTCACTAAGGAGGGTCAGACAACTCTTGCCTATCTACAAAAAGCTGTAGAAGAGAGCCTTGAAACAAAAGCAAGTTGGCTTTCCTAAAATTTTTACAAAAAAACTTGCGTGCGCAAGCAATTTTCTTGACATTCCTTTTTCTAAGGAGTAAAATGATGATATGATTTAGCAAAGGAGAATCTTATGATTGAAATCACTTATCTTGATGCCAGCAAGCAAGAGAGAACCATGACCTTCGAGTCATACGAAGAATTTGAACGTTCTCAACATGCCTGCCTGATTGGTGTCGCAGACTACTACCCTGTCCAAAAAGTAACCTACAAGGGGCATGATTTGGACTACCATGGGACTTATGGAGATGTCTTCTTCTATCTCATGAAACAAGATTTAAGCCAATATAACTAAAAAGGAGAAATACTATGGCAAAAGCAATTACAGACGCAACATTCGAACAAGAAACTAAAGACGGATTGGTCTTGGTAGACTTCTGGGCAACTTGGTGTGGCCCATGTCGTATGCAAGGTCCAATCTTGGATAAATTGTCTGAAGAACTTTCAGAAGATGTCTTGAAAATCGTTAAAATGGATGTTGATGAAAACCCAAATACAGCTCGTTCATTCGGTATCATGTCTATCCCTACTCTTCTTTTCAAAAAAGATGGACAAGTGGTGAAACAAGTTGCTGGTGTTCACACTGCAGAACAAATCAAAGCCATCGTTGCTGAATTGAGTTAATCATACTAGAGACCAAGTGCATTCATTTGGTCTCTTTTTTCTTGTCCTTTGCCATTTTTCAAAAAATATGCTAGACTGTAACTAGAATATCACGATGTTTGGGACATGCCATCGCTAAAAAAAACCTCTACTTGGTATTTTTTAGCTCCCTCTAGGGAGCTTTTTGCGTGCTCTGAACATTTCCCATTTTGGAAGGAGTACTATGAAACGTCAATCAGCCTTGGTCGTCTTTAGTGGCGGTCAAGATTCAACAACCTGCCTTTTCTGGGCCAAGCAACACTATGAAAAGGTCGAAGCCGTTACCTTTGCCTATGGCCAACGCCACCATCTCGAAATTCAAGTCGCCAAAGAAATCGCTGAGGAACAAGGAATTCGTCATCATATCCTAGATATGTCTCTGCTAGGACAAATTACTGAAAATGCCTTGACTTCAGATCTAGAAATTGAGCAAAAAGAAGGAGAGGTGCCTAATACCTTCGTTGACGGTCGCAATCATCTCTTTCTGTCCTTTGCTGCAGTCCTTGCCAAGCAGCGTGGCATTAAAGATATTGTGACAGGAGTATGTGAAACAGACTTCTCAGGTTATCCTGACTGTCGGGATGTCTTTGTCAAATCACTCAATGTCACGCTCAACCTTGCCATGGATTACGACTTTGTGATCCAAACACCTCTCATGTGGCTAGACAAGGCTGAAACTTGGGAATTAGCCGACCAACTCGGTGCCTTTGACTATGTTCGTGAGAAGACCTTGACCTGCTATAATGGCATTATCGGTACTGGTTGTGGAGATTGTCCCGCCTGCCATCTACGCCAACATGGTTTAGAGGTTTATCTCTCTCAGAAAGGAGAGGCCTGATGTTTTTTGCCCCCAAAGAAATCAAACAAGAAACTGAGGAATCTCTTGTCTACAATCCTCACAGAACCTTGGTCTCAAAAGAATTTACCTTTGATGCTGCCCACCACCTCTTTCACTATGAGGGGAAATGCAAATCCCTGCACGGTCATACCTATCATCTGCAAATCGCTGTCAGTGGATTTTTAGATGAACGTGGAATGACCTACGATTTTGGGGATATCAAACAAATCTACAAGGACTACTTAGAACCCCACTTGGATCATCGCTATCTCAATGAAACCCTGCCCTACATGAATACGACTGCTGAAAATATGGTTTACTGGATTTTCCAGACCATGAGCCAAGAGTTGCCAGATGAGCGAGGTATTCGTTTGGAATACGTTCGCCTCTATGAAACTCCGACTACCTTTGCAGAGTTTAGACGGGAGTGGTTAGATGACTAGGGAACGTGTACTTAAACTACCAGTTCTAGAAATTTTTGGCCCAACCTTTCAAGGTGAAGGTCGTGCTATCGGCCAGAAAACCATGTTTGTCCGCACTGCTGGTTGCGACTACCACTGCGACTGGTGCGATTCTGCCTTTACATGGGATGGCTCTGAAAAACCAACTCGCATGACGGCTGACGAAGTAATCGCTGAGTTAGATAAGCTAGGAAGCTACGACTATGTAACCCTATCTGGTGGAAATCCTGCTATCCTAGCAGCCAACATGGCCGAGCTCGTCACCAAGCTCAAGGAACGTGGTGTTACTCTGGCTGTTGAAACCCAAGGCTCCCGCTGGCAACATTGGTTGAAAAACATCGACCAGGTCACCTTGAGTCCCAAACCTCCTTCATCCAAGATGGAAGTCAACTTTGAAACCTTGGACTTTATCGTTTCTCAACTAGACCCAGACAAGGTCACCTTTAAAATCCCTGTCTTTGATGATGCAGACCTAGCCTTTGCCAAAGGCATTCAAGAACGCTACCAACCAGATGTCCTCTTCTTATCGGCGGGAAATCCTGAGCCCAAGGCTACAGGCAATATTGTCCAAGACCAACTAGACCGCCTCAAAGAACTCTGGGAACTCGTCGCTGCTGACGATAGCTGGGGCAATGTTCGCGTCCTTCCACAACTCCATACCCTCCTCTACGATAACCAACGTGGTGTTTAAGATTAGAAAGAAAAAATCATGTCACAACAAGAAGAAATGAAAAACCTAAGCCTACTGGGCAATAAAGAAACTACCTACATCTTTGACTATCAACCAGAAGTCCTCGAATCCTTTGACAATCGTCATGTAGAAAATGACTATTTCATCAAATTCAACTGCCCTGAATTTACCTCACTGTGCCCAATCACTGCGCAGCCAGACTTTGCAACGATTTATATTTCCTACATTCCTGACAAGCTCTGTGTCGAGTCAAAATCCCTTAAACTCTACCTCTTTAGTTACCGAAATCATGGGGATTTTCACGAAAACTGTATCAACACCATCGGAAAAGACTTGGTCAACTTGCTAGACCCTCGCTATTTAGAGGTGTGGGGGAAATTTACACCTCGCGGTGGTATTTCAATTGACCCTTACTACAACTACGGTAGACCTGGAACCAAGTATGAAGACTTGGCAGAACAACGCCTCTTCCAACATGATCTCTATCCAGAGAAAATCGACAACCGCTAAACTCATACTCAATGAAAATCAAAGAGCAAACTAGGGAGCTAGCCGCAGGTTGCTCAAAGCACTGCTTTGAGGTTATAGATAAGACTAATGAAGTCAGCTCAAAACACTGTTTTGAGGTTGCAGATGGACGCTGACGTGGTTTGAAGAGATTTTCGAAGAG
>NZ_KV804216.1:49713-85185 GCF_001811305.1 Streptococcus sp. HMSC056C01
GCTGACGTGGTTTGAAGAGATTTTCGAAGAGTATCATACGAAAAAGCCCTGTTCCTCATCATGAGGAGCAAGGCTTTTTGAGTTTCAATTATTCTTCAGTTCCAAGGAAGTTTTTAGCAACAAGAGCTGCAAGAACTCCACCAACGATTGGTGCAAGGATGAAAATCCAAACTTGTTGAAGAGCTGCGCCACCTACCAAGACAGCAGGAGCCAAGCTACGAGCTGGGTTTACTGAAAGTCCAGTGATGTTCAAGCCAGCTAGAATCAAAGCTGTCAATGACAAACCAATGACCAAACCAGCGATTGCGCCATTACCTTTGCTTGCTGATGTTACAGTCATGATCACCAAAACAAACAAGAAAGTTGCGATTGTTTCAAACAAGAAACCACCAAAGACAGTGACACCTTTTGCCAAGGCATTTTCACCAAGACTTGCAGTTGACATACCTGAATTTGCCAAGAGGAAGAATACAGATCCTGATGCTAGGAAGGCACCAACTACTTGACCAAGGATGTAGTTTACAAGCTCTGAAGATGACAAACGTTTGTTAACAAACATAGCGATCGAAACAGCTGGGTTCAAGTGAGCCCCTGAAACAGTTCCGATTGAGAAAGCTGCGACTACGATTGCCAAACCAAAGGCAAGAGCAATTCCAAGATGTCCAAGTCCCTCAACACCATTTCCAAAAACAACAGCTCCTGTTCCTATGAACACAAGCATAAAAGTACCGATTAATTCAGCAACAAATTTTTTCATGATAAGTCTCCTTTTTTCAAACTATGTATTAGTCTATCAGAAGAAGGAAAGGGTTTCAAGAAATGTGCTTGGAACTTTTGTGCAAGTTTTCACATTTGATAATCAAAATCTAATATTGGAAAGATTGAATAGCTTCTTTCAAGTCATCTTGTAAATTATTTCTCTGGTCGAGTTGAACATAGATTTCTAAGAGACAGGATCTGAAATTGGAAAATTTATAAAAATCTTCCCTCTCTTCTATCGGGAAATCAAGTGACTTTATCCAAGAAGCCAGCGTCGCTTGCTCCACCTTGCCTTGCAAAATAGGTTCATAAAGGACTCTGGCCAAGCGCCAGTCCTCATCATCTATAAACCGAATCGAAATTCTTTTAAATAGTTGGCCAAGTATGTCAAATACTTCATGAACTCTGTTTTTAGGAAAGTCTGGATGACAAACAACTTCAGTCAAAAGATCAGCCCCATGAGCAAAAGCATGCACCCAACCATACTGGCTTGAAAAACCAGTCGTATCCTCTTCTTTTTCAAGGTAATGCAAACCTTGATCGAGCAACGTATTTCTGATATCAGTTTTAAGCACTTGATAAAAAAGAGACTGTTCATTGCCATCAGCAGATAAGAGATTGGCATAAATAAGTGCCCTAAAAGAACGTTCAAGCGTGAAAACTCCGATCTTATCAATCTCTTTATCTAGTCCACCATCAGAGACAATCTCAGCAGCAATCAACTGAAATTGCTCCTTGGTAAATAACTCTTCTTGAATCCCCCTAGCCAGACTGGTAAAAACCAATTCATCGCGAATCTCTGGACTAGTATCTCCTAAGTGCTCAAGCAACCACTGGAGTTCTTCTTGACGATAACTCGGTTTTTCTTCTGCTACTTTTCTTTTCAATTCTTGATACATCCCCATACCTCCAATCATACACATCTATTATACAACATTCTTTTTTAGCTATCTTCATTATAAGAAATAAACATGTTAGTCTCAGATAGTTTTTTCACTCTTAGAGGGTTAATTTTCCCCAAAAACCAGTCTTTGTTTGACATAAATTTCACAAAGTTGTATACTAAAACGTGATAGGACTTCTTTTAGAAACCTATCAATACTCACTTATAAACCTTTTGCTGTTCTTTTATGAACGTTTGAATGGTATCACGGATACCGAGGAGGAATCATATGTCTAAAGTAGCTATCGTTACAGGTGCAGGTCAAGGGATCGGTTTTGCAATCGCAAAACGCTTGGTTCAAGATGGTTTTAAGGTTGGAGTTTTAGACTACAACGCTGAAACAGCTGAGAAAGCAGTTGCTGAATTGTCAGCAGAGAAAGCTTTTGCTGTTGTAGCTGATGTATCTAAACAAGCAGAAGTTGCTGCAGCTTTCCAAAAAGTTGTCGATCATTTCGGAGACTTGAACGTTGTTGTAAACAATGCTGGTGTTGCTCCTACTACACCTCTGGATACAATTACAGAGGAGCAATTTGCTCGCACATTTGCTATTAACGTCGGTGGTGTAATTTGGGGAGCACAAGCTGCTCAGGCTCAATTTAAAGCACTTGGTCACGGTGGTAAAATCATCAATGCTACTTCTCAAGCAGGTGTTGTCGGAAATCCAAACTTGACTGTATACGGCGGTACAAAATTCGCTGTTCGTGGTATTACTCAAACATTGGCGCGTGATTTAGCAGAGTCAGGTATCACTGTCAACGCCTATGCCCCAGGCATCGTGAAAACACCAATGATGTATGATATCGCTCATGAAGTTGGAAAAAATGCAGGAAAAGATGACGAGTGGGGTATGCAAACATTCGCAAAAGATATTACATTGAAACGCCTATCTGAACCAGAAGATGTAGCTGCAGCAGTTAGCTTCCTTGCTGGACCAGATTCAAACTACATTACAGGTCAAACCATTATCGTTGATGGTGGTATGCAATTCCATTAAGATTAAAAAAGTGAGGTTGGAAAAAAATCCAACCTCTTTTTTCATCTCTACGATTCCAATTTTCGGAGTCGTTTTTTGTCATTTAAAACAATCTTTCTGTCCTATTCATGCTTCAGAAATGAAAGGATTTCTTCAAGACTAGCGGAACTTCCTTGCTCTAAATAGCGTGATTTACTACCATTTTGATAGACTGAAAGATTCGGAACGGTTTGGATATCCATTTCTTTTGCAAAGGCTGTAATCTCATCCTTTTCATTCGAAGCACTATCCAAATAATAGACCGTCTGGTGACTTTTTTGAATCGCTAGAGCCAAATTGGGCACAAACTTTTGACAGTAGGGACAGGATTCTCTTCCAATGTAGACGACAAACTCGTCGCCATTTGCAAGTTTGGAGCGCATTTCTTTCATATTGATTGCTTTCGTGTACTGAACAGCTTCCTGATAAGTTTTTGGAAGAACAGGCTGACTGAATTTCCAAATCATAAACAAAATCGGCATAGCAATTCCAATGATAAGCAAGCTAAGTTTTTTATTGACATGCACTAGCATCTCCGTCCTTTTCTAAGTATTTTCCCTAGTCTAATCGCCCACGACAAGATATAAAATCCAACCGATAGATCTATAATAACGCACATTCTGAAGACAAAGTCTTCAGCAAACTTTATTAAATAAATGTCATTCTAAAATCTCAACAATATAACTCTATTGTTGCACTTTTATGACTTTATTCTCCCAACTGGGCACTGTAAGCGATAATTTGGTCAACCGTGTCTGACAAGAATTGAATGGTATCACGGAGTGGTTTATCCGTTGAAATATCGGCTCCGATAATCATGGCTGACTCAAGTGGTGTCTTGCTACCACCAGACTTGAGAAGATTGAGCCAGTCTCTAGCTCCATTTTCAGAATTTTTTAGATGCAAGTAACCCGCTGTTGAGATAACCAAACCTGCTGAATAGGTATAACTATACAAGCCCATGTAATAGTGAGCTTGACGCATCCAAGTCAGTGCTGCATCATCATCAATCTCAATAGCATCTCCCCAGAAGTCAGTCAAAACTTCCTTCATAATACTGTTGAGTTTGCTTGCCCCAAAGGTTTCTCCTTCTTCAATCAGTGTATACACCTTACGCTGGAATGCAGCTTCCAGAAGGTGAGTGATGAAGTTATGGAAATAGGTATCTGTCAAGCGGTGGGCAAGAGCGAAGCGTTTCTGACGTGGATCCTCAGACTGCTGTTCCAAGTAATCGCTGAGAAGCAATTCATTGAAGGTTGACGGTGCTTCAACATAGTAGGTCGACATGTGGGCGTTAAAATAGCTTTGGTGATTGTCTGAAAAGATGAATTGACCAGAATGCCCGATTTCATGAATCAAGGTATAGACATCACTCAAACGACCTGTCCAGCTCATGAGGACATAAGGGTGCACGCGATATGGATCAGCTGCATAGCCTCCAGAATCCTTGCCACTATTGGCAGCAAAGTCCACCCAGCGTTCTTCTTGATAGCGAGCAACTTCCTGACAATATTCTTGTCCCAAAGGTTCTACCGACTTCATGACCAAATCATAAGCATCGTCAATAGTCACTTCAGGATTAAGGGCGCTGTCCAAGTCCAATTTCCAGTCTGCAAAGGTCATCTTTTCAAGACCATTTACCTTGGCAACATGCTTAAGATATCGCTGAGCGACTGGCGCAAAGTCCTTCATGATGAGGTCAATCTGACGATCAAACATGGAACGATCTACTTCTTGTTCAGCAAGAAGATAGTCAAAGACTGAGTCGTAGCCCTTCATATCTGCCAAGAGTTTTTCAGACTTGACTTGGGCTAAATAGGCTGCCGCAGCTGTATTTTGGTGCTTACGAAGTCCTTCTGAAAAGGAACGGAAGGATTTCTCACGAACCTCAGCATCCTCGTGATTTTGGTAGAAGTTTTCATAGGTCACAAAGCTGTTTTTGTATGTTTTTCCATGGGCTTCAAAATCGGCCATTTCAAAGTCCCCAGCTCGCATCTTAGTATAGATATCCTGTGGACTGTAGAAAACTTCACCCAAATTGGTCAAGGCCTTCTCCACATCAGCCCCAAGATAGTGGGCTTTTTTGATTTTGGCCTGACGAATGGCTGCCGTCAAATGTGGCAAGTCACCCAAACGGTCCAAGACTTCTTCATCTGCTTCTACCAAGGCATCGTCAAAGAATGTCAAAGCTACACTGGCATCTGTCTCAAAGTCCATTCCAGCCTGGGCGATATTAGCAAAATCTTCATTACCATAGTCCGTCGTCTGAGGCATAAAGCTGTAATTGCCAATATGACTCATCTGAATGTAGATTTGTTCCAATTCCGCAAAGGCCTTCTCAAAATCTTCAAAAGTATGAAGATTGCCCTTGTAGTCACGACTAAATTGATTGATGTCTTCACGCGCCTTTTCTATCGCACGCAAGAAATCTTCACGGTCTTGATATAGGGCAGTTAAGTCCCAAAGTTCCTTTTCAGGAAATTCTGAACGGTGTTTTTGTTCCATCTTCTTCCTCTTATTTCTCTAATTCAAGCAAAACACTTATAGCAGATAAGGCATAAAGCGGTGCTGTTTCTGCTCGCAAGATCCGAGGGCCAAGTCCTGCTAGAACAGCTCCTTTGGCTTCAAAACTCTCAATCTCAGCAGGTGAAAGACCACCTTCTGGTCCAAAGATAAAGAGCAGTTTTGCTCCTTTTTCCAGTCCAGCAACAGCTTGGATAAGGGCAGCTGATTCGCCTTCTTTAGCCGACTCTTCATAAGCCACCACGATGCGGTCAAACTGGTCCAGTTGGGCTAGAAAGTCTGATTTTTTCTCAAAAAGTGTGATACTTGGGACAAGGTTTCGCTTACTTTGTTCTGCTGCTCCAAGGGCGATTTTTTCTAGTTTTTCAACCTTTTTGCCCAATTTTTTGCCATCCCACTTGGCAACGGACCAGTCGGCAGGGAAGGCCCAAATCTGACTGGCACCTAGTTCCGTCACCTTTTGAGTGATAAACTCCAACTTATCTCCCTTGGGAAAACCAGATGCGATGGTCACTTGGACTGGCAGTTCCACATTATCAGCTAACTCTTGGACCACCTCAAACTGACGATTTTCCACATCCAGCACGCGCGCCAAGCGCTTGATCCCATCATCAAAAACTAAGGTAACCTGGTCATCTTCTTTCAGGCGCATAACCTGAAACATGTGCTTGCTGGTTTCCTTATCCTCGATAGTGACAGGAGAGATTGCACTGCCTTTAACAAAATACTGTTGCATGCTAGCCTCCTATCACACCGGAGATATCCTTGGTCTTCTTGAAGACACAGGCATTCCATTCCCCTTGAATTATGTGGGTTTCAAGGAAAAATCCAGCTGACTCAGCCGACTCACGCACCATGTCCCACTTGTCCTTGATAATCCCACTCATGATGAGGTAGCCTTCATCCTTGACCAAACGATAAGCATCTTCTGTCAGATGGATAAGGATATCCGCCAAAATATTGGCCACGATGACGTCTGCCTCAATCTCCACACCCTTAAGCAAATCTCCTGGTGCTACATGGATGTTTTCCATACCAGGATTGAGCTCAATATTTTCCTGAGCGACACGAACAGCCACATCATCGAGATCATAGGCAAAAATCTCCTTGGCACCAAGAAGAGAGCTAGCAATAGAAAGAACTCCAGAACCTGTTCCTACGTCTAGCACTGTTTCTCCACCACGAAGGACTTGCTCCAAGGCAAAGAGGCTCATCTTAGTGGTTGGGTGAGTTCCTGTTCCAAAGGCCATACCAGGATCTAGCTTAATAATCTTTTCCCCAGCAGTCGCCTCATAGTCTGTCCAAGACGGCACGATAGTCAAATCATGAGTGATACGAGCTGGCTCATAGTATTTCTTCCAGTTATCTGCCCAGTCTTCCTCAGCCAAGGCAGTCGTCCCCATCTTGACCTCACCCAAATCCATAAAGTCGGTCAATTCAGCTAGGCGAGCCTGCAAGTCTGCCTCAACCACTGCCACATCAACCGTATCAGGATAGTAGGCTGTCACTACGATTTCTTCTTGCTGCTCTACCTCTGGGAAAATCTCACCAAAACGATCCACATTGCCCACATAGTCCATGCTATCTTCAATTGCTACCCCTTGGGCACCTAACTCAATCAAGAGGTTGGAAACCAACTCCTCTCCCTCACGCTTCACTGTAACTTTTAACTCTTGCCATGTTTCCATCATTAAGATACCAAGCCCGTAAAACACAAAGCCAAAATAGGAAACTCTCTGAAGACGCTTGTGTCTAAGAGAAGTTTATCTTTTCGGCACCGTGTTTAGGGCGTATTCAGTTTAGAAATTTAACTGAACCATCCTTTCTATTTCTCTATCAATTTTTTCATGTAGACCATATCCATGCCTTCTTTTTCAGGCTCAATGTGGATTTGACGATAGCCGTTTTTCTCGTAAAAAGCAACCATGCCTGCATCCTGTAACACCGTACACAAATCCCATTGTGTGATGGTTGGAAATTCTTTTTCCAGTAAGCTTAAACCTTTAGATCCATACCCTTTTCCTTGATACTGAGGCAAAATCGCTGCCGTTCCCAACCAAGCTTTCGTTAACTCGGCATTGGTCTGAACTCGTAAAAATCCGATGTTTTCTTCATCTTCTTTTACAAAGTAGTAATAGCTATTGGGACGCTCGACTAGTTTCCACTTAATTCTTTCACGGTCCTCCAGATAAGGATCATATTCATCTTGGTATTTCTCATAGACAGACTTAAAGCTAGCTCTTTGAATCGCAATGATGGTCTCCAAATCCTCTGCTCCCGCTCGAACAAGTGTTATCATAAACTTTCCTCCAAATAATCCCTCAATCTCCCCTGTAGCTGAGGCACTGCCTGTTTAGACTTCAAAAATTCCTCAATAGGCATCAGTTTATAGGCCTGTCCTTCATTCCCAAAGGTAATATTGTCAAATTGTTCTTGTCTTAGCTGACCAACCATAAAGACCGATTGCTTGTCTTTAAAGATTACGCTAGGATAAATCTTGCTCCAAAGCAGACAGTCTTCATCTAAATGAATTCCCAATTCCTCATAAACTTCACGCGCTGCGCACTCGAAAGGGCTTTCGTTTCCTTCACGACCACCACCTGGCAACTCCCACATGTTGGGACAAGGGATATCGTCCTTGTCATCACGTAAGATAGTCAAGACCTTATCCCCACAAATCAAGGCAATCTTGCAACCTTGGAAATCCATTCTGCTATCCAATAATTCCATGATATTTACTCTTTTCTATGATAACAATTACTCTCTAGGAAAATACGAGCTAGCTTTCTTCGATTACTTTTTGGCACTCTGCATCCCAGTATGCTTGCCATCTGCCATGTTTTTTAGCAAAATAAACCGTAAACTCATCATTTACATAATCTGCAACATAGCGAAGATTAGGCGGGTTTTCCTCAAAACTTAATATCCAAGGATGGAAGTAAAAGGTTTTCTCCCACCTCTTCTGAGTATAGCCTAGATCCTTAGCATACTGAGGGATGGGTTGTTGCAACTCGCTTTCCAAATGGGACTGAATGGCATTATCAATACTATTTAAACGAGCTAATAGTTGCTGAAACTGCTCTTCCTCTTCCGTCTTAAAACCAACTAGAAATTCAAATTCCGCAAAATCTTCAGGAAATTCAAGTTCTGTGATTTTCCCATCCTCAGCATAGCGTCCTTCCTCATTAACAAGGCGACGAGTTCCTGACTTCAATACTCTCTCGAAATCTAGATCCGCAAAGCGATTGCGGGGAAGGAACGACTCACGTTCTTGGGATTTTTTACTAAATAACCGCTTAAATTTCTGAAGCATCGGACAGCTCCCTTTTCTATTTCTCAGCTCACTGAGTCTCTTCTTCCTGTATGGCTTGTTCCAACTCATCTAACCACTGCTGGTAGTAGGATTTCTCATCCCGTAACATCCGGCTGCTATTCATTTTTTGTCTAGCAATCTTCATAGCCTTGTGAGTTTGAACTACATCTTTCTTTGCCTTAAATTGATACCAAGCTTGAATGACCTGCATATCTGCTGTTTTTAGAGATAAAAAGGATTTGACCCCTCGAATACTTGCATATTCTTCCGCCTTCTTATTATCTCCTTCTATCAGAGCAATTTGAAGAAGGTATAATTGAGAAATAGATTTAGACATTGGATTATCTGTTTTCTCTAACACAGACTGAAACTGTTGCTTTGCAAGCTCTATATTATCATCCAATATGAATACCAATCCCTGAAGAGTCTGAACACTTTCTGCAAAACTCCCTCTCACATCCTCATCAACAGACATGATAAAGTCTTTTAAATCATATTCTTGAGGAGCTAGCAAGGTCTGGGCAGAATGCCTCAACATCAGGTAGGCGTATTTCGTATTTTCAGGGTGTTGTAGTAATTCCCAAATTTTTGCTCCATCGGTAATCCCAACTGGCAGAGCATTGAATAGAAGAAGAGATAAATTTAGACAAATCCAAGTGCCTGCAAAATACCAGTTTGTTGTCAAAAAACCAAAAAGTGTTGCCAATAATATCAAGCAAAGGTGAACTATCAAGCCTCCTGAAAGCATCAAGATGATTCTTTGATCACTTTCATTCTCTTTTAAACCAATATACTGAGCACCAACATTTTTTATAACTGCTGTTCGACTAAGATGAAGCCTTCCTGACTTTTTGGTTAAAAGAAAGTTCCCTAATCCAAAAGCCACCAGCCGATAGCCTGTCAAGTAGCCACAAAAAGCATGTCCCAGCTCATGAAGAATAAAGATTAAATACATACTTAGAAGAGCGAAGGCATAACCAAAAGTAAAGACTAAAACTGCGGAATACCCCAACTCTGCAAATGCGATTGTTCCACAAGCAAAAGCTAGCATAATAAATACAAAAGCTAGCACATAAACCAAATAAATCCCAATTTTCTTCATAAAATCTCCAACCAACTCCTAGTATCTCGGATAAGGGTAAAATTCTCCTTCTTCCAAGCCAACTTTTCCTTCTTCAAAGACTTCTTGGTTCCATTCCATGACGAATTCTTCTGCTTCTGGGTCTTCCAAAAAGTCCATGAGGGCATCTAGTCCAACCTCTGCAGTATCTTTAAGGAATAGCGCAAAATAAGCTAAAAATTCACGAGAAAAACCTTTCTTCGGCAGGTAAGGGATGACCGTGAGATAGTCTTCTTCATTAACTGTTGACTTGGCAGGGTTGTAAAAAAGTACCGCTTCTTCAAAAAGGATATCATCTGACGAAACCTCTCCGTCTTCATCTAACATCTCCACCCCTGCAGCATTTTGTGCCTCTAATAGAAAACTCACTTCAACCGCATGATTACGCTTGTCCCAACTAATCTCATAATCAAAAGGAAAGTTCTTGTCCAACTCTTCTTGTAAAACATCTAAAAATCCATATGTTGCCATTTTGTCCTCTTTCTATACGACTCTTTAATCGCCCCGAATACTCGGAAATATGCTAAAATAGATACTACCATATTACCACATTAGTATCAGAAAATCCATGTTAGAAAGGACTGCTATGCCAGACAATCTCGCGCTTCGTATGCGCCCCAAAACCATCGACCAGGTCATCGGTCAGGAGCATCTGGTTGGACCAGGCAAGATTATCCGCCGTATGGTGGAAGCCAATCGCCTATCCTCTATGATCCTCTACGGACCTCCAGGCATCGGAAAAACCAGTATCGCTTCAGCCATCGCTGGAACAACCAAGTATGCCTTTCGGACCTTCAATGCCACAGTTGATAGTAAAAAACGCCTCCAAGAAATCGCTGAAGAAGCTAAATTCTCAGGTGGCCTTGTACTGCTACTAGACGAGATTCATCGTCTTGACAAGACTAAACAAGACTTCCTCTTGCCTCTCTTGGAAAGCGGACTGGTCATCATGATTGGGGCGACGACTGAAAATCCTTTCTTTTCTGTCACTCCAGCCATTCGTAGCCGTGTTCAGATTTTTGAACTGGAACCTCTGTCTAACCAAGATGTCAAAGGAGCCATTCAAATCGCCCTGACTGACCCTGAACGAGGTTTTAATTTCCCTGTTGAGTTAGATAATGATGCCCTTGATTTTATCGCAACATCTACCAACGGAGACCTCCGCTCTGCCTTTAACTCACTTGATTTGGCAGTTCTCTCCACCCCAGAAAATGATGACGGCATCCGTCATATCACGCTTGACATCATGGAAAATAGTCTTCAGAGAAGCTATATCACTATGGACAAGGATGGAGATGGACATTACGATGTTCTATCTGCTCTCCAGAAATCCATCCGTGGCTCTGATGTGGATGCCAGTCTCCACTATGCTGCTCGCTTGATCGAAGCTGGTGACCTTCCTAGTTTGGCACGCCGTTTGACGGTGATTGCTTATGAAGATATCGGCTTGGCTAATCCCGATGCACAGATCCATACCGTAACTGCTTTGGATGCTGCACAGAGAATCGGCTTCCCCGAAGCTCGCATCCTCATTGCCAATGTTGTCATTGATCTGGCGCTTTCACCTAAATCCAACACAGCCTATGTAGCTATGGATAAGGCCCTGGCTGACCTTAAAACATCTGGTCATTTACCAATCCCACGTCACTTGCGAGATGGCCACTATAGCGGTAGCAAGGAATTAGGCAACGCCCAAAACTACCTCTATCCACATAGTTATCCTGGTCACTGGGTCAAGCAAGATTATTTACCAGAAAAAATTCGCGACCATAGCTACTTCTCACCAGAAGATACCGGAAAATACGAACGAGCCCTAGCTCAGCGCAAGGAAACCATTGATAAATTACGAAATTTGTGAAATCCTTTCCAAATAATTACATTTACCCCTTGATTTTTTTTGAAAAAGTGGTATTATATAAACATAGAAACGCTGTGGTGTACGACTTCACATTTAAGTGTTGACCGACTATTTTTTGTATTATTAGGGAAACAAAAGTCTTCTAACAGCATGTAGGCCGTCTCACACGGAAACAGCTTCAGTTAGAGCGAGTTGCCCACCTGCTTAATTGCGCGGGTTCAATACAAACCGTGAAGTTTCGGCACCAATACAGCTTTTTATTTGCCTCCTTAGCTCAGTTGGTAGAGCAGTAGACTCTTAATCTATGGGTCACAGGTTCGAGCCCTGTAGGGGGCATCTAAATCAACAGGAAAAAGCCTTTATTTATAAGGCTTTTTTGCTTGTCTATAACTGATTTGCCCCATCATTTGCCCCACATTTTTTTTATGAGCAATCTTTCCAGACATCTCTGATTATGAAAAACAAAAAAGCTATCCTACCTTTGCAAATTTGGATAAGATAGCGGAATATTTTAATGCAACTCCAACCCAACTCTTTGGAACGAGTAAAGAGATTGAGTTAGAAAAGAGTGTTCTTGAATCTAATGAATACTCTGATAAAGTAAGTGAAATCTTAAAAACTGTCAAATACATCGAGCATTTCCTACATACTGATGGACAGTACTTAGAGGATTTACTTTACCTAACAAGAGGCAACCAACTATACACAGAAGATGGAAAAGAGTTGTATATTGATCCAACTTCTCAGAAAAGAACACTTCATACCCAATATGAACCTGGTTTTATTGAAGCAAGAGATAAATCTCCACTAGAGCTCTTAATTGAAAATAAGGAGCTATTAGATTAAATAAAAAAAGCGAGGATATCCTCGCTTTTCTATTGTAAAATCTTATCTTCGAAAGCCGTTTTCCCGACGGCTTTTTTGTTAGACTAAATATGTCAGAAGGAGGGAGAAATATGATTTCACAAGCTAAGTATTTTGAGCAAAGAAAAACAGTAAACCTTTTTCCGATTTACTGTTCCTCTGTTATTCTTATTAAGTTGCTAGTTCAACAAACAATTGGGATTTATTGCTTCGTTGCTTTAGAAAAAAATAACAAATAAACTCCAAATATAAATTTAATTATTGCATCAATATAGGCAAATAGTACCAAAGAGACATCAGAAAAAATATATCCCATGATAATATTAATAGTGCACATAATTCCTAATAAAATCATTGATTTTCCATGTACAAAATATAATGGGAAAAAATGCAATGCTGTGACTAATAATGCCCCCAACCATATCAATCTCCAATTCTCCGTAACAAAAAATGAACCGCCTAAAAAAACCATTAATATAAACAGAAATATTATTGAGTATTGAGAAACCTTATTTTGAAATTTAGTCGATGGTCCAGTGGATAGTTTTTTTAGTAAGTCTTTATTCATATTAATCGTAAAAAAGAAGACTATATAACCACTAGTAAACACTTGCATATTTATAATTTGTTGCCCACCTATTAAGGTAGCAACTGCGATAACTACGGCAACCGCAATTAACCACAAACCGCAAGATTTTTTATAATTAAATTCTAACTTTTCGTTTTTTTCATATCCTAACATTCGCCGAAAAACCTCTCTAAATTCTAATTTATTTGTCTATGTTACTTAATATTATAGTATTTTTTAGGCATTTTTTCTATTGCCGGATTTCATACTCACTCGCTACTATTCCCCATTAGAATGTATTGGCATTTACTATAAAAGGGAACAGAGGTTCATACGAAGTCTTCTGGCAATATCCGTTAGTGATACTTTCTCAGTTAGAAGTTGAGCAACCTGTTGTCAGAAAAGGTTAGAGATTAGGAAACCTTTATGAGTCATTCGTTATTTTTGCCCCACTTTCGCCCCATTTTGAAATATTTACATTGAAAATACCTAAAAGTATTTCCCTAAAATCAGCTATATTTCAACATTTTTGTTTATTTTCAATATGAAAAGTTCTTACAAATTCATTCTCTTCCCAAGTAATAATATCTCCAAAGGCTGTTACGAACATCGGAAAAAGAAGTAAGGAACTATTCATAATAATAGCCGTAGCAAATCTTTGCATTTTTGCCTTATCTTATTTAAGATAGTACTATTAAAAAAAGAAAAGGTGAAAATCATGGAAACATATACGCTTGCAAATGGGGTTGCTATTCCTAAAATTGGTTTTGGAACTTGGCAAATTGCTGAAGGCGAAGAAGCCTATAACAGCGTTAGCTTCGCACTTAAGGCTGGTTACACACATATTGATACCGCACAAATTTACGGTAACGAGGTTTCTGTAGGTAAGGCGATTGCTGATAGTAATTTGGCACGTGAGGATATTTTCCTAACTACCAAACTTTGGAATGATAAGCACGATTACGAGTTGGCTAAGACTTCTATCGATGAGTCTCTCGAAAGACTCGGTGTGGATTATTTGGATCTTTTGCTTATCCATTGGCCAAATCCAAAGGCACTTCGTGAGAATGATGCTTGGAAGTCTGGTAATGCAGGCGCTTGGAAGGCAATGGAAGAAGCCTACAAAGAAGGTAAGGTGCGTGCTATCGGTGTGTCTAACTTTATGCAACATCACCTAGAAGCTCTTCTTGAAACGGCTGAAATTGTGCCACATGTCAATCAAATCCTCTTGGCTCCAGGTTGTGACCAAAAAGACTTAGTTGCCTATTGCCAAGAGCGCGATATCCTTCTTGAAGCCTATAGTCCACTAGGTACAGGTAGCATTTTTGGAAATGAAGATGTTGAAGCAGTGGCTGAACGTAACGGTAAATCTGTAGCACAAGTTGCTCTGCGTTGGAGCCTTCAAAAAGGTTTCTTGCCACTACCTAAGTCTGTGACACCTAAAAATATTGAAGCCAACTTGGATATCTTCGACTTCGACTTATCAGAGGAAGATATGGCAGTCTTGGATAAGATTCAAGGCATCAAAACTCAGAATGATCCTGACACAGTTAATTTTTAATAGGATTTTAAGCAACTCGTCAGGGTTGCTTTTTCAAGTAAATGACAAAAGAAGTCAAGGTTTTGACAATTCGCGCCACATGAAATTATTTAAGCATATCCTTTTCTTTCATTACCATTTTCTGTTATAATGTATTGTATTTCTAAAGTAGAAAGGTATTAATATGACAACTCTTATTAAGCATAAACGTGTAGAATTTTCAGAACTATTTTATGACCTAGTGTTTGTTTTTGCAATTTCAAAAGCAACTGCTTTAATTCACCCTCTTCATAGCGGTGTTGTGGCTTGGGATTCTTTACTTGATTTCTTCATCTCTGTCATGGTTATCATCAATTCCTGGATGATTCAAACCATTTATACCAATCGCTATGGAACAAACTCGTTATTTAACATGGTAATCATGTTTATCAACATGGGACTTATGCTCTTTATGTCCAATATGATTGGATACAATTGGCAACAATGGTTCTATTATACCTGTTGGGCTGTTGGTACATTGACCCTTACCTTATTTTTTCAATATTTGGTTGAATTTTTTAGAAAATCAACCGATAATACTGATCGGGAAAGTATCAAAGGTTTTCTATGGTTAACAGGTCTAGGAAGTTTAGGAGTCTATCTGGCAGCTCTTTTTCCTATTTACGTTGGAGTCTATATCTTTATTGCTAGTATTCTGCTAACATTTATTGTGCCAATTTTCTTGATTACTAAAGATGAGCATTTCCAGGTAAATCTTCCCCATTTAATCGAGCGCGTCTCCCTTCTTGTGATTATTACGTTTGGAGAGATGGTTGTTGGGCTAGCTAGCTTCTTTACAGTCGAGAATTTCTCGATTTATTCGGTTCTCAATTTCGTTATCATGCTTTCCCTGTTCTTGTTTTATTTTGGCGAATTTGACCATGCTATTGATGAAGGATCTAGTCAAAAGGGATTATTTGTAATTTATAGTCACTATCCTATTTTCATCGGGCTTATGTTGATGACAGTTTCGATGGGTTATCTCCTGAATCCCGAGGCTAATCTTCTCGTTGCAATCAGCTTCTTTTATATCGGAATTGGCCTCTTCCAAGCTGCTGTCCTAGCAAATGGGCCCTATAACAAAAACTATCTTCGCTATCCGAGAAGTTACTACTGTGCTCAAGCGACACTCTATCTGGCTGCCTTGATTCTCTCTTTGCTTTTCGCTTCTAATCCTATAACAGTGTTGAGTATTGCAACCATTTTTACTCTAGCTATAGCCATTCATTTTATTTATTTTTATGTGACACAGAATAAAAAATATTCCAAATCTAACTGGGGGTTCTTTTAATGAGTTTATAGCATTAAAAAAGCCTTGGTTTTCCAAGGCTTTTTTTTCATTAATTTGTTTTTCCATTTTATCCTCCGATTTGAACTCGCACTGACATTTATTTATAACAAAACTATATATCTAGAATAGCATAATCATTAGGTATTATAGGTTTTCAAACAAAATACGAGTCATTCGTTTTTGCCCCACTTTTGCCCCATTTTTAAATCCTGACATTGAAAACACCTAAAAGTATTTCCCTAAAATCAGCTATATTTCAACATTTTTGTTTATTTTCAATATGAAAAGTTCTTACAAATTCATGTAGGGGGCATCTAAATCAACAGAAATAAGCCTTGAAACCAAGGCTTTTTTTAACGTCTAATAGCTTTTTGTAGAAAAGTATTTAAAAATAAAAGAGAAGAGAATCTCTCACTCTCTTCTCAGTATATCTTATTAAATTTAGTTTTTCTTAATCTACCTGATTTTCCTTTGCAACGACAAATTCTTTAACCAGTCGATAGATAACAGCAAATACGGGGGTAAAGAATATCATTCCAAGTAGTCCGAAAAGATTCCCTCCGATACTAGCAGCCGCAAGCGTGAAAAGGGCTGGTAAACCAATAGACTGACCTACAACTTTTGGATAAATAAGGTTTCCTTCAATCAGCTGTATAACTTGATATAGAAGAAGAGAAAGTAAGGCTTGAGTAGGACTCACTGTGAAGATAAAAATCGCTCCCACAACACAAGCAATCATAGGCCCTACATAAGGAATGAACGATAGCACTCCTGCAAATATACCTGTCATTACCCCATAAGGTAGTCCAAATAGGCTATAACCAACCGCTATCATAACTCCTATGATAACTGCTTCAATCAGCTGACTCATCAAAAATTGGTCATAAGTCTCTAGTGCTACTTGTCCAATGTAAGTCAACTTTATCACCACCTTCTCTGGAAGAAAAACTTTTAGAAGTCGACTCGTCATCGCTGCCAAATGTTCCTTACTGGATAAAAATAAAAAGGTAAATACTATAATCAGAAAGGCATTCATTATACTTGAAAAAATATTTCCTATATTACTAGTCAGACCGGATAAGAAGGTTATCAAAGCTTGACTAATAGAACTAGATTGTCCCTGTATGCCTGATACGATAGTTGACAACATGTCTTTGGTTACAAATTCCGAGCTGCCTAGCAATTTCCCAAGTTGAGTAAGGACTGTTGAAAGGACTGTTCCCAGCTGACTAATAGTCTGAGCTAGGGTTGGCAGCACCAAAACCAAAAGAGCAATCACGATTAAGATAAGAGCTAGGAAAACAAGTACCATGGCAATCGGACGACGCAACTCTGCCTTTACCTTCAATTTAACTAAGTACTGTTCAATTTTTTTCATAGGAACATTAAGCACAAAAGCAATAACAGCACCATAAATCAAGGTTGATGTTACATCAAAGAGAGAGATTGCTCCTGATATAAAGCTCGATGCATTCAGAATTACAAGAGCAACCAGCCCTATAAAAAGGATTAACGGGGTATATTTTTTAACTAAGTTCATAAATTCTCCTTAATAAACATGTTTAGATACGACTATACTATTTGGTTTTTCAAACTCTCGATCAAGGTAGGCTTGGTAAGTTCCTGGAGCGATAAATCCTTTTGGTGAGAGGATATCTGTTCCAGCTTGACCGACTATGGTATCAGCCAAGAGCACACAGTTTGTGGACAAGACAAAGTAGGATTTAAACTTAGATTTGATAAATTTATAAAGTTCCCCATCCGTCTCATGTCTGATTTTATAAGCGTAGGTGTAGTCTTCCTTACCATCACCTGTCATGATTTTATCTGCACTTGGCTCCCATGGAATCGTCAGTTGTTTCAATTCAGCCAACTTTTTCTGAACTGCTTTTTCCATTTCAGGCGTCAAATCTATCCCATAACCAAAAAGCGTTTTTTGACTCTCACGTTTACATAGGTCAATGTACTTGTCACGATCACAGAAATATAAGACACCATCTCCTACCATGCCAAATAAGGTCTCAGAAGACGGATCATAGTTGCCATAAGAAATAACACGGCCTTGATAGCAGATATCCACATGACCAATAGCTGAAAATAGAGAAGTCTCCGCTGTATGAACGAAAATTTCAAGATCTGCTGTCTTACCAAACTTCACCATTCCAAGATAGATTTCCTCTTCCTCATCAGCATTTTCCTGCATGAATTTATTGATTTTTGCTAAAGTACTTGCAGGGATGAGAGCGGCTAGGGCAATAGGTAAGCTCATTCTGACACGACGTTTGAGATGGTTTTTCCCAATTTCCTTTTCAAATAAGAAACCGTCACGGATATTGGACACACCATAAAGGCAAAAATAAGCCCCTAAAACAAAGAGTTGAAAGACAGAATTTCCCGTAGAGGACAAAAGACTAGTCCCACCAAGAAAAACTAGTACGAGACCATCTAGTAAGAAACGAAAACGAGGTCGAATTTTGTTTTTGCGGTAGAGAACATAGGTGACAAGGTTGATACTAGCATGAAAAATCTGATAAATTCCAATCACAAGAGCCAAAATATAAATTGGCACATCAGTAGCAAGATTCGAGCCTAGCAAATATCCCATCACTAACAATTTAACCAGTGCAACTCCCAAGGTGTCCGTTGACTGACTTTTTTTGAAAATACGTAATACTAAATCTAAGACCGTTGCTATCCAAGCTAAAAACAGAACCAGTCGAATAACCGTCACTGGCAACCAAGTTCCCGTGACCATCAAGATAAGACCTAGCAGAACAAACAAGAAACCCTGAACAAGTAATTTCTTACCTGTCAGACCTAAAGAAAGAATTTTTTCCATAAAAGACCTTTCAAAAATAATAATTAAGCCCTTTGATCAAATTGACTGGTAAATAGCTGACGGCACAAACAGCCTGTGCCAGCAAGACATGGCGACTGACTGTAGCAATGTCACCATCTTGTCTTTTGCACTTCTGAAATTTGTTTTATTGAGTCGAAATCAGAGCTTTTAAAAACTAGCTAAACTTGAAAGCTAACCATAATTGCTAGATAAAAAAGGTGCAACCAATCCTTCTTGTAAAGGTAGGAAAGAATTATATCCATTCCATTAATTATTTATATATTACCTATTGTGACACAATACTCACTATAATTCAACTTTTTACCTATTTAAAACCATAAAGCCTACATAACTCTTTGAAGAGAACAAAAATCTGAATGTAATAAGATAGTACCCATTACCCATATTATAATTAGATTATGAATTGAAGCTTTTTGGAACTAAAATTAGGAATAATTGAGAAAGTAGGGAGGGAAATTTTGCTTTTACCCCATTTTGAAATAATTTCATTTTAGATTTTTCTAAGTTTCTTTCAAAGAGCCTGCAGGGGGCATCTAAACAACAGGAAAAAGCCTTGAAATCAAGGCTTTTTTGTTTTTCTAAAAGATTTTCTCTAGATATTTAGCAGAATCCCAAGATAGTTTCTCAATGTTCCACTTCTTCCTTAAATCGTACTTTTCCTTGACTATATAATCCCATAATCTTCACAAAGCGAACTGGATTGTTTTGGTTATACAAAAGAAATACTGAAAAGAATAGCAAGCCAGCCAACCACAAACCATAGCTTTCATTAATCGGTTGACCAAATTTTAGAGGAAGAGTCAAGAAATACAAAAAATAATAGATGGACACTATATTTACTGCAAAGCGGGCAAATCGAAAAGGTAAAGCAGACAGTTGTCTAGGATCAAACTGATTTTTCACAAACAAATTATGAGATGCGGCATAGTAAAAGACTTTCTCTGTCCTCGGCTGTGCTTTGCGAACATTTTTATAGAGTGCTCGTTCAAGTAAAGCAACCAACGAGAAAAACTGCATCAACCAAAATAGAAA
Source organism: Streptococcus sp. HMSC056C01 (assembly GCF_001811305.1). Classification (NCBI taxonomy): domain Bacteria; kingdom Bacillati; phylum Bacillota; class Bacilli; order Lactobacillales; family Streptococcaceae; genus Streptococcus; species Streptococcus sp. HMSC056C01. The sequence goes on from NZ_KV804216.1 coordinate 69,436, forward strand.
AATACAAGCTAGACTAAACCAGTTGTAGACACCAATAAACTTGAGGGAAAAGAAACCCGAAATTGCAGGTCCACCTGCTAGTAAGAGAATGACCAATTCAGGAATAAAGGAATTCGTGTCACCAGCTTTTTCAGTATTGAGCAACTTACTCTTTGGAGCAGCTAAAGCCTCTCCTGTCTTTTGGTCATAATAAACAGCCTGTCCATCACATTCGCCGATAAAGACACGACGGCGTCCGAGAAAAAACATATTGACCTCTTTCTATTTATAAAAACAAGTCCTCAAAATTTGGAATGATTTTATCCTAGTATACCACAAACCAACTTGCTAGGTCATAGGATAACTAAGTATCGCAACTTGCTAAAAGGTTGACAGAACTTTGCTCCATAGGATATGATGGGAATACCTAGAATTTCAACTCTGCACGGCCTAGACTCCGTCTGCTGAAAAAACATTTGTGAGTTCAATTCTATATATGGAGGTTTCTATGAAAATCTATTATTCAAAATATGTCGGTGTCGGCTATCTAGTCTTTGCAGTGGGTGTATTCTTTCAATTTTTCTTTTTTCTCGCGCATGGATTAATCGACTTTTCCCAGCTTAGTCTTCTCACTGTGGTTCCAACCATTCTCTTTTTTGCTGCTATCTACGCAACGATTGCAGGTATCAAAAGACTTTCTAGTCGCAGACTCTCCTTTGAGTTCACCTTTGAAGGTATTTATGTCTATCCCGGGCTCTTCTTTTCCAAGGAAATCTTCATCCCAAAAGAAGAATTGTTGCGAGCATCGTATGTTGAAGTGGATGTCAGTGACCCTGACCATGCCAACAGCAAGGCTTACTATTTAGATTTTGACCTGAGAGAGGTCACCCAGCTAGAAGATATTTCTAAGTCAAATGTTATCGTCGATACAAGCGTCCTGATATTGCGGCTGGCCCTTAGCCTCTGTCGATTTAGAGAGGAAGAAAAAGCCGAGTTGGCAACCTATCTAAAAGAAAACTACGGCATTGATTTCTTATATTAGCAAGTAAAGAAAGCCCTAAAAACAGGGCTTTTTTGATATTATCCTTATTATCTTTCACTTTAACGTGAGCTTGCTAATTATCCAACTTAAACGTCGTATAAACTCGAATGATTTAAAATTTATGCTTCGAGAACATAAAAAAGCAAGGGCTACTCTCCACCCTCACTTCTTCTTTTCACTCTTAATTACGGTAAAAATGACTATCTTTGTCGCTTGGTGATTGGCCGATTGCCAAGACGTCTTGGCTACCGTCTGTACCTGTTAATTCATTTTGGACTCCAGCTGGAGTAAAGATGAGGCGTGCTCCTTCTCCGCCTCCAACAAGATGAATTCCTGTCAGATAGTAACCGTCCTTCTCCTCTACTTGATCCATCTCATATTTAAAAGTTCCCTTTGAACTCTTGATAGTCACAATGCCGTCAGCTGTAATCGTAGCTGTTGTTCCTGCATAATTCTCCCAAGTTCCAAGGAATTTAGAATAATCTTTTTGATTTTCCGTCTTTGTCTCAGTTTGAGTAGCTGTAGCGCTTGAAGAACTTGTCTCAGACTTCTGTTCCTCTTTTTGGCTAGCTTCTGTTTTACTTGATGACTCCTTAGTTACTTTAGAAGAAGCCTCTTTGCTTGAAGATGCTGTAGTTTTTTCAGCATTTCCTCCACAAGCAGCAAGTGTCACCACAGCCAACAAGGCAAGAGCTGAAAGACTAGTGTAACGCAATGTTTTGTTTTTCATAAAAATCTCCTTTTAAAATGATGATACAGTCTCATCTGCATCTAAAATAGCTAGCCTGAAATTACATATATTTTTGACGGCTAACCTGTAGTTTTCAGTGTATCATTTATTTCCATATAATTCAATAGCTATTTGACATCAAAAAAGGCTAATCCAATCAGGAATTAGCTCTTCTATTTTTAGTAGATAAACATGGCATCGCCAAAGCTAAAGAAACGGTATTTTTGGTCGATAGCATGTTGGTAGGCTTCGAGGACCAATTCACGGCCTGCAAAGGCAGAAACGAGCATGACCAAGGTAGACTTCGGCAAATGGAAATTAGTAGAAAAAGCATCCACAACCTTCCAATCATAGCCAGGCTTGATAAAGATATTGGTCCAGCCAGAATCGGCCTGGATTTGGCCGTCAAACTTGCTTCCGATAGTCTCTAGCGTACGGATAGAGGTTGTCCCCACAGCAATGACACGGCCACCATTTTCCTTGACCTGTCGCAAGGTCGCTGCTGCTTCCTCAGACAATTGGTAAAACTCTGAGTGCATCTCATGTTCATCCAAATTATCTACTGAAACAGGTCTAAAGGTCCCAAGTCCAACGTGCAAGGTCAGGTAGACTAGGTGAACGCCTTTTTGCTGGATTTCTTCTAGTAATTCTTTGGTAAAATGTAGCCCTGCAGTTGGGGCTGCTGCTGATCCACTCTCCTTGGCATAGACTGTCTGGTAACGTTCACGGTCATCCAATTTTTCGTGGATATAAGGAGGCAAAGGCATTTCTCCAAGACTTTCAAGTACTTCTAGGAAAATCCCTTCATATTCAAAACGGACAATACGGCCACCGTGGGTCAATTCCTCAGTCACAACTGCGCTTAGTCGGCCATCACCAAAGACAACGCGGGCACCGACCTTGAGACGCTTGGCTGGTTTAGCCAACACTTCCCATTCATCTCCTGCTGTATTTTTCAAGAGCAAGAGTTCAACATGGCCCCCTGTTTCTTCCTTTTGGCCATGAAGTCGAGCTGGTAATACGCGGGTATCATTCATAACCAGGGCATCACCTGGCTCTAGCATGTCAATAATGGAGTGAAAGTGGCGATCTTGAAATTCTCCAGTCTGGCGATTGACTATCAAGAGCTTAGAGGCATCGCGCTTTTCCAGAGGTGTTTGTGCAATCAACTCCTCAGGCAAGTGAAAATCAAAATCATTGGTATTCATTGTAGTCATATTTCCTTTTCTTTTCTAATGTACTTACGATTAGCTATCAAAACGAACTTCTTCAAGCAAATACTCGATGAAGCGTTCACCCATCTTAGATAAGCTAGTCTTCTCATGCTGGATATAAACCAGTTCAATCGGATCATCAATATCAAGTGGAATCGAGACAATATTGTCTCCATTAAGATTACTATTGAGGATACCTGTCGCGATGGTATAGCCGTCCAAACCAATCAAGAGATTGAACAAGGTCGCACGGTCACTAACCACGATGGATTTCTTGTGGTGTTCTTGTGACAAAATCTCTTCTGAGAAATAGAAGGAATTATGGGTTCCTTGGTCATAGCTCAAGTAAGGGAAGTCTTCTAGGTCTGCCAACTGCACCTTGTCTCTTTTAGCAAGAGGGTTGGTCTTGCTGACAAAGATATGAGGCTGCGCTGTAAAGAGAGGATGGGCCACTAGATGATTGTCATCCAACATCTTCGAAAGAACATCTCGGTTATAGCTATTTAAAAAGAGGACTCCTACTTCACTGCGGAAGTTCTTGACGTCGTCGATAATCTCCCAGGTTCTGGTTTCACGCAAAAAAAGCTCATACTTTTCCATATCGCTCTTCTTGAGCAAGGAAACAAAGGCATTGACCACGAAGGCATAGTGCTGCGAAGACACACTAAAAAGCTCGCGATGAGCGATTGGGTTCTTATAGCGTTCTTCTAGAAGTTGAGTTTGCTCGACAACCTGACGGGCATAGGATAGAAACTCCATCCCATCACGTGTGAGGGTGATTCCTTTTGGATTTCGGATAAAAATCTCAATTCCCATCTCATTTTCTAGGTCACGAACTGCATTTGACAGACTAGGCTGAGTAATGAAAAGTTGCTTGGCAGCTTCATTCATCGAACCAGTCTCTACAATTTTGATAATATAGTGTAATTGTTGAATTCTCATGCTTTTATTGTACCATACTTGAGGCAATATAAAAAGAACCAGTCACTGAAAGCTCTGTGGCTAAGCTTAGATGAGTGCTTTCAAAGGACTTTATATAGCGACCTAAAAAGAGAGAGTGGGACAGAAATCGGTAATTCGTTAGAATTCGATTTCGTCGTCCCACCTCCGCACAGTTGAGTAGGGCTGTAAAAGCTGATGAAATCAGCGTAGTAGAAGCCACTCAACCACTGCGTCTTGATCGACAATCCAAAGACAATTGAGAGGCTAGGACTTTTGTCCCAGCCTCTCTCTTATTCTTTAAAGTTAATCTGCCTTCCATAGCGAAACTCAGCTTCCTCTTTCCCAGAAAATGGCTAGCAAAATCATAGCCCCGAGAACTGATGGGATAATGGCTGTACCGCTTAAGCTTGGTCCCCAAGAACCAAAAATTAATTGTCCTAAAAAGGCACCAATCCAGCCGAGAAACATTTTCCCGAAGCATCCCATCCGTTCTCCACGATTGGTGATAGCTCCTGCTAATAGTCCGATCAAAAGACCGACAAACATACTTCCAAGCATAGTTTCTCCTTAAATTGCCCAATCTCCATTGCGGAAGAGTGGTACGCGTGTCCCATCCTCACGGATACCATCGATATCCATTTGGTTAGAACCAATCATAAAGTCTACGTGAACATCTGAACGATTAAGTCCTGCAGCTTCTAGCTCTTCTTCGCTCATCTCTGCTCCGCCAACAACGCTCGTTGCATAGGCTGCACCGATAGCCAAGTGGTTAGAAGCATTTTCGTCAAAAAGGGTGTTAAAGAAGGTAATACCTGACTGTGAAATTGGGCTTGGATCTGGTACCAAGGCACATTCACCCAAGGCACGCGCACCAGCATTCTTAAAGACAAGGTCCTTCATAACTTGATCACCCTTCTCAGCAGTGATATCAACGATTTGACCATTTTCAAAGGTTACCTTGATGCCTTCGATAATATTTCCATTGTAGCTAAGAGGTTTTGTAGAAGTGACATAACCATCTGCGCGACGGAAGTCAGGGGCTGTAAAGACTTCTTCTGTTGGCATATTTGGCAAGAAACCTTCGCCTTGAGCATTGATCGCTCCTGCAGATTCCCAAACGTGGTTCTTAGGCAAGCCAAGTGTCAAGTCAGTTCCAGGAGCTGTATAGTGAAGTGCTGAGAATTGCTCTTTATTGAGCATTTCCGCCTTGCTCTTGAGGATAGCAGCATGTTTTTCCCAAGCCTTAACTGGATCTTCTTCGTAGATACGGCAAGTTTTGAAGATTTGGTCCCAAAGGAGGTCCACTGCTTCTTCGTCGCTCGCAGCATTTGGAAAGACTCTCTTAGCCCACTCTAGTCCAGCAGCGGCTGCTACAGTCCAGCTAACCTTATTAGATTGAGTTGCGATACGCATTGGCTTCATGGCAATTCCCATAGCTTTGGCAGAAGCTGAAAGTTTTTCTGCATCCACTCCGTTCAAGGCACCTGGGTCAGAAGAACGAACACCGAGACGACTTGCTTTGTTTTCAAGAAGGTAGTTCATCTCAGCAATCTTGTATTCTGGCACATTGTCCAAACGCTCCATCGGCGCGTGAAGGAATTTCTCACGGTTTACAAAGTCATCTGCCCATTGAACGATAACTTCGTGAGCTCCAAGTGCATAGGCTTCTTTAACAATTAAGTGAGCCAACTCACGTTGCTCCACATCAATCGAGAGAGCCAAGGTATGACCAGGTTGCACGTTCACACCGTTCGCAACTAACAACTTAGCATATTTTTCTAGATTTTCTTTAAAATTTGGTAAAACCATTCTGTTTTCTCTTTTCTATTTTTATTTTTCTTTCAAAGCAGAAAATAATCCTGCCAAAGCAATAGCACCTGACAAGAGTGCTGTCGATAGAAGAATTGTCTGATCAGCAAGTTCAAATTGGTACTCAAACATCTTCTCAGCCGGTTTATCTTCCGCAAAAATTCTTAGTTTCATGAAATGTCCTTTCTTATTCTTCGTCCTCTCCTAGGTAGAGGCGTCGTGCCTCTGGACTATTTGTGAGGATATCTATATAGGTTTCATAGTCATCAGGTAGAGGCTTTCCTAAAGAGATATCTTGTTCTGGATTTATATTTTTCCCATAAAGAAAGCAAAGATAGAGACGTTCGTTGAGTGTTGGAAATACTTCAATAGACATATGTTCAGCCTGACCTACCCGATCCCAATCTTGTTCTTTGATATCTGGTATGATATAAGCTTGGAAAAGTCCCATAAGTGGATTATCTTCTGGTTGTCCACTGTCCTTATTCGCCAGAACCAAAGAACAACGTCTACCAAAACCAGCAAGTTGGCGCTCACTTCCCTTTACCGAAACAGTAATAGGATGCCCTCCAATATGGCTATAAATCCATTCTTTAGGCAGTTCATAATCTAACAGGGGGTTCACTTCTTTAACAATCGTTACAGGACTATAGCGTAGAAACTGGCGAGTAACAGCCTTACAAAAGAGGATATCTTCCTCTTTCAAGGTCACTCCCTTCCAATTATTTTCCTCGTTAAAATGGTTGAAAAATACCAGATAGGGATCACGCACCATTTGTGCTAATACGTAAACGCCATTTCGCAAACGTATGGAAATAACTTTCCCTGGTTTCCAGGGTGTTGCTCTTTTTTTCTTTTCCATCATGATACAACCTCAAACCTACACAAGACATTTCAAACTCTTAAAACAAATCATCAAACAAACTCAACTGATTATCCTCTGGCATATTGCCGAGAATTCCCATTTCATCCATCTTTTCAACCAAGGTTGATGAGAGTCCACCACGTTTGCGGAGTTCAGTTTTAGAGAGGAATTCTCCCTCTTGACGGGCACGAACCAGTTGCTTGGCAACGTTCTCTCCTAGTCCATCCATAGCGACAAACGGTGGGATGAGGGTATCTCCGTCGATGATGAATTCAGTCGCATCACTGCGATAGAGGTCTAGTTTCCCAAATTTGAAACCACGTTCCCACATTTCATTGACGATTTCAAGCGTTGTGTAGAGGTCAATTTCTACGTTGGAAGCTTCATTGTTCTTACGCTTTTCAGCAATTTCTTGCATCTTGCGTTTAATCGCATCCAAGCCTGCCCCCATGGTCTTAATGTCAAAGGCCTTGGCACGGATGGAAAAGTAAGCACAGTAATAATAAATCGGATGGTGAACCTTGAAGTAGGCTACACGCAAGGCCATCATAACGTAGGCTGCCGCATGGGCTTTAGGGAACATGTACTTGATTTTTCCACAAGATTCGATATACCACTCAGGCACATTATTGGCCTTCATGGCTTCGATATAACCATTGCGCTCTTCTTCTGAGATTTTAAGCCACAAGCCCTTACGCACTCGCTCCATGATGGTAAAGGCCATCTTTGGATCTAGACCAGCGTGCATGAGGTAAACCATGATGTCATCCCGACATCCGATAACGGTTGAAAGGTCCGCAATCCCTGCCTTAATCAAGTCCTGAGCATTTCCTAACCAAACGTCTGTCCCGTGAGACAAACCAGAAAGCTGAAGCAACTCCGCAAAGGTCGTCGGATGAGTTTCATCAACCATCCCTCGAACAAAGTTGGTTCCAAATTCTGGAATCCCCAGCATACCCGTCGGCGTCCCGATTTGTTCAGGAGTCACACCTAGCACATCCGTCCCAGAAAAGAGGGCCATCACGCCTTCATCATCCATAGGGATTTCATTAGGGTCAATCCCAGACAAGTCCTGCAATTTCCGAATCATAGTCGGATCATCATGTCCTAGGACATCGAGCTTGAGGACGTTCTCATCAATATCGTGGAAGTTAAAGTGAGTAGTCTGCCATTCAGCAGTGACATCATCTGCAGGATACTGTACTGGAGTAAAGTCATAGACATCCATATAATTAGGGATAACAACGATTCCTCCTGGGTGCTGACCAGTCGTCCGTTTGACACCGGCAGCCCCTTGGGCAAGGCGCTCTACTTCAGCTTCTCGGTAGAATTTGCCATAGTCACGCTCGTAACCCTTGACAAATCCATAGGCGGTCTTAGCAGCCACCGTACCAACCGTTCCTGCACGGAAGGCATATTCTTCCCCAAAGATATCACGAACATCCAAGTGGGCGCTCGGTTGGTCTTCACCTGAGAAGTTCAAATCAATATCAGGTACCTTATCCCCATCAAAACCAAGGAAGGTCTCGAAAGGAATATCCTGTCCATTCTTGCTGAGCTTGTGGCCACAGTTTGGACATTCTTTATCTGGCATATCAAAGCCTGAACCGTAGGAACCATCCGTGATAAATTCACTGTACTGACACTGACCACAGACATAGTGAGGAGAGAGAGGATTGACCTCGGTAATTCCAATCATAGTCGCAACGAAACTAGATCCGACAGACCCACGGGAACCAACCAAGTAGCCTCGTTCGTTTGAACGATGCACTAGCATCTGCGAGGCCAGATAAATCACAGCAAATCCATTCCCCAGGATAGAAGTTAATTCCTTTTCAATTCGTAAATCAACGATATCTGGCAGTGGATTTCCATAAATCTCAAAAGCTTTCTTGTAGGTCAATTCGGCGACCGTTTCCTCAGCCTTGTCAATGAAAGGTGTATACAAGTCTCCTTTAACGACCTCGACAGGCTCAAAGATCTCTGCCAAGGCATTGGTATTTTCAATGACAATCTTACGAGCCAAGTCTTCTCCTAGAAAGGCAAATTCGTCCAACATTTCATTGGTCGTTCTAAAATGTGCCTTGGGTAGCGGAGCTGGTTGGGCAGCTTCTCCATGACCGATCGTTCGGTTAATCATGGCTCCCTGACCTAGACTGCGGACGATGATTTCGCGATAAATTTCATCCTCAGGTTCGATATAGTGGACATTTCCTGTCGCAAGAACTGGCTTACCAAGACGGTATCCGACCTCAATCAAGCTCTTGATGATAGTGTGGAGCTCCTCCATATCCTTGACCTGCTCTTTGGCAATCAGAGGTGCATAGATAGCAGGAGGCATGACCTCGATAAAGTCATAGTATTTAGCAACTTCGACTGCCGCATCTACCCCTTGTGACACGACTGCATCAAAGACTTCTCCTTCTGTACAAGCGGATCCCAAGATTAAACCTTCTCGATGGGCATCTAGCACCGTACGTGGAATTCGTGGAACTCCTTCAAAGTACTGGGTATTTGAGAGAGAAACCAGTTTAAAGATATTTTTCAAGCCCACCTGATTTTTCACATAGATGGTCGCATGCTTGACTCGAGCTTTTTTATAAGAATCTGGACTGATTAAATCAAGGTTCAATCTAGCCAAATCTGTCACACCATGTTTTTCTGCTACTTCTTTGATAAAGATAAAGAGAAGACGGCCAGTTGCTTCCGCATCATAGTTGGCCATGTGGTGGTGTTCTAGAGCTACACCAAAACGTTTGGTCAAGGGTCCCAAACCATGTCGCTTGTACTCTGGATAAAGATTTCTAGCGAACTCTAGCGTATCGATGACAGGCTGAGTTATTTTTGGAAGACCATGACGTTCATAATTGGCATTCATAAAACCAACGTCAAAGCTTGCATTATGGGCGACAAGAACGGTATCCTTACAAAATTCTTGGAATTCTTTCAGAACTTGAACCAAGGGTTTAGCATTTTTTACATGGTCATCCGTAATTCCAGTCAACTCAGTAGTAAAAGCTGACAAGGGATGCCCTGGATTGATAAATTCATCAAACTCAGCGATGATATTGCCCTTATACATCTTGGAAGCCGCCACCTGAATCAAGTCATTATAGATAGCAGATAGACCTGTCGTTTCTACGTCAAAGACCACATAGGTCGCTTCTGACAAGTCCATCTCCACTTCGTTATAGACGATAGGGACACGGTCTTCAACGATATTGGCTTCCATCCCATAGATCAGCTGGATACCAGCTTTCTTAGCTGCCTTATAACCATGAGGGAATGACTGCACATTGCCGTGGTCTGTGATTGCCACTGCTTTGTGGCCCCATTTCGCTGCTGTTCCAACGATTTCCTCGACCTCAGGAAGTGCATCCATGGTCGACATGTTGGTATGGGCATGAAACTCAACGCGACGCTCACCTTCTGGCATCAAGTCCTTACGTTCATAGTGAACAACTTCCTGCACATCTTGCACATTCATGGTCAAATCTCGTGTAAAATTATTGACCTCGACATTTCCTCGAACACGGAGCCAAGAATTTTTCTTGATCATGTCAAATTTCTGAGCTTCTTCTTCATTTTTAACCCATTTTTGCATGGAGAAGCTAGATGTATAGTCCGTCATCTTGAAATTAATCAAGACACGCCCCGTTCTAGTCACCTTTTGCTCAACATCAAAGACAACACCTTCAAAAACCAGACGATTTTCCTCGGTATCGACCTCGATCATTGGAGTAATCTCCGCCTTGTCAAGTTTAGGTTTTGCAGCTGCCTTCTTGGCTTGAAAATCAAAGACAGGTTTGTCCTCAACTGGAGGAGGCGGTGCCATCTGTTCTAACTGTTCCATAGCCCGAAGAGTTTCTTCATTGGCTGCTTGGATAATCATTTGATTTTCAGAATGGAAAGCTTCCTGCTCTTCCTTTGTTAAATCTTCATTTTTCTCTAAATGGCATGTAAACTTAGGAAAACCAAAGAGCTCAAGTTGTTTGCTAAGATTTGGCAAATGGTTTTTTCTAAAATGCTCTGTATCTGCTGCTTCAGAGGCCTCAATAATCAACTGATCATTTTCAAATCGAACCTGAAAATTCTGATAAATAGAACGAAAACCTTGACTAGCACAAGGACCTTCCGAAAAAGCCTCTCGATAGTAGACTTGTAAAAGTTCTCTAGAAAATTCCTGATTTCTCGTTTTTATCTCAAAACTAGCCTGATTTCCTGTTTTCGAGAATTCTTCTTTCAAGCCCCTTTTCAACTCTAGAAAAAGTTCAAAAGGCAAGATATTTTCAAAAACAAAACGAAACTCCCAAACTTTGCTTCGTTTATGAACAATAACTTGTTCTATTTCAGCCTGAGAGAAGGCCTCATGATTTCTCATTGCAGCGGGTATTCCCAACTGATTCATTAAAATTTCAAAAGTGGTTGACATCCATTTTCCTCACAATATACTCCTTCTATTTTACCATATTTGAGGTACTTTTTCCTATTTCTACCAAACAGAAAAAGAAGCCACAAAGTGACTTCTTTTCTAGTGACGACAAATTAGTCTTCACCTTTGTTTTTCTTAATGATTTCTTCTTGTACTGACTTAGGTACATCTTCGTAGTGGTCAAATACCATCATAAATGTACCACGTCCTTGTGATGCAGAACGAAGAACTGTTGCGTAACCAAACATTTCAGCAAGTGGAACGTAAGCACGAACGATTTGGCTGTTACCGTGTGCTTCCATACCATCTACACGTCCACGACGAGCAGTTACGTGACCCATAACATCACCAAGGTTTTCTTCTGGAACAGTGATTGTTACAAGCATCATTGGTTCAAGGATAGCTGGTTGTGCAGTCTTAGCAGCTTCTTTAAGTGCAAGAGATGCAGCGATCTTGAAGGCAGTTTCAGATGAGTCGACATCGTGGTATGAACCATCGTAAAGCTTAGCTTTAACGTCAACCATTGGGTAACCAGCAAGAACACCGTTAGCCATAGATTCTACCAAACCTTTTTCAACCGCTGGGATAAATTCACGAGGAACCACACCACCGACGATTGCGTTTTCGAATTCGAATCCTTTTCCTTCTTCGTTTGGAGTAAATTCAATCCATACATCACCGAACTGACCTTTACCACCAGACTGACGTTTGAAGAATCCACGTGCTTGAGTAGAAGCGCGGAATGTTTCACGGTAAGATACTTGAGGAGCACCTACGTTCGCTTCAACTTTGAACTCACGACGCATACGGTCAACAAGGACGTCAAGGTGAAGCTCACCCATACCAGAGATAACTGTTTCACCAGTTTCAACGTTTGTTTCAACGCGGAATGTTGGATCTTCTTCAGCCAATTTTTGAAGGGCGATACCCATCTTGTCTTGGTCTGCTTTAGATTTAGGTTCAACCATCAATTGGATAACTGGTTCTGGAACGTTGATTGACTCAAGGATGATTTTAGCTTTTTCATCTGTCAACGAGTCACCAGTTGTAGTGTCTTTCAAACCAACGGCAGCAGCGATATCACCTGAGTAAACAGTGTCGATTTCTTGACGGCTGTTAGCGTGCATTTGAAGGATACGTCCGATACGTTCACGTTTACCTTTAGAAGTGTTCAATACGTAAGAACCTGATTGAAGAACACCTGAGTAAACACGGAAGAATGTCAAACGACCTACGAATGGGTCAGTCATGATCTTGAAGGCAAGAGCTGCAAATGGCTCTTCATCAGATGCTGGACGAGTTTCTTCTTCATCTGTATCTGGGTTGATACCTTTGATCGCTGGGATGTCAAGTGGGCTTGGAAGGTAGTCGATAACCGCATCAAGCATCAATTGAACACCTTTGTTCTTGAAGGCAGAACCACACAATACTGGGAAGAATTCAACGTTGATAGTCGCTTTACGGATACCAGCTTTCAATTCTTCGTTAGTGATTTCTTCACCTTCGAGGTATTTCATCATCAATTCTTCATCAGTTTCAGCAACTGCTTCGATCAATTTTTCACGGTACTCTTGAGCTTGGTCAAGGTATTCAGCTGGAATGTCTTCTTCAAGGATATCTGTACCAAGGTCATTAGTATAGATTTCAGCTTTCATCTTGATCAAGTCGATGATCCCACGGAAGTCATCTTCAGCACCGATTGGCAATTGAATTGGGTGTGCATTTGCTTGAAGACGATCGTGAAGTGTGCTTACTGAGTAAAGGAAGTCAGCACCGATTTTGTCCATTTTGTTTGCAAATACGATACGAGGAACTCCGTACTCAGTTGCTTGACGCCAAACTGTTTCAGTTTGAGGCTCAACACCTGATTGTGAGTCAAGAACTGTAACCGCACCGTCCAATACACGAAGAGAACGTTGTACTTCGATTGTGAAGTCCACGTGTCCTGGTGTGTCGATGATGTTTACGCGGTGGTTGTTCCATTGAGCTGTTGTCGCAGCAGATGTGATAGTGATACCACGTTCTTGCTCTTGCTCCATCCAGTCCATTTGTGACGCACCTTCGTGAGTTTCACCGATTTTGTGGATTTTACCAGTGTAGTAAAGGATACGCTCAGTTGTAGTTGTTTTACCAGCATCGACGTGAGCCATGATACCGATATTACGAGTTTTTTCAAGTGAAAATTCGCGTGCCATGAGGTTTGTTTCTCCTATATTTTTTTATTTCTATTCTATTATAACACGATTTAATAAAAACGGATAGGCAGGACCTACCCGTTCTCAATGTTTTCATGTTATTGTTGGCTTCAACTTGCGGAATGGTAAGCTGAGTTGTACTCGAGCTAAAGTTAATTAGCCGATTTGAGCCGGAACGGGATGCTGTGTGAAAAAGATAAACTTCCTTGTATTCGTCGAATACTGCGCCAGTTTCCTATTTTCACTTTGCATCCTTGCCGTTCCTAGCATCATGATTTTACCAACGGAAGTGTGCGAAGGCACGGTTAGCTTCAGCCATACGGTGAGTGTCTTCACGTTTCTTAACTGCTGCACCAGTGTTGTTAGCAGCATCCAAGATTTCTTTTGCAAGACGATCTTGCATTGTGTGTTCACCACGAAGGCGAGCGATTGTTACCAACCAACGAAGTCCAAGTGTTGTACGACGTTCTGGACGAACTTCAACTGGGACTTGGTAGTTAGAACCACCAACACGACGTGCACGTACTTCAAGTACAGGCATGATGTTTTCCATAGCTGTTTCAAATACTTCAAGTGCATCGTTACCAGTAACTTCTTTGATTTGTTCAAAAGCACCGTAAACGATTGAAGCAGCTGTACCACGTTTACCGTCAAGCATAACGCGGTTGATAAGACGAGTAACTAATTGTGAATTGTAAAGCGGATCTGGCAATACGTCACGTTTTGGAGCTCTATTTTTACGACTCATTTCTCTTTATCCCCTTTCCTTATGCTTTTTTCGGACGTTTAGTACCGTATTTAGAACGGCCTTGTTTACGATCGTTAACACCTGCAGTATCAAGTGCACCACGGACGATATGGTAACGTACCCCTGGAAGGTCTTTTACACGTCCACCGCGAAGAAGCACCACACTGTGCTCTTGCAAGTTGTGTCCGATACCTGGGATGTAGGCAGTAACTTCGATAAGGTTGCTCAAACGTACACGAGCAAATTTACGAAGGGCAGAGTTAGGTTTTTTAGGTGTCATTGTCCCAACACGAGTTGCAACACCACGTTTTTGTGGTGAAGAAACGTTTGTTTGAACTTTTTTATGACTGTTGTAACCAACGTTCAAAGCTGGTGATTTAGATTTTTCTACTTTTGATTTACGCGGTTTGCGAACCAATTGGTTAATTGTAGGCATCTACATTCTCCTGTGTTTTTTTATTTTTGGTGATGATACACTTGGTGACAGCTATCATCTGTGTGTACTTTTGCAACATTTGTCAGCACGTCCCTGTACACTCTTGAGAGACCAAAAGTAAAAAGTACCGTCTATTATTGTACCACGTTTTTTCTATTTTTGTCAATATATTTCTTCTTATTTTTTGACTTCTTTACTCTAAAAATTCTATGAAAACGGTCACCTGCCAGATAGACTCTTCAACCGACCACATAGACAAAGCTTCTTGTAATTGTCTAAAAAATGGTGTTTAATAGATTTGTAAGCAAGAGATCTCTATTACAAATTTATAAAGGAGAAATTATGAAACTCAGACTTGATATTGATCAGCAATACACCGAAGAGCGAATCATCATAGAAGCACCATCTTTGTCCCCTAGAGTTCAAAAAGTTCAAGACTTTGTTCAATCACTGGATCAAAACGAAACTCTTAAAGGAAAATTCCAAGACCAGGTCTACTTGATTCAGATTAGTAAAATTCAACGTATATATATTGAAAATCGCAAGGTCTTAGCCGAGACTGATCAGCAGACATATACTCTTGATATCCGTCTCTACCAAGCAGTTGACATTTTGCCTGCTTCCTTTATCCAAATTTCCCAATCGGAAATTGTCAACATCGATGCTATTAGTCATCTAAAACTAACCTCTAACGGCTTGATTGAAATCTATCTAAAAAATGACAGTTTCACCTACTCATCTCGCCGTTACCTCAAAACTATTAAGGAGAAATTAGAACTATGAAAAAACAACTATTTCACGATGCCACAACTGGTATCCTCATCGGCCTCATCCTATCTATTATCTTTTCTTTTATCTTTTCACCAAGCAACTACGCACCACTTAGCCCCAACTCTTTGATTGGCCAATTCATGATCCAACAACAGGTACATGGCGCTCTAGTTTTGCTCTACTGTTCTATCATCTGGGCAGCTATCGGAGTCCTCTTTAGTTTTGGTAGCCGTCTCTTTGCCAAAGACTGGAGCCTTCTTCGTGCTACTGTCACTCACTTCTTCCTCATGCTATTAGGTTTTGTTCCTCTAGCAATTCTGGCAGGTTGGTTTCCACTTCGCTGGACTTTCATCCTTCAACTCATCCCAGAGTTTGCCATCGTCTATCTCATCATCTGGGCGATTCTCTATAAAAGAGAATCAAAGAAGGTTGCCCACATCAACCAATTATTGGCTCAGAAGAAATAATGCAACAGAAACCCACTCATAGGACTGAGTGGGTTTTTGCTTATAATTTTTGCTTCCATTCTAACAAGAGGTTCATGGCCTGCATCGGTGTCATATTGTACACATCTACTTTAGCCAATT
>NZ_KV804216.1:85285-98828 GCF_001811305.1 Streptococcus sp. HMSC056C01
GGTGTCATATTGTACACATCTACTTTAGCCAATTCTGCTAGGATAGGATTTTCTTCCGCCGAGTCAAATAGGGAAATTTGTTCAGAGACTGCATGTATTTGTTTCATTGGAGCAGGACTTTCCTGACCTTGACTCTCTAATTGAGTTAAAATTTCATCTGCTCTTTTCAGCAAGTCTGCTGGCAAACCTGCAATCTTAGCGACGTGAATCCCGTATGATTTATCAGCTGGTCCTGGTTCTATCTTATGAAGGAAGGTAACCTGTCCATTTTGCTCAAGCGTAGCCACGTGAACGTTAACCAGATGTCCCAGACTAGTCTCCAAACTAGTCAATTCATGGTAATGAGTCGCAAAAAGAGTCTTGGCTCCAATATGCTCATGGATGTACTCTATGATGGCCTGAGCCAAGGCCATGCCATCATAGGTTGCCGTTCCGCGTCCTAGCTCATCAAAGAGAATGAGAGATTTCTCAGTCGCATGCGCAATGGCATTATTGGCTTCCATCATCTCTACCATAAAGGTGGACTGACCTGAAACCAAGTCATCTGCCGCCCCGATACGAGTAAAAATTGCATCAAAGATTGGCAAGTGAGCACTTTCTGCTGGCACATAAGAACCCAGCTGGGCCATAACTGCTGTCATAGCTAGCTGACGCATATAGGTTGACTTCCCGCTCATATTAGGCCCTGTAATCAGCTGGATGCTAGTATCTTCACCCATTTGGATACTATTGGGAATATAGGTTTGGGCTCCCATGACCTTCTCAACGACAGCGTGACGACCTTTTTGAATGTCAATTCGCGAATCCTGACCAAACTCTGGACGGATCAAGTGTTGATTTTCTGCTACTACCGCTAGTCCTTGTAAGACATCGACAGTAGCGATTCCTTGGGCCAGGGCTTGTAGACGTTGGATATACTTACCAACTTCTTCACGGATACGCATAAAGATTTCATATTCAAGGCTGGCTGACTTCTCACGCGCCTCTAGCATTTCTCCCTCGATACGCGCCAACTCCTCTGTCCCAAAACGCTCAGAGTTTTTCAACGTAGCCTTACGGAAAAAGTGGGCTGGTACATTACCTAGCTGCGAGTTTGTGACATGGAAATAGTAGCCATCCTTTTTATTGTAATCGATCTTGAGCGTACTGATGCCAGAGTTTTCTCGCTCCTTAGCCTCAATTTCAGCAATCCAGCTGGTTCCTTCTCTCAGTACCCGACGATACTTGTCCAAGGTCTCATCAAAGCCCGTTCGAATAATACCACCTTCGGTAATCACGTGAGGAGCCTCAGGAGCAATGGCTGCGCTAATAAGACTTTCCAATTCAGGAATAGGATCTAATTGTTCAATCAGATAGGCAAGCGCTGGTTGCTGCATTCCTTCTAAAATTGCTCGAATCCGTGGAACACTTCCCAAGGTAGTCGCTAATTGCAAAAGGTCCTTGGGATTGCTTTTCCCAAAAGAAACACGACTAGCAAGACGCTCGATATCGTAGACTCCCTTTAGGCTTTCCGTCAAATCACTACGTTCAAAGAAATAATCCAGAAAGACCTGTACAACTTCCTGACGTTCAAGGATACGGTCCTTATCAATCAAGGGACGATGGATCCAAGAGCGTAGGAGACGCATCCCCATGGCAGTCTTGGTTTCATCTAGCAACCAGAAAAGACTCCCTTGTTTCTTGCCAGAACGAGCATTTTCTACTAGATCTAAACTAGCCTTGGTTGCATAATCCATCTGCAAGAAATCCTTAATTTCATAACGGACAACTAGCTTCAAGTGATTCAACTCTCTCATCTGAGTCCGATGGACATACTGGAGAAGCTTACTGCTGGCAGCCTGTTCAACAGGTGCCAAGCGTGGATCCAGTAGATGGATGTCTTCGAATGATTCTTGCTCATAGGAAAGTACCAAATTCATTTGACGTCTGAGAATCTGTTCTTCCTCTTCAGTCAAGGCATAGCCGATGACGACTTCTCTTGCCTTAAGATTTCGAATTTCACCACAGACCAGGGTAAAATCCAATAAACCTGTCACATAAAAATCACCCGTCACCAGATCCATATAAGCCAAGCCAAATTGCTGACCGTCACGGTCGATAGCCACCAAAAAGTTGTTTTGACTATCTGGTTTACTACTATCGACGACTGTCCCAGG
This sequence comes from Streptococcus sp. HMSC056C01, assembly GCF_001811305.1. Taxonomy (NCBI): domain Bacteria; kingdom Bacillati; phylum Bacillota; class Bacilli; order Lactobacillales; family Streptococcaceae; genus Streptococcus; species Streptococcus sp. HMSC056C01. Next base: position 87,442 of record NZ_KV804216.1, read on the forward strand.
TGTAATCACCTGGACGACCTCACGTTTTACAACCCCAACAGCCTGCTTAGGATCCTCCATCTGTTCAGCGATGGCCACCTTGTAGCCACGCTCAACTAGGACATCAATATACTGTTGGGCTGAGTGATAAGGCACTCCAGCCATGGGAATAGGATTTTCAGCATTCTTATTGCGACTGGTTAGTGAAATTTCTAGTATCTGGGCAGCATTGACTGCATCTTCGTAAAATAACTCATAAAAATCACCCATACGAAAGAGCAAAAAAGCATCTGGATATTGTTTTTTGATATCCACATACTGTTGCATGCCAGGTGATAATTTTTCTGTCGTCATCCATTCTCTCCTTGTTAAAAATAGTCTTGAGAGAGACTCCCAAGACCTTATCTATCCTTCATCAAATCTAACAAACGATCTTCCATGAGTTTAGCAACATGCTGATCTCGGCAGATGACCAAGAGAGTATTGGCACCCGCAACTGTTCCCAAAATCCATTCATCCTTGTTGGCATCGACAACATTGGCTAAAACTGCAGCTTCACCCAATTTAGTGTGCAAAACTAAGGTAAACTCAGCTCTTGCTACACCTTCCAAATGATGGGACAAAAACTCAACCAGGTCAATCTTCTCCGTCTCATTTGCTAGTACGTAGTAGACCTTATCATTTTTCTTAACCTTGGTCAAGCCCAGTTCGCGAAGGTCACGCGACAAGGTCGTTTGCGTCACAAAAACATTGCGTGCTTCCAACCGATCCTGGATCTCCTTTTGAGTTCCTAATTTTTCCTCAGTGATCATTTGTTTGATTAACTGATGGCGTTCTCTTTTTCTCATAACATCCTCTCGAGTGAATATTTATAACATTTTCAACTATTTAATAAGAACATTATACCAAAAAAACCGAATATTTCAAAAAAATTCTTATCATTCCTCAAAATTGTGATAAAATAGAAGAAAAGTCCAAAGGAGTTTATAATGAATACAAAACAATTGATCGCTAGCGAATTGGCTAGCGTCATTGACAGCCTGGATCAAGAGGCTATTTTAAATCTACTAGAACAACCCAAAAACTCTGATATGGGAGACATCGCCTTCCCTGCCTTTACTCTAGCAAAAGTTGAGAGAAAAGCTCCACAAATGATCGCAGCAGATATCGCTGAAAAAATCAATAGCCAAGCCTTTGAAAAAGTCGTCGCTACTGGACCTTATGTTAACTTCTTCCTTGATAAAAATGCCATTTCTGCTCAAGTATTACATGCTGTTATCACTGAAAAAGAACACTATGCTGACCAAAATATTGGTAAACAAGAAAATGTTGTTATCGACATGTCTAGTCCCAATATTGCTAAGCCATTCTCTATTGGTCACCTGCGCTCAACTGTTATCGGAGATAGCTTGTCACATATTTTCCAAAAAATCGGTTATCAAACGGTCAAGGTCAACCATTTGGGAGACTGGGGTAAACAGTTTGGGATGCTAATCGTTGCCTACAAAAAATGGGGCGACGAAGAAGCTGTAAAAGCTCATCCGATTGATGAACTTCTTAAACTCTACGTTCGCATCAATGCTGAAGCTGAAAATGACCCTAGCTTGGATGAAGAAGCACGCGAATGGTTCCGTAAACTTGAAAATGGAGACGAGGAAGCTCTCGCACTTTGGCAATGGTTCCGTGATGAAAGTTTGGTGGAATTTAACCGCCTTTATAATGAATTGAAGGTTGAATTCGACAGCTACAACGGGGAAGCCTTCTACAATGACAAGATGGATGCAGTTGTAGATATCCTTTCTGAAAAAGGACTTTTGGTCGAATCAGAAGGTGCCCAAGTTGTTAATCTTGAAAAATATGGAATTGAACACCCAGCTCTTATCAAGAAATCTGACGGTGCAACTCTCTACATCACACGTGACTTGGCCGCTGCCCTTTACCGTAAAAACGAATACCAATTTGCCAAATCGATCTATGTCGTTGGTCAAGAACAATCTGCTCACTTTAAACAACTCAAGGCCGTCTTGCAAGAGATGGGTTACGATTGGAGTCAAGATATTGTCCATGTTCCTTTTGGATTGGTAACAAAAGAAGGCAAGAAACTCTCTACTCGTAAAGGGAACGTTATCTTACTAGAGCCTACTGTCGCAGAAGCCATCAGCCGTGCCAAAGCGCAAATCGAAGCCAAAAATCCGGAACTTGAAAATAAAGACCAGGTTGCTCATGCTGTTGGAGTTGGAGCCATTAAATTCTATGACCTTAAAACTGACCGTACAAATGGATACGACTTCGACCTTGAAGCTATGGTATCCTTTGAAGGTGAGACTGGTCCTTATGTTCAATACGCCTATGCTCGTATCCAATCTATCTTACGCAAAGCGGATTTCAAACCAGAAACAGCTGCCAACTATAGCTTGAATGATCCTGAAAGCTGGGAAATCATTAAACTCATCCAAGATTTCCCACGTATTATCAACCGTGCGGCGGATAACTTTGAACCTTCTATCATTGCTAAATTTGCAATTAGCTTAGCGCAAGCCTTTAATAAATATTACGCTCACACTCGCATCTTGGATGAAAGTCCAGAACGCGACAGTCGTTTAGCCCTCAGCTATGCAACTGCAGTTGTCCTCAAAGAAGCCCTTCGTTTGTTGGGTGTAGAAGCACCAGAGAAGATGTAAATCGTTACAAGAGACTGGAACTAAAGTTCCTAATTGTTGGACGCTAGCCGCTTTTATGCGGACTAGCTAACTGCTTCACTAGTCATGGTTCCTAAATTAATCGATTTAGAGGGCCACGACGTCGTAAATGAGGCGAATTGCCTAAACGCTTCACTAATTCACCTAACCAAATAATATCGATTTGGTTAGGCTCATGTCGTAGACTTTTAATCACTTTATTGTAAAGCAGTCTAAATAACTAACGCCAAATCCTATAGGGGTTTTGGCTCGGCGCTTCACTAGTCTTTCGATAGAAATATTATCGATTTCTACCGAAAGACGTCGTAATCTTAAAGTTACTGGAACTAAAGTTCCTAGTCTCTTGACGGCAATCGCTATATGGTGAATTGCCTAAACACTTTACTAGAATGACTTGAAAAGCGGAGACTCTTCGCTTTTCTCTTGCTATTCATTTCTTTATCACTTAGGGAGAATTTTTATGAGCCAATACGCTTATATCTTAGTTGTTATTAGTCTTCTTTTTCTCTTTCTTGTCAACAAATATGAAAAAGAGAAACTTCAAAGACTGCTTCAGGACCAACTATTGAAAGATCAAGATTTTCGTGCAACTATCAAAGAAAAAATCCAAACGATAGAAAATATCAACGATGTCATTGATTACGTGAATAAAGGCTACCGTTTAGGGATCCCCATTTCAAAAGAAATCGTTGACGAAATTCGCAACTAACAAAAAGACTCGAGATGCATTTCTCGAGTCTTTTTATTTATTTCTGACAGCTAAGATTTCTACCAGGATAACAATCCCTAAGGATACCATGGTTCCAAATGGTGCTGCATTTTCATCAAAAATTTTCTCAGAGAACCGTAGCAGAGCAATCGCTAATAGTAGCAAAGCACTGCATAGCATAATATCCTTGAAGCTTGGTTTGCGTTTTATATACTTTAAAAATGATTTCTGTAGTTTACTCATTTCGATTGTCCCCTTTGAAGTAAATCCTTTATCCATAGAATAAAACTCTTCCTCAGAAAATCTAGCCTCTTACAAAGCTTCTAATTCATAGAGTTCTGCAATAATCCCTGCGACCTTCTTGATATCTCCCAGCATTCCACGCATCTCAAAGTCAGCTAGAACGGGGAAACCAAAGCGCTGGCTGTATTGTTTAGCCGTCAAACAGTATTGGTTGTTAAAATTACGATTGCCTGATCCTACGACACCAAAACACTTACTGGCATTGTCTCCATAGGCGATAAAATCACCTACTGGAGTAGTCAAAATCTCCACATCTCCATTGTCAACACCATTGCCACCTTCTAAATAAGTCGGTAGAAAAGCAACATATGGATTGGACATCTCAAAGAAGGTCTCTCCTTCCTTGACTAGGTCTTTAATATGAATTTTTTCTACTTCAATGTTCTCATACTGTTCTAATAGGTAAGCCTTCAATCGTGTTACGAAACTCTCCGTATTTCCACTCAGACTGATGTAGACCAAGGAAATTTTTTTCATTTTCTCCTCCTTTTTTGAATCATAAAAAATAACTACCAAGATTGTATCTTGATAGTTATGCTTTGTCAACTCTTAGGCTAGTTCTTCCTCTTCTTGAGTTTCTGTTAATTCTTTTTGCTGACGCCACATTTTATAGAAGACGATTGCTAGGAAGATAACATTGAGTACGATCCCCAAAATAGCTGAACCTTTGGCACCAAGCTCCGCTCCCATACGGATGTTAGGGTCTGTAAAAAGTGAAACCGCATCCTGAACGCCGATAAAGTTGTAGATAGAACCAACGATGGCAACGAAGACATAAGCAAGATAAGTGTAGTTAGCCAATTGGATGTTTTTACGAACAAGGAAAACCAAAGCCACAACAACCAGAATAACAGATAAGACAACCAAGAGAATGCTGAAGATAGAATGACCATGCTCCGATACCTTAATGGTGTAAGCAACGAGCTCCTTAGCATAAGTAGCATTAACACCTGATGCTGATGTTTCTAGATTGTTCATACCCTCCGCAGTAGGTACTGGAGATATGATTCCAAATAGTGACATTGCTGAGAGTAAGGCTGAAAAAATCAGTAATACCCATAGATAGATTGGTTTCTTTTTCATCAAAGCAACCCCCTTATGTTTTTTTAGTTTATTATAGCATATTTTAACAAGCAAAACAAATCCTACAAGTTTGCTTCCACCTGTTTACGGTAGGCTTTAGGAGACTTCCCACATAGTTTTCGAAAGACCTTATAGAAATAACCAACATTACTGTAACCAACCGTATAGCAAATATCCTCAATACTATCATTTGTAGATAGCAAGAGCTGCTGGGCAGCCTTAATGCGTTGCTTATTGAGAAGCTCTGCAAAGGTGGAATTGGTTTCCTTCTTGATCAACTGCCCCAAATAAACAGGATTGATAAAGAGATCCTTGCTGATATCCTTGAGAGAAAGCTCTTTTTGGTAATCTCTACCAATAACTTCAAGTACGCTGACTACATTTTCATTCATTCGATATTGGCCGAAGAAGGATGTCAAGGTTTCCTTGGTATAAGCGACTAAATCCTCAAAAGTTGTAATGGCATGAATATTCTTGACAATATCTGTCATGTCGTCTGCTTTCAAATGTTCAAAAAGATGGAAGACATCCATGACAAACTGGGTAAAGAGCTGCTTGGTAATGGAAACCCTCGGTGTGTTTTCTAAGACAATCTTCTCAAGTAAGGTCAACTCCTCGATAATCTGCTGGAGATTCCCCTGGATAATCACTCGATAGATGGGTTCGTAGTAAGAAAAGAGACTTTCAGAATGATCTAAATTGACCGAGCCATAAAAGAGAGTCTTTTCAATATCACGCTTCCATTTTTCAAAGTTGGATTGATAAGGTGCTTCAAAAGGCATGATCAACAAGCCCTCAAATTCCTGATCAGCAAGGACGATCTGCCAGTCTTGGCCTAGAACGTAGTAAGGAATGACAAAATTCCCTTGTTTTTCTTTTGAAAGTCCAATCCACCAGTTTTCTTTTTGGCTGAGATGAGTCTTGAAGGCTTCTTCATCGAGTTGCTGACTCAATATTTCTGGCTCATGAGATTTTTCACCAAGCTGACTGGCAATCTTTTCAAGCAAGCGTTCAAGCTCAACCTTATCGACTGGTTTGACCAGATAATCAACGACATTGAGATTCATGGCTTTTTTGACATAGTCAAATTCTTGATAGCCTGAAAGGAGGATATAGTAAGCATTTGGCAACAAGTCCTTCATTTCCTGAATCATTTCAAGCCCTGTCTTGTCAGGCATATTGACATCTGAAATAACAATATCGACGGGATGTTCTCGAACGTAGTCCAGAGCGTCGTCAGCATGATTGGCTGTTGCAACGACTTCCATATCCCACTTGTCAAAAGGAATCAAACGTTTGAGCCCTTCTGTAATCATGTACTCATCGTCAACTAAAAGTACTTTATACATCTTTATCCTTTCTCTTCATTTTGAATGGTGATTCGATAGCGAACACCTTCTTTTTCAACTGATTCTACATTGATATCATATCGGTCGCCAAAGTAGAGTACAAAGCGCTCATGCACATTGACAATCCCAATGGACTGGCGTTTCCCACTATAATCCACCGTATGTTCAAAGGTTCTCTGAGCTAATTTAGCTTGGATCTCTGCTAGCTTATCAGCAGGCATTCCGCGTCCATTATCCGTAAGCAAAATCTCAACATAGCCATCTTTTTTCAAAGCCTTGATACTGATCACATTATCTGTACGTCGATGATCAACTCCGTGGGCAAAATAATTTTCCACCAAGGGTTGGAGGGTGAATTTTGGAATGCGCATTTCTTCCAATCCAGGGTCGATTTTAAATCCGTAAGCAATGGATTTTGGATAACGCACCATACAGAGATAACTGTACTTCCGACAAAATTCCACTTCTTGCTTTAATGTTGTTTCTCGCTCATCAGAGATGTTGTTACGCAAGAGACTACTGAATTCGTAGATAATATCCGCTAGTTCATTTTGGTTCTCCATGACCGCGTACATCCGTAGAAACTCCAGAGTATTGTACATGAAATGTGGATTTATCTGAGCTTGTAGAGCGCGCATATGGGCATCTTTTTGACTCAGTTCAAGTTGATAAATATCATGGATATTTCTCTCCAATCGATCCAACATATCATTTGTCGTCTCAGCGATTAAAAGTAATTCCTGGTCTTTTTTCGTGAGATCAATTCTTTTACCTTGCTCCCCTTGCGCAATATCATGGATTGTTTCCACTAGATCAACAACTTGGGTTTGATACTTCGAAAATGTTTTTTTCAAGGTTACATATAAAATAACGATAAAGAGGAGACTCAAAGCAAGAATAAAAATCGAACTAAAGATACTCCCACTAAGGACATAATCCCTAGGAACCGCAACCTGAACCTGATATCCATGAGCTGTCTCATCTTGCAACCATTCCTCTCGATTACTTTTTTCACCTTGGTGAAACATATCCGTTTCAAAAGGAGAGGTGATGCTCACAGCAATTGGGATATTTCCTCTGGTATTGTCAATAGCCTTATAAAAAACATCGGAAGATACAGAGACATAAATAACACCAAGAGCTTGATCCGATACTGGATCGGATACGGGAATGGCGAAACTATTGGCATCTGGCTTGAAGGCATCTGCAGAAACCTTGTAACCACTACGATTGTCCCTCTTCGAAACATAAACTTCTGTCGAGTCTTCCAAGACAATGGCTACACCCGTTACAAAATCATTGCGCACATAAAGGTCATCGATATTTTCATAAATGGATACAGAAATATAGGGTGATGCTTTACGCTCCAGTTGCCAATAGAAATAATCTGGTGTACTGAGGCTAAAATACTTATAGATTCCCTCGATTCGCGCTTGATTATCTACTAGACTTTGGGCTGAACGCGCTGATTCTCGATAATAATACTCAACCTCGTTCACCGTCCGAGTCAAAACCCGCTGGGAAACCTGTCTTGCTTCTTTTTCGCGACTATCCCAGTTTACATAAGAAATCAAAAGAGCAAAACTAGCAATGATAACAATCATCACCCAACTATAGGTTCTAAGGAGCGAATGAAGCCAAAATTGTTTCATTCTATTTGGACGCCAATTTTTCATGAATGTTTTCATAAACAGGCTCCAATAAATCACTAATAAAGAAATGCCACATTCCAATCCCTACAAAAATGATAAGGGCTGGCATATAGAAGCCAATAATGGCTAACAAGACGCTACCAAGAAGAACTTTAGCCACTGCTGACAAGCTCATAAAAATTCCGATAAAGGCAAGCTTTAAGGTATTTTGATAGGATAAGTCAAAATAAACTTGCAATTTTAGAGAAACTGTATAAGCCAAAAATACCAAAGCTACCAGAAAGATATTCAGAAAAGTCGCTGCCAAGTGGATAATGGTCTGATGCGGCAATTGGATCATGAGATACAAACCATAAATCAAGATCAAGTCAAGTCCCATAAAGGTGTAGAAACTGAGATTGCTTTTAACAAAATTGCTCTTGTAAAGAGTCCAAGCCTCTTTAAAACCATAGGCACGGTAAGAATAGCCGTGTTCCGCAAATAAACTCATGAGAGTTGCACTAGCTGGCGCTATACCAAAAACCACACCTCCCGCTAGTGTCAATAACCAAAAATAAGCTGTAGCTATCATCCCCAAAAAGAAACGATGAAAGACTAGCTCAATAAAATTTCCCACGGTTTGCCTCCAAAAAAATAATCTAGAACTATTATAACATATTTCAAGCGCTCTCAAAAATAGGAGGAGAGAAAAGGCAGTGAGAGTTGAACTTGCTACCTTTTAGAAGCAAGTTCGGAGCAGGTATCCATCCTTGTCAAATAGCCAAATGTTAGTTTATAAAGGATAAATATAATTGTTTAATAATGTTATTTGTGCTATAATAAAGATAGATTGAGATACCGATTAATGACCAAAGGAGTTTTCGGAAAAGATAAACATATTTGCAGATTAAATACTTACTATTCAACTTATTTACTGGATTAACAAAATAACGAAAGGAGTATGAATCATAACTTTAAGAACTACTTTGTTTTGTGTTGCGCTTGTATTGACTCTTTTCTCTGATAAATTGTTCAAACAACAATATGTAAAAATCGGAAAAATAATTTGTGCTATAATCTTATTAGTCGCTTCATTATCATATCTGTTCTAAGTTATTTTAAGAATACAGGAATTTGTTTGTCCTGTATTCTTTTTTCTCTATAAAACGTGCATTGATAAAAACGAATAACAAAAACACCCCCTAACTGGGGGTGTTTTCGAGAAAAATAGCAAGATTACCTAAATTTAATTATTTAGCATCATCTTTATGAAGCATGTTTTTTACACCTTCAACGACACCTTCTACAGCATCTTTTGCATCTTCAGCAACTTCTTTCACTTTAGAAACAACTTTTTCAGCAGCTCCTTCTTTTTCAAGTTCTTTATCGCCGATCAATTTGCCAACGCCTTCTTTAACAGATCCTGCTGCTTGGTTTAATTTTTCTTCTGTAGACATAAGTATATCCTCCTTTTATTTTTTTCTAAATTAGTAATTAGTGAACACGTGGTTCTGCTTTGGCTGCAGCGTCTTTAACAGTTTCAACGCCTTCGCCAACTTTTTCTTGAACGAATTCAGCGCCTTCGCCAAGTTTTTCTTGTGCTGCTGCGACACCTGAACCGATACCAGATTTCACTTTAGACAATTGTTCTGACGCGAACTCACCTGTTGATTCTGCCACGTCAGTTACACGGTCTTGAAGGCTAACTGAGTCTGCTTCATATTGTTCTTTAGTTTTGATGTCAACAACATTAACGTTAACTTCAACTACTTCTAGATCAGTCATTTTCGCAACTTCTGATACGATAACGTCTTTGATTTCCTTGTATAGAGTTGGAACGTTTTTTCTGTACTCTACGATAACGTTCAAGTCAACTGCTACTTGTTCTTTACCAACTTCAACGTTAACACCGTGTGTTACATCGTTAGTATTGACAAGTTTTTCTGTAAGATTTGAGAAAAATCCGCCATCAACATGTAATAGTCCTGGGACTCTTTCTAGTGAAAGACCGATGATTTTTTGAATAACTTTATTTTCGTAAGTTAATTCTCCTCGAACATCTTTAGAAACAACATCTTGTTTTTTATTTGCATTTTTTTCTACGTTTGACATATGAAACTCCTTTATTTATTTAAATAATTCTTCTGTACATAGTATCCCAACCAAATTCCTAAAGCTCCACAAATTAAAACAAACATCGTTTTAAAGAAACCAAAGGATAGAATGAGGCAGGCTAGAATAATACCTACTACTCCACATAGGATTGGGTATTGATATTTTTTAAACCATTCCATTTTTTACTTCCTTACTTTACACGACTAACAATTTTCTTAGCTGCTTTTTGAGGGTCATATTCTTTCACTGAAACTTCCAGTTTAACCTCTCGTTCAATGCCAAAGAATTCTTTCAATCCTTGAGTAATTTCATTTTGAACTACTTCAAATTTGTTAGCAATGTTATCTGAAAGAACAGTTGTACCTTCTACAGAAACGAAACATTTCTTTTTCCAAGTTTGTACTTTGATTTTAGGCTCTTTAACTAGCTTATGATCAAGAACCAAACATCTAACAAATCCTTCGATAGCTGAATTCTTTAGTTTTAATTTATCGTCTTTAGTTCCAAGTTTTATTTCCAGATATTGTCTAGGATAAAACAGGATTACTAACATCCATAATAAAACTAAGATAGACAGGCCTAGAAGCCCCCAAAATACATATCTAGCGAGATAATATTCAAATGATGTCTGTCGCCAGCTAGTCAATTGAATTCCTAAATCACTAACCTGGTGATAATCTATCAAAATAGGAAGGAAAATTGTCAAGATTAAAATACAGAAAATAAGTAATAATATTTTCTTTGATTTTGACATATAAAATCCTTTCAATTAGTGCAACAAACCATAGCTTTACCCGTCATTATAAATTAAAAACTATAGTCTGCTTTCGAGTAAAACATTAACCTTTTTTACCCAAAAAGAACGATACCACAGAAACTACAATCACTGCACCAACAATAGATGGGATGATAGCCATACCAGCTAGTGATGGTCCCCAAGTGCCAAGGAGTGATTGACCTACTGATGAACCGATTAAACCGGCAAATATATTAGCAATTACTCCCATTGAGCCACCTTTTTTAGTGATTGCCCCTGCTGCAAGGCCGATAAAGCCTCCTACAATAATGGACCACAACATAATATGCGATATGCGCCTCCTTTCATAACCCAATATATCTAGGTTAAGTATAGTATATCAAAATATGAGAGCGCATTCAAATTATATGCTCACGAATATGTGCTTTAATAAATTTAAAAACAATACAAAAACGCTCTAGTCATTGTGACTAGAGCGTTTTCCCTATATCCGAACATCTAATTTATTTCACAAAAAATGTAGTCATTCGGTTGATTTTTTTGCAATACATTGAAATTGGAAAAAAGAAAAAACGCTTAAAATAAGCGTTTTTCTTATGTATTGATTCGAATTGAATGCTTACTTCACTTCTATAAAAAGATTAAATAATTTCTATTTTAGCTGTTAGAAACGTTGGTACATCAATGTTTTTAGAATGCTACATAATAAAAGGTAGAGTGAATGGTAGAGTAGTAAAAATAGTTGTTATCCTAGTTGATTAA
>NZ_KV804217.1:0-363 GCF_001811305.1 Streptococcus sp. HMSC056C01
TCTTGATTGTGTTTGGTTTTTCACCTTCTTCAGTGGTGTCATATGGTGTATCGTATGGTGAGTTTGGTGTATCTTGACGAGGTTTTTGAATCTCTTTACCATTTTCATCTACATAAGTAATAACCACTTCACCTTTTGGCTTTTCTTTAAGTTTGTAGATGTAAGTTACATTCTTATCCTCTTTGGCAACTGCACCTGTTGTTGGGTCTGTTGACTTCAAGTGACCTTCCTCATCAACTTCACCTACTGTATAGTTACCAGCTGGTACCAGTTCATAAGTCTTGCCTTCGAATTCAATTTCTTGTGGACGGTTGTCAACAACTGTATCATAGGCCTTATTAATTGGTTGGTCTTTTTCATCAG
>NZ_KV804217.1:463-4693 GCF_001811305.1 Streptococcus sp. HMSC056C01
AGGCCTTATTAATTGGTTGGTCTTTTTCATCAGTTACATCTGGCTTAATAAGCTTACCTTCTGTATCTTGATAATGCACGTAAACATTACCTGTAACTTCTGATTTACGGTAGTAGTGAGTTACATCTGTAGAAATTTGTTTAACAGAAGGAAGTGAGTAGTTGTTGAAGAATGATGGATAGCCTGAAGCTTTATCTCCTGGTGTATTCCCACCGATGATATTAGAAGTATTATTTCGAACAGGATCAACATCCGTTGAGAATTGCGGTGAGCCCGTAAAGGCATCCCCTGTTGCTTTATTGTACCAACCACTCAAGCGCACATTCCCATTTCCACTATCAGTATATGTTTGTACACGAAGATGGTATTGTCCATCCTTACTGTCAACATATCCCAAATCTTTTAAGGCATCTGTTGTTCCAGCAGGTGTTGGCTTACCTCCTGGTTTAACAGGATCTGAGGTATACAACAATGTATAGTTATCTAAATTAAGATTATTTACATCAGTTGCCGGGCTATATGATGACACCTTCGAAGGATCTAAAGCATACAATTTAACAACAGATGTCCCATCTTTATCGACTTGTTCTACAATACGTTTCACATAGTAGTGAGCGCGCCCACCCTGAAGTTCTAGGTACTTAGCTCCAACACCACCTAAGAAACCGCTCATATCTTTTTCTGCATCAGTCCGTGTGAATTCGTAACCTTCAAATGTACGCGGATTAGAGGCGTGATAAGCTTGGCTTTCAATACCCGTTTGAGCGTATGAAGCCAATTCCTCGTTCGTACCCTCTACCTTATAGTGGGTGGTATGGGTTACTTTTTCAATTGGGATGACCGTTTGAACATTCGGTTTTGTTTCTCCAACATTTCCTGGTTTAACTGTATCACGAACTTGAAGAATATGGTGTTTATATCTGTCATCTAAAGTAGGACCAGCATCGCGGTTGTTAGTCCATGTTCCCAGAATTTGTGAAGCTTCTCCAGAAGTATATTCAAATTGAGGTGCATAAGTAGGATTTTCTTGCACTAAAGTCTTAAATTGGTAAATTGACTTGGCAGTCATATCCAAAGTTTCTACTTCTTTGCCCGTAGCTTTTTCTACCAAACGGGCATGAACAGTTGGCGTCTTTGTCGTTCCTACAGCAGAACGGTCTACTGAGAAGGTGACATAGTAGCCACCATTGTTATAGGTAACACCACCTTGATTTGCAGAACCTGCCCAGTTTTGAAGATCCCAGATTGAATAAGTATAGCGATCTGTATTTGGATCCAATTGATAATTTGCATTGTTCCATGCTGGATCCTCAATTGAAGCTCCATTTGGTTCATCCATTTTTGGAGAAACAGATGTTGCTGTCAGTGTATTTGAAGTTGAGATAGCATCCAGTTGTGCTGATACTGCAGGTGCACCATTGACAGTTGTATTTCCATTGAAACCTGCGGCTTTCAAGGTTGCCATCATATCATCTACTGACTTGCTCAAACGTGCACGTTGATCAGCGTATGATTGAGCAGTAGCTTCCGTCAAATTAGTTCCGGCTGATAATTCTGATTGAACTTTAGCAACTGCGTCACTGATTGCTGCTTTTTGCTCTGAATTTTGATGGTTTGACGCATATTTATCTGCAATTTTTGTCAACAAAGCTGCTTCAGAAGCATTTTGTTCTAAGACAGCTTTATCATCCACCGCTGGAACATCTTCAGCTACCTCAGTTGAAGTTGCTGCTGTTACCTTTGCTTCTGTGGCAGATTCGTTGTCAACTACTGGTGACTCTTTAGAATCTTGCTCACTTAATGATTCTGATCCTGTTGCAACTTCTGCTGAACTTACTAAAGCCGATGTAGGAACTGCGTCCTTCCCTTGCTCATCAGCATACCCTGTATTTACAAGTGTTGTTGCACCGAGGACAGCTGTTGCTACTACGATTCCTTTTATGAAACCTCGACTAGTCAATCCCTTAACTGAAGCAGCATCTTCACGTACCTCGGCTACGATAGTTTCTTCGACTTGACCTCGAATCACTTTTAGAAGCCCAAAGTTCGAAGTAGATGCGCGCAACCAATTCTTACCCGACTTAATCAATTTGAACCGAGTCACTCGATCGGTTTCACGGAATTCACCGTTTGAACGTTTAAAAAACATTGCAGTCTCCTTTTTTAATTATATTCACTTTCATTATACATTATTACTGTATAAAAGCAAGAAATATGATATTTAATAACAAAATACTATAAAAAATATATAATGATACAAAAATCATATATATCACTTTGATTAAAAATATGATAATTTCTATAAAATATATAAATGAAGCTATTTAAATTTAACATTAATAACACTTAAAATCATTATCTAAGAATGAAACAGGGTACGAACAAAAAAACTAAGAATAAAATAGGATATTATAGGCGAAATACCATCCAAGATTTCAAGATTCTTATATAAAACATATGAACACATATCTGTCGTTCTGCAAATAGTTTTTTTGCTCTCTAGTATCATCAAATTGAATATAGGTCTTCTAGAAGATTTACACACCTCCAGAACCTAGCTTCATTACTACGAAGCGAATTCATAGTATTCCCAACCTCTACAGATCTTAACTTTCATCACCCCACTACAGTTGACAAAGACCCCAAAAAGCGAACAAGACCAGCTTCTGTTTATCAGAAAACTCGTTTTGCTCGCTTTTTATAATTGAGATTAGTTATTGGTTTCAATCTCTAAAGTTTGGACAGTTATTACAGCAGTTTCTTTAATATTCTGCAATAAGTTCCATAAAATCTATACTTCCTCAACAGTCTTTCTTGAGTTTGACAGATTCTATTCGTCTTCTTTTTTCTTTCCCATTGCAGCTAGACCAAGAAGTGCTCCTACAGCTCCTAAGCTTGCAAGGGTAGCAGTTTCTTTAGCGCCTGTCTCAGGGAGAATATTTTGACGATTTGTAGGTGCTTGATAAGTCTTATCTGGTGATATATCCTGAGCCACATGCGACTGTTCATCCTTGTGTGTAGCGACTTCATGAATAGCTGCTTCTGAACCATTTACACCACCATTAAATCCTGGAACTTGATGGATAGGTGCTTCCCCACCAGAAACTCCTCCTTCAAAGTTTGGAACTCTGTGGACAGCTGCTTCAGAGCCATTCACACTACCAGTAAACTCTGGTACTTCATGGATAGCTGCCTCTGTTTTGCCTGATTCTTCTTTCTTAGTTCCGACTAGCACAATCTCATCTTGCGCCACTTCAACAACTTCACGCAATTTTTCAGTCCGGCTTCCATCTGGTGCTACTTCTGTTAAGATACGTTCCTTGCCTGCGCGACCTACCTGAGTTACGCGAGTTTCACCTTCTGGCAGAGTTGGATCTTCTCGTTTAACAGTCTTGAAGTTGAGAGCTTCTTCTACTACCTCAAGGTTTGGTTGAGTAAAGCTCAATTTTTTAACGCCATCACCTGGCACAGATGTTCCTTCAAAAGTACCAACTTCGATGACACGATCTTGAGCTTCTTCACGTTCAACCTTAACTGTCTTACGTGTATCTCCATCTACTTCTACATATGTCGTTACTTGACCTGCTTTACCTTCTGAAACAACTTGTTCCTTGCCTTTGGCTAAGAAGGTATTCTCACGATGAACAGTATTAAAGGCGATTTGTTCTGTCGTTACTTCAAGACTTGGTTGCGTTTGAACTAATACCTTATCTCCTTCAGTTGGAAGATTTGAATGTTTTACTTCCTCTTTTGGAGTCGCTTGAAGTTGGTTGATAGAAGTTAGAGCTGCTTGCAAGGCTTTGTCTACCGCATCCTGAGTCTTGGCTGCTTCGATCGCTGCGATTGCTTGCTCTGATAACTCGACTAGTTTCTTCTTAGCTTCTTTATCGCTACCTAATTCCTTAGTCTTGTTTTGAATAGCCTCTGCCAAGCTTGCCATTGCCTTATCATAGTCAATCTTAGGCTCTTCTGGTTGGGCTGGTGGCTCTGGTTTTACTTCCTCTTTCGGAGTCGCTTGAAGTTGGTTGATAGAAGTTAGAGCTGCTTGCAAGGCCTTATCAACTGCATCCTGACTTTTAGCTGCTTCGATAGCAGTAAGAGCCTGTTCTGACAACTCAACTAGTTTCTTCTTAGCTTCTTTATCGCTGCCTAGCTCCTTAGTCTTGTTTTGAATAGCCTCTGCCAAACTTGCCATGGCCTTATCATAGTCAATCTTAGGCTCTTCTGGTT
>NZ_KV804218.1:0-1725 GCF_001811305.1 Streptococcus sp. HMSC056C01
GAACATCTTCATTGATAGCTACTGTTTTCTCAACACCATCAACGGTTACTGTTCCACCCTTGAATTCAGGTTTACCGGTTTGGGTTGCACCTTGAATATCTGTCGATGTTGCATCTTCTGCAGTTGGAACAACTGGTGTAATCTTAGGTGTGTAGGTTGTTTCAGCTGGAGTGCCGTTGGCATCCTTGGCTTGAACCTTAACCGGAACGACATCACCTGAGTAAGACTTATCAGTCGGTGTGAAAGTCACTTGGCCAGTGGCTGGATTAATTGTGAAAGTACCGATTTCAGTTGTACCGTCAGCCGCATAAGCTGGCGTAGTTGCCACTTCATTACCATCTTTGTCCAAAAGTGTGTAGCTATTATCTTTAATGGTAATGGCTTTATCTTCACCGTTCACTTGAACAGTTGTTCCTGTAAAGGTTGGTCTACCCGTTTGAGTGGCACCTTGGATGTCTTTTGAAGTTGCAGGACTTGCCGTTGGAACAGCTGCTACAACAGTTGGAGTGTAAGTTGCATCGGAAGTAATAGTTGAAATCTTACCGTTCGCAGTTGTAATAGTCGCAGTTGCTTGAACTGTTACACCTGTTGCAGTTCCAACAAAGTCTTTTTCAGGTGCGAAGGTAACCGCTCCTGTAGTAGGATCAATTGTATAGCTACCTTCGCCCGCTACCGTTACACTTGTTTCATCAGTTGGTTGGCCAGTAGCTGGATCTACTAATTTCTTGCTAGTTATCTTCGTAGCCTTGTCATTGCTTAACTCAAATGTAGGTGTTTGAGTTTGAGGAACGTTTTGAACATCCTCAGAAACCTTATTAGTAGGTGCAATTGTAACTGGCGTTACCGATGGTGTGTAGGTCGCTGAAGCTTTAGTACCATTCATGTCTTCACGAACGACTGTAACTGCTGGTGCTGTGCCTGTAAAGCTTGGTTCTGGAACAAATGTCACCATTCCGTCTGCTGCTACTGTGTAGGTACCGACACCATCAACTGTCTTAGTTGCTGAGCCATCGTCAAATGTTGCGGCAACATCATCATTCATCGGCACACGGCTATTACCTGCAGTAAATTTAGGTTTACCTGTTTGCGTTGCACCTTGAACATCTGTTGATTCAGCTGGTGATGCAGTTGGGGTAACTGGAGTCACCGTTGGAATGTACTTAGCTGTGATTTCAGTACCGTTTTTATCAAGACGTTTAACCGTTACGCCTGAAGCAGTTCCAGTGAATGATTTTTCTGGAACGAATGTAACTGTTCCATCTGGAGCTACAGTATATGTTCCTTCGCCTGGAATAGTCTTCGTTGTTGATCCATCTTCAAAGGTTGCAGGTGTTTCATCATCCATTGGCACATTTGGATCACCTTCTGTGAAGGTTGGTTTTCCAGATTGTGTTTGACCTTGAATATCTGTCGATGTCGCATCTTCAGAAGTTGGAACAACTGGAGTAATCTTCGGTGTATAAGTTGTTTCAACTGTAGTTCCATTTGCATCAGCTGCTTGAACCTTAACTGGAACAACATCACCTGAATAAGATTTATCTGTTGGTGTGAAAGTAACTACACCTGTATCTTTATCAACTGTGTAAGTACCAATCACATCACCTGCTGGTGATTTCGCCTCTACTGAGGCTGCTGGTTGACCAGATTCATCAAGGAGAGTAATTGAATCCTTGTTAATTGGTACTACTTCATCACCTTCTGTGAAGGTTACGGTTCCAGTTTGAA
>NZ_KV804219.1:0-15789 GCF_001811305.1 Streptococcus sp. HMSC056C01
TTAATCAACTAGGATAACAACTATTTTTACTACTTTACCATGATTATATATAGGACTTATCTATGAAATTTTTTGATGAAAATTACTCACAAGAAATACCTACTCGTATCAAATGTTTAAGAAAAAAGTATAATTTAAAGCAAAGCGACCTAGGTAATGCAGGTCAAGTTAGCCAAGTTGAAAAGGAAGAAATCTGAAAGAAAATGTATCTTTGATAGTAGTCATTTATTGTGAAATATGATATATTTATTGATTAGATGGATGAATATTTCTAAAGTTAAATAAAATATGACAGATACATGCTTTTTAGTGTATCTTGTTTGTACTCAAAATATGAAGTGACTATCCAATATTTAAGATTAATAAATATTATACGATGAGATAGAATGCTACAAAATGAAAGGCGATGTAATCTGATGAAGAAAGATAGATTAATTGCATTGACAGATGCGGTTCTAGCAATTATAATGACTATCCTAATCTTAGAATTAGAAAAACCAACGACACCAAGTCTTCAAGCTTTTTGGGATTTACGGCAAAATTTCTTTGCTTATTTTCTTTCTTTTTTCTGGTTGGGATCGTTATGGATGACGCTAAACACATTATGGGAAAAGGTTGAGAAAATTTCTCAACAAATTGTTTGGTGGAATTTGTTTCTTTTATTTTTTGTTTCATTTATGCCCTACGCTACTGGAATAGTTAGTAGTCATTTCATGAATCATACGGCACAGCTCTTTTATGGACTGATCGTTATTGTTTCAACGGTAGCAAATTGGTTTTTACATAAAGTAATTGATAAACCCAATATAGATCAGAAAGAATTACTTGAAGCTACCGCACAATATAGAAAGTCATTGATACCTGACCTAATAATTAAAGGAGTGGGATTGATTCTATCCTTAATTCTCTATCCTCCGATTATGATGTATAGTGTTTTAATTGCGGCATTTTACATCATAACTTTAAAAACACTATACGAAAAAAGAGTGAATAACTAAAAAACGGTGACCAAAGTTAGGTGTATTATTTTAATGCTTAGAGACCTAAACTATTCCCCTATTTTAAAAATATTGATTCAGATTTTATGAAATTAAAAAGTAGATATTGTTCAGAAAATCCTTGATATTACGCTGTTTTTAGTCCAACTGAAATCCATACTTTCCAAACTAGGCTTGAAAAAGGCCCGTAAAGCGTCACAATTTAGTAAACGTTAAAACTTATTTACATTTATTAAAAGCATTTCGTATCAAAAATACGAGATGCTTTTTTCTAGCTTAATTTTACAAATTGGATTTTGAAGGACACCATGGACCTATTTTCAAGTTGATAACGACTACAAATTTGTTCTGGAGACCATGAAGATTGTAATCGCTCTTTAATTTCCTACTTCAATTCACAGGAGTCTAACTCGATTTTCTTCCCTTCTGCTTCGCCAATTGTTCATTGTGTGTTTGTGCTGCTTGTGCAGAGTAAGTGTCATTACCACACTTAATTCTCTTGAGAAGGTTGATTTGTGAACGCCTAATTTTCTAGCTATTTGGCAGGGTTTGAGACCTAATTCTAGGTAAGTCTCTATCTTAATTCGCTCAATTATGGTAATATGATGGTAGCTTATAGATTTCTCCCGTGTTCTGTTTAGTGTGGTTACTTACAGTTTACACGAGATTGGGCTCTATGAGTTTTTTGTTGCACTATATTTTACCATTTATCAAATATAAAAAAGTAAGCTCAGAAAATCTCTGATCTTATTCTCATATCTCTCCAAACAACTTCCGTAAAATTTTCGGTGTGATACGTTGTCCTGGCCCTACGTAAGTATAGGCGTGCAGGTACATGGCAGGATTGAAGTTGAGTTCGATACAGGTGCAATTTGGTAGCTCCTTACTAGCAGGCTTGGTGTAGTCTGGGATAATCAAATCGACTCCACAGGCCCAAGCCCCCATAGCAGTCGCCATATCGGCAGCTAGTTGTTTGTAACTCTCGCCCATCTGGTCAGTCATGTCAATGGAGTCGCCTCCAGTTGAGATATTAGAATTACCACGCAGAAAGGTTTGGCTACCTTTAGGCAAGACTGTATCAGGTGTGTAACCCTGCTGTTCCAACATGAGTAATTCAATATCACCCAGATTGATGATTTCAAGAGGTGAGCGATGGTCGCGACCACGCAGAGGGTCTTGGTTTTTCTTTTCGACTAATTCTCGGATGCTTGAGCTTCCGTCGCCTACGACATTGGCCGCGACGCGGAGCAGGACAGCCTCGCATTTTCCATCCAAGATAAAGAAACGGTACTCGGTCCCTGCCACAAACTCCTCGACTAGCACATGGCTATCTTCCGAAAAGGCGATGTCTAGGGCTTTTTCATAGCCAGAAAGGCTTGTTGGCTCTTGGAAGATGGAAATGCCCAGACCGAAGTTGGTGGATTTGGGTTTGACAACAATAGCAGAGTTGGCTATTTGTCCGTAGTACCGCAAGGCATCGTCCTTGTTAGCAAATTCTGCTCCCGCAGGTACTGGAAAACCAGCCTTGTCCAAAATCTTTTTGGTCACAACCTTATTAGCCATGGCCAGTGGAATTACGTAGTTATCTTTGGATGTCATGTTGCCATTTTTAATGTACTCCACATGGTCACCATGCCAGAGTTTGAGAAATTGGTCTTCCTCATCTAAAATTTCTACGTTCAAGCCCAGCTGAATGGCGTCAAAGAGAATCATTTGGGTGGAGAGTTCCATGTTTTCATAGCCTTTGAGGGCATAAGGTGCTGTCCAAGCGTAGTCATGAAAGGCTTGTCCTTGTTGTTGGCCAAATTTTTCAAGGGACCCTTCTTCAACCTGCTCTGCTATTTTTCCAGAAAGGGTCAAACGTGGATCAAGAAGAGAGGCCTCCACCTTAGTGATAAGCTGGCTATAATAGTCATCCAGTCCAAAGTGAGCGACGATGTCCTTCATGGCTGTCACGATAGGTTTAGGGTCAGCCTCTTTAGGAAGTGGTGTGTGGGGATGGCTGAGAGCGATTTGGTTGTTGAGAGTAGCAGCTACTGCCAATTCTTCGTCGACTTGCTCCATGTCGTCTAGCCACAAGAGTGCGAGTGCAAAGAGGTGGGTGGTGTCTAGTGTTTCTTGGCTGATTGCCAGTGGCTCAAAGGGGTTGAGGTCAAAGTTGCGGAACTCTAGATAGGAGATGCCCTTAGTCAAAAAGTCCCGGCTAGTCTTAGCACCGCGTAAACGGATGGCAGAGTAAAATTCTTTTTCGGCGGACAGTTGCCCAGATCCAACAGCGTTTTCGATGTCGGTCACGTATTGCTCCAGTGAAGAGAAGGAAATGTGAACATCGGGGGCATTGACATAGCCGTAGTTGGAGTTACGAATCGACCGCACGCAACCAATTTCATCTGTCAAAAACCCTTTTTCTGCTAGCGGGCTTGCTCCGTAAAGGTAGGTCAAGAGCCAGCGATAACACAAGAAGTTCTGAGCTAACTTGAGATAGAGGGCATTCTTGAAGGTCAGTAAATCGTCATAGTCACTGACTTCAAAGAGCTGCTGGGTCAGATCTTTGCCGAGTTCAAAATTATAGTGAATTCCAGATATGGACTGGAGCAATTTGCCGTAGCGTTCTGCCAAACCAACTCGGTATTGATACTCGTAGTCACTTTCCAACTGGGCAATCTGAATCTCTTCTTCTACAATCACAGGTGGCATGGATAAAGGCCAAAGATATTCTGACTTATCCATTGAGCGAATAGCCACATCGGTGATGGCCCCGAGGAAGCGACGAGCTTCCGTGGTCGACTGTGCTACCGGTGTAATGAGCTCTAGTTGAGGTTCGCTATAATCTGTCTGGATATAGGGATGGAAACTGCGAGAACCCAATTTTTCAGGGTGTGGCGTTTGAGCGACACGGCCTTCAGTATTGATTCGTAGAGATTCGCGCTCCAGACCAAAGGTAGCTTGTAAGATGGGAGTATTTGGGGATAATTTTTGAAATACGTTTGATAGGTTCATGATTTGGCCTCGAAATAACTAGTTTCTCTATTATTTTATCAGTTTGTTAAATAAACTCAACTTTCTGCTACGGAGATGGAGAAGGAAATGCTCGGACGAATTGACTATTTACTTGCATTAAATATAAGCAAAAGCATTAGTAGAAGTATTGAAACTACACCTAATAGTTTTTTCCCCACACTCAATCTCTCATTTCTGTCTTTTTTTCGTAGACAGTTATAAAGTCGATCAGAATAAACCTTGTAAGTGTATAAGTTAATTCTTACAGACCTAAACTATTCCCCTATTTAAAAAATAATGATTCATATTTTATGAAATTAATTAGTAGATATAGTTCTGAAAAGCCGTTATATTACGCTGTTTTTAGTCCAACTGAAATCCATACTTTCCAAACCAGGTCTTAAGAAAGCTCGTAAAGCATCACAATTCTCAAAACGTTAATCAATACGATTATATCAACGTTTCAAAGCACTCAAAAGTTTACCTTATGGGTGCTTTTTTCGTGTTTTTTTGAAAAGTTCACCTCAAAGTTTACCTTATTTTTACCTTATTGCTTTAGAGACTTTAAAGCAAATTCACCAACTGCCATAGGAACTACATTAGAAGTATTTACATAAATCTGTGTTGTTCCTGTGTCACTGTGTGTTAGAGCCTCAGAAATAGCTTCTAAGCTCATTCCTGCTTGTTTAGCAAGCGTTGCTCCTGTATGTCGCAGTTTATGAGGTGTAGCATGTGCCAGCTCTTTATGTCGCTTTCTGATGCTTTTCATTTTATTGTTTAGATAGTCAGCATGTAAAGGCTTGTTGATGTTTCCTCTTGTGTCGATATATGTAAAAACAAATTGTTCTGGGTTACTGATGATGCCAAACTTTGCTAGTTCATATTTTTGTTGTTCTTTCCAAGAGGTAAGAAGTTGAAGTAAGTCATTAGAAATAGAGAAAATAGTTTTCTTATTTCCCTTAGTAGATTTTACTTGTCCATATCTATCTAAAGCTTGAATTAGCTGAATCTGTGATTTTGAAAAGTCGATATGTTTCCATTGAAGAGCATAGGTTTCAGATTTTCTATCGCCTAAGAAAAAAGTGAGATAAAATAGGACATAATCTTTAAGGGTTATTTTATCATTCTCTAAATCTTCTTGAAATGCTGAGAACCATTCTTGGAGTTGTTCATGAGTTAGATATAAATCTTCCTCTCTCTTTGCCTCTGCAAGTTGAATCTTTTTAGTGGCTTTTATTCTTCTTAATATTTTTGCAACTTTATTAGCTTCTATATACTCAAGTTCTTCTGCCCAATCAAAAATGGAAATCACATAGCTACGTAAAGATTTGAAGTTCGCATATTCATTAGCCTTAGATGTCATTAGATTTAAGATAACTTGCTTATTTTGATTTAGAAACTGTATCGTATAGTTTCCAAGAAGTGGTAGTATATGTTTTTCAAAACATGTTTTGGTATTAGCAACTGTTGACCTGCTTGGTGGCTTAGAAGTGGATGTGGTTTGTCCTGCTTTATAAGAGTCCCACCAGATATTGTTATAGAAGTCTGAGAAAAGAATATCTCCTTTTGCTAGTCCTATAAACTCATTATCTTCTATTTGATTTAACTTGGTAAGTAAGTCTATCTCAGCTTGCCTTGCCTCCTTTCTTGTTTTGAATCTCTTATCGTAATAATTGCTATTAACAATACCAAGTGGCATTCGTGCTTCAATTGGGATATAGACTTTTAAGCGATAAGTTCCGTTTTTTGTCTTACTGATAGTCATGATATTCTCCTTGTGTATCGAACCAGAAAATATCATGACTATTATAAAACAAAAATATAGATATTTCTAGTTTTGTGAGTAAAGCCAAGAATTAATGGCTTCTTTATTAAATCGTATAGTCTTGCCTATTTTTATGGCAGGCAGTCCTCGTTTAATCCAACTATCGAGAGTATTGTTTGAGATACCCAAGTAGTGACAAGCTTGTTGTTTGTTTAAAAACGGACTTTCAAGGTTACTATTGTTCAGTCTATTTTCAATTTCTTTCTTGATGAGTTCAGCTAGTAGTTGCTGAATTTGTTGAACTTGTTCGTCTGGTATAATTACTTGCATTTGTTCCTCCAATGTATGGTATAATAGAGGTATCAAGAGATACCCTACTTACTTTTCTTGATTATCTGCAACCTCGTCCTCGCTCGCCAAAGTTTCGGATGGGGTTTTTATTTTGTCATATGCCCATATGTCCCATTGATTGTTGAATCCTACTTTTGAAACTAACATGGATAGAAGCTCTTCTTTGCTTTTCATTTCGTTCCCAGGTGTGAAATCATAAGACAAGTAAACATCATATCCGATCTCTGGTATTCTTCTCTTATAGTTCATAGTTCTTACAGGATGAGATTCGTAAAAAATAGGCTTCTCACTCGTACCCTTTAACGTTGCTAGATGTTCAATTCTCCTAACGTATTGAGATAAATCTTCATAAGCATTTCCTTTGGTATAGTAGAAGAAAGCTAAAGGGTGTTTAGAACTTGTGATAATAATGACCTTAGCAGCACCTATTTTATTTTGATAACGTGCAGATACTGGGCTGATATTATATGGATCCAGAACTTTTAACCAGTCCGAAGCAGTTAAGCTATCTCCTCGAACATCATCAAGTAGTAGGATTTCTTCTCCGTTTACTTCATCAAACATGTTAGTGCCTGCAGTCGTGATTGATTGCCATTTTTTGTTGTTTAGTTTTGCCATCTGAATGATATCTTTAGCTAATTCTTTTGCGAACCTTGACTTTCCAAGTCCAGAATTACCATAGATGAATAAAATAGTCTTTTTGAACTCTCCGTTTTCCAGTTCATCTTTTGTTCTGGCACCTTTAATTTCTCCAACAGTTTTAAACGCATCGTTTATTCTAGTTTTATGTACTATATATGGCGTGTGATATTTCTTATCGAGAAGTATGTCATTTTTAGTGATATTCTCGTTCAAAATATTATCGATTAGGAAATCAATGTCTTCAAAACTTTTCTGTACCTCTTTTTTAGCTTTTCCTTTTAGCCAACTCTCTTTCCTTTGATGATAGATTTCTAAGTAGTTTTTTCCTATCAAAGTGAATACCTCATCAGGGGAATATTGATACTTATCTTTATCTTTCGCATGAATTAAGTAAGCCAATAAGTTATCGTAGCCATATCTACCAGACTTCGCTTTTTCGAGATACTGTTCTGCTAATCCGATTTTTTCGGCTAAATCGGTTAATGTAGCACCTTTTGAAAATTTTAGTAAGGCATGGATATGGGGTTCTTTTAGTTCGGAGGTTGTTGAATTAGTTACACTGTCAAAACCTACGGATGTGTCCTTGTCATGCTTAATTGCATATGCTTCAGAAACTATTGCCACTTCACTAGCTCTTCTGACTATTTCTTCAAGAATTTTTTCGACATTTTCGGATTTAATGAGCTCTTCATCCCAACCATTTTTCCAATAAGTCGTATCAAAGTATTGTGTAATTGATATAGAAGTTAAAAGTGCTTCCTTCTTCTTTGAAGTCATTTATATTAAACCTTTCTTTTTTAACTATTCTTTAATTATTCTTTTAACTATTCTAGTGTTAGACCGTTGACAAGCCCAGTCTAACACGCGTTAGGAATAATTAAAAATTAAATTGTAGTAACTCTTGGGGCGTTGCCCCAAACCCCAGCCTCTCCTGCCCGATGATAAATCATCGACCCGAGAACGCTTGCCAATTCAACAAGGGACGGGGTAGTATTTTTCTTCGCTTCACTCCCTGCCTTTGGCATCGTTACGCTTAAAAAATCTCCACCCCTCAAGCCCTTGCGAATAGGCATTTTTCTGCTGGTAATGTCGTGCCGACACCTATACCGATGAATTCCTTAGGTAAGGTCAGTGTCGCGCTAAACAAGTGTAGCAGAAAAAGCGCTAGCTATATCTTGAAAATAGCTCTTGTATCCGCTGATTTAACCGTTCTTCGTCTCTTACTTGGATCGTACGAAACATCTTGACAGCTTCTCCCTCTAATTGGAAATATCCATACCCTCTAGGTTTTACGACAACTTCGCTTTTTTCCATATCTGGGAATAGAAGTTGCCTGTTATTCGTAGACATGAGAAAACTAGTGGATAATGAAATTATACAGTTGAAGTTATAGCGCCCTGGCAAATCAGACATTAAGAAACGTTGACTAGATAAAATGATTCGTAAACCTAAGCTTCTACCCATGCTGTTCATCATTAACATCTTAGAAAGTACCTCCTTATGTTTTTTCTTATCTGTCTGTTCTAGATAAGCGAGAAAAGCTTGCCACTCATCAAAAATTAGGTAAAGATTATGCGAGTTTTGTTCTTGCTTATCAAGTCTAGCTTCAAAACGTTGGTAGACTGTTTCGAATAATTCTAGACAGTTAAAACCTCTTGCGACATGATCACTAGTCATTGAAAACATTTCTTCATCTGCTTTAAAATCCAAAAAGTAAGCTTCAGCATCTGTATCATGAAATGAAATGAGTCCTAAAAGTCTTCTCAAAAAAGTGGATTTTCCCGAACCAGACGGGCCTGCAATAATCCATGCGAAAAATCGGTTAATGTCAATAGATGCAGAGGTTGGTTGACCTCTGCTATTGACCTCGAAAATATTTTTTATCATGCTAGAAGTCCTCTTCTCTTTGAGTTTTTTGCATTAGCATCATGTCATGAGTTGACACTAAACGAACTTTGATTGCAAGAAAGGGTTCGCGCTTGACACGCTTCACAACGCTATCTGTAGAATCGTTTGACATAGTTTTTACAACTTGTCTTACTTTTGTTGCAAAGTCTTCAAGAGCTTCGTCAGAGATTTCTTTGTCAATATGAACAAAGTAAATGCCTTGTTCTGCAACTTCGACACCTTGTGTGTAACTTAGTGAAGAGATTGGTAGTTCTGTTACACCGACTTCTGTTAACCAGTTATAGAAGCTATCAAATAAAGGATTAATAGCAGTTTGACTTCTTTGTTTGTATCGATGCCAAGCTACGGAGAAAATTTCTCCATCTGTGACAAGCCACATGATTAACAAAGAACCTAATATAATTGGCACTATCCATAATAGGAACTTAAGAAGTAGTGCTAGTAAAACAAAGGTAATTGAAGCTATGAAAAGCTGATAGTACCACTCTAATTCCATGGTTTTTCTTACAAAATTTTTCATACGAATCCTCTTTCTTATTTAAGTGAAATATCAGAAAGCTCGGTGACAAGAGCTAAACCGATTGGTTGCTTGAGCTTGTCAAATACAAATGCTACATCATAGTTGTTAAGTGTGATGTCAGCGTTAATCAAACTATCTAAGTTCTCGTTTTGATAGTTTTTCAACTTGATTTTAAAAGTTGGACAGTAAGCTTCTTGAGCAATACTAGCGAACTGATCGTAGAGTTTTTTATCTACGCATGTTAAAGATGCCCATGAACGTTGATTTTCTTGACCTTCATTCATGATACCATCGTTTTTGTCAACTACTTTAATAGCTGAAGGAACATCAACAGAAGTTGATAAAGCATCCAAAAATGCTCTTGCACTTTCGCGGTTACCGGGTGTTAATTTTTTTTCTTTTGACATGTTAATTCCTCCTGTCAAATTCATGGTCAGACTTTCTAGAATGCTGACGAGTAAAAAGTTATAACTTTAACTTCCCCTATAGTATATCTCTTTTTTATCTTGGTTGAGATGCGGGTTTGAAATAAATTCCGCAGTTTTAATTTTATAAAATCCTGACTAAGTTTAAATACAAAGCCTTATAAAAAATGATATACTATTATAGTGAGATAAAATTGTCTGATATTTAAAACTTAAGTATGTGAGCTTGAAAAGCAACGTACATCTCATTTTTATTTTAGATAGTAGGTGTGTTATGAATCAATATGATTATTTTAATTCTGAATTTTATTCTGGAAAAATTAGTGTTAGAGATATAGTAGATTTTTTAAAAAATCAGATTAGCCCCGATCAAGAAATATCTTCTGATGAGTTATTACAAAAAATACAATATAATGATATTTCTGAAAAAGAAATTTCTATGAATGAATTGGCGAAGTTTATAAATAAAAAAAGATTTCCAGATGTTAAAAAAGATTTTTTATTAGAAAATTTTAACAGAATTATAGATGCTCAGCGAAAGAGAGATAAAAAAAGTAAATCTTATTCGAGAAGAGCTTTTTTAGATAAATATTTTGAAGAAAAAGCCCCAGAATCAGAAGATACCTTAGCAAAATGGTGTAAAGATGAGCCTAAAAAAGAATCAAGTAGATTAGAATTATTATTTGCTTTTGATAAAATGTCTGTTGCTCATGAGATGTTCAATGATTATTTTTTAAAAAAAGTTTTAGAAGAACAGTTTTCAAAGTACTTAATGAAAGGTAAAAATAGTAAAGAGGACTCACTTGAAGTAGCTATGCTATGCGATATTTATAATTTAACTCATTTCTTATTACCTTCTTTAAAGATATTGGATAACAATGTAGATAGTGATTTAAAACAACAAATAAAGAGAGAGGTGGAAAGAAACTTAGGAACTAGGTTGAATAAAAATTCTTATACAAAAGAAATGAGTATAATTAACAATATTCTTAAAGAAGTGTCGGGTGATAATTTAAGCTTGAGTAGAAAACAATTCGAGAAATTTTTATCCTTATTAAGTTCAAAGGGGTATGTTTTCAATCTAAATTATCCTTCTGAAGTTGAACTTATTGATAAATTTCTTAATATTACAAAAGGACAGGAGTTTTCAAAGGAATGGGATGATTTAAACCCAAATAAAGTATCCGGTTATATTATTCATAAGCATAAATTCAAGGGATTAAAGAATCATAGACTTTATTGCAAATCTCCAAATAGTAATAGTAAGTATTTGAAAACTGAGCTGCCTAGAAAGAATGTATTTAAAAATAAAAAGCTTGTTTTAGATGGAAAGGGCAAGAAAAAAGTATCTAAAGAAGTGATACAAACAATTAAAAAAACTAGCATATCTAGTAATGTTGCTATTGTTAAACAAAAAATTTGTATAAATTTAATTTATAAGTCAAATAAAAATATAAATTTAGAATTTCGTCAGTTACCCAAGTTTAGTAATAATACTATAAGAAAAGGTAAAAGTATATCGAAGGATCGTAAAGCATTGGTGGATGTTGAATATAATCAATGGTTTCATATAATTAATTACTTTTATAATGTAAATGTAACTATTAAAGATAGAACTATTAAAATTAAGGTTAAATCTCTATCAAAACTTGAAAAAGATTATAATCATTTTAAAGTTTTAGGAACTTATGAGAAGTTAGTAAATCAAAATAGTAAAAACTTTTTTGATAGAATTAAAGAAGCTGATCATTATGATAATATCTATTTATGATTAATAAAAAACTAATTACTCAAATATAAATGCTTATCCGATTATTATTTTGGACTTATTTAATAAATAATGCTAATTTTATGTAAATAAGAAGTATCTATTAGTGTTTTGATAAAAATTCCTCCACAATATTATCTTGTGGAGGAATTTTTTGTTGATATTTATAAAATGATTTTCTATTTTATATTTTTTACAATCTCATTAAATGAAGATATAATTTTTCCTTGCTTGTCTTTGGGTAATTTTGTTAAGTTTTCAAAAAGTACTTCTGAAGAATCTTCTCGATCTGATTCAAATGATTGTAGGTTGAAGAACTCCTCGACCGTTAGATTTAGGGCTTTGATCACCGATTCAAGTGTCTTTATCTTAAAATCATACTTCATGTTCTCTATATTTTGAATCGCTTTAACACCTAACCCAGCGATTTCAGACAATTTTTCTTGACTTAATCCCTGCTCTTTTCTGCATTCACGTATGCGAAATGAGATATGCTTTTGTAATTTATTATATTCCATACTATCTACCATTTTACTATCTGTTTTATTTAAAAATAAGTATAATAAACTATCCAAAAACAAGAAAAGTATGGTAAAATGGTACTATAGTTTAATAAAATGCATAGGGCATTGTACAAAAGGAGTTTATAAATGTCAAAAACTACGGAAAATAGTCATAGTACTGCTAAAAAATTGTATACGGGTGCGGTTATTTCTGCCATCGCAGCAACTGGATTTATCGGAACTGCTCACGCAAGTGAGGTTACATCAGTAATCCCAACAGATGCTAAAAACGAACCAGCTTTAGTAGAGAAAGAAGCGCCTAAGAAAGTGGAAGTGAAAACTCCTACTAAGGAAGAAGTCGCTGAACTTGGTGCTACTGCTAAACAAACTCAAGAAGATACAGACAAAGCAAAAGAAGTCTTGGATCAAGCGAATGAAAATTCTGATAAGGCAGAAAAGAAAGTCGCTGACTTAAAACAAGCTAAAGACGATGCTCAAAAGACTGCTGACAAAGCAACACCTGAAGTTATCAAAGATGCTGAGAAGAAAGTGGAAACTGCTAAAGCAAAAGTTCCAACTGCTGAACAAGGGGTATCTTCTGCGCAAACTGAACAAGATGATGCAGACCGTAACGTTGCTATTCAAGGTAAAACTGTTGGTACAAAACAAGCAGAAGTGACTCAAGCGCAAAATGGAGTCACTGATGCTAAAGCAGAAGTGAAAACTGCTGAGGATGCTTTAAATGGTGTTGGTCTTGCTGACGCTAAAGAGAAACAAGACGCAGCTATTAAAGAAGAAGCTACAAGCAAACAAACCCAAGCCGATGCACAAACTGCTCTTGATGCCGCTAAGAAGTTGGACGGTGAGCTTGCTGACCAACTAAACCAAGCTGAAAAGACCGTTAAAACTGCTACACAAGATGTAGAGCGTACTGAAAACGAAGCTAAAGAAGCAACAACTAACCGTGATAACGCTCTTGCTACTTACAACCAAGCGGTATCTGTGCTTGATGCCCTTCAAGATAGCTCTAAGAAACAAACCATTACTCTTTCACCAGCTTTCATTCAAGCAGTGAAAGAGAATATGGCTTATAATGACCAAGATACAAGTTCTTGGACTTCTGAGGAACGTAATAAACGTACTATGGAGCTTTATGATAAAATCGTAAATGCACAAGTAGAAAACAAGAAACTCAACAAATACGTTCCAAGCAAAGCCGACCAAGCCGATAAAACTCGCTACGATATTAACAATCTCCCACAAGCGATTAAAGATGAGTTGAACTACTATGTGGTTGACCTTATTAACCAAATGCGCCGCCAACTTGGGCTTTCAGATGTTGTTCTTTCAAAAACTTCTCTTGAATTTGCTGATAAAGTTGCTAAAGAGTATGTGAAAGCAAACTTCTCTAAAGCCATGAAAGATGACTATCGTGCTAAAGGTGGTGTTGGACACTACGCTATCGGTATTAACAAGGTTGCTAAAGAATATGGTATGCCTACAACAGATGCCGAGGAAGAAAGCAAGGGTGAACAGTATTATGAAAACACTGTAACTACTTATGTTTTCCATGATTTTGACGATGCTGACGGAGTTTATCGTAAAACTCTTGGTGAAATGAAAGAACAGTTGTATAATGACCTTGTGATGTTGGTTTCAACTAAGGGTGACTATGGACACACTCAAGGTATCCTTCAGTTCGATTATGCTCATGAAACTATCTACTTTGGTGGTGTCGCACAAAGCAAGACAGATGATTTCTATACTACTCACTTCTTAACTGCTATTCGTAATGAAGAAGTAAAGGACTCTAAATGGGACAAAACTCCGATTGCAAACCCACTTAGCGATGAAGTGATTGAGCGTAAATTGAGTGAAGCTCGTCAAGCGCTTGCTGATGCTATGACTGCTCGTGACAATGCACAAGCTACTTTTGAAGCAAAAACAAAAGCAGAATCAGATGCGAAAATTGCTCTTACAAATGCTGAAGCTAATCTGACTGCCTTGAAGAAAGGTGAAAGCCCACTTGCTAACGCACAAAAAGCCTTTGATGCAGCAAAAGAACGTCATGATCAGGCAGTAGTAACTCTTTCTAACGCTAACGCTCTTGTCAACACTTTGACTACTACACAGTCTGTTAAAGAAGAAGCTCTTACAAATGCGCAAGCAAAATTGAAAGACGCTGAGCAAGTTCTTAAAACTGCACAAGAAGCGCTTAAAGCAGAAGAAGATAAGATGAAAGAGCTTGAAGCGATTGCTACAAGCAAAGCCCAAGCGGTATCTACTGCTAAGAAAGCACTTCAACATGCACAAGAAGAAGTTAAACAAGTCGAAAAAGAGCTTGCAGACCTTAACGGTGCGCACACTCGCTTGGCAGAAGTAAAAGCAGAGTTTGAAAACGCAGAAGCAGAGCTTAAAGATGCTTACAAAGCACAAAACGAAGCTAAAGTAGACTCTGAAACTAAGAGCCTTGCAGCAGACCAAGCGAAATTTGCTTACGAAACTGCTAAAGCTAAATACGAAGAAGCCGAAACAAAACGCTTGGCTGAACTTGCCGATGCCAAACGTAAAGAACTTGAAAAAGCAGGCTACCAACCAGTACCAGTTGTAGATGATAAAGGTAACGTGGTTGATTACACTGTAGAGAAAGTAACGGTAGGAACTAAAGACGATAAAACTTATAAAGCTCCTGCACAAGCTACAAATGCAAAAGCAGAACCTAAGAAACAACTTCCAAATACAGGATCGAAGGAGTCAGGACTTTTAGCATTGCTTGGAGCAAGTGTTGGACTATTTGCTTTAGCAGGAAAACGAAAATTTAGATAGAAAGAAAGAGGGGTAACCCCTCTTTTTAATAAATGAAAGGATTGACGATATGAGAACCCCTAAAAGATACTCAGATTTACTCAAACGAAAAGAACTCACTAATGCTATCATTGCAGAATGTATATACTCTGTAAATAAGCGAGCTAAAAACTATCGCGACAAGATAAAAGAATATAAAAACGCAAGATATTATTTACATCAACAAAATAACATTGAAGATGCTGAAGAAAATATGGAAAAATACTATGATATGAAAGAAAAACTATTGAGTAAATATAAACCAATAATGATTCATAAACAATATATAGGAGAGAAAAAACAACGAGTCTATAGTTATGAAAAAAATTATGAAAAGCTATATAACGAAAAAAGAAATGCTATAGTTTGGGAAAATAGTTACTATGACTATGACACTAACAAGGAAATTGAATTTTTTGATTATAGTTTAGGTAAGAAAGAATATCTTTATTTTTTGTACTATGAAATAGGTGAATATAGTTTTCATTCTCCAATTGATGAAAAAAGAGTAAAAAATTCTCAATTAGAAATCAAAGAGATAGATGAAGACTTTCAAACTCGTGGAGCAGATATTGTGGATTTACTATCAAAACAATTTGTACAAAAAGTAATAGATTTGTTGGAAAGTGGAGAGTATACATTGTTGGAATAGGAAAAAATTGTTCATCAAACATGTATAGTGATAAATTAAAAGAGAGCAGTGGCTCTCTTTTCTAATGAATGGAAACAAATTAGTATATATGTGAAAATTTTATATAAGGGAAACTTTTGATATTCTGGTTCGATTTTTGCTTATTTTTGATGAAAGTTTACCTTATTTTGATGAAATTGCTTAAAATTAGTTGAAATTTTATTTTTTGAAAGCTTATGAAAATGTTGATTTTAAAACACTTTGAAATTAGATGAAATAAGTGGTGCCCCAACCAGGTCTTAAGAAAGCTCGTAAAGCATCACAATTTAGTAAACGTTCTTCGAGAGAATTACAATACTTACAAAGAGCACCTTTCGAGGTGTTCTTTTTTGTACTTTCTTACTAAATTGGTGCAATTGACACAGTTGTTGCGA
>NZ_KV804219.1:15889-59971 GCF_001811305.1 Streptococcus sp. HMSC056C01
GCCTCAAAACGTTAATCAATACGATACTATCAACATTTACAGACGTTCAAGAATTTTCTTTTGGATGTCTTTTTGTTTCAAAAATACAAAATTCACCCAAATAATATATTTAAGTCCAATATTTTGTTACTTGTATGAGTGTAGTATGATATAATTAAATGAGAATAGTATAAAGGAGTTATAAATGAAAATAGGAAAAGGCATAAATTGGCTTTTGATTCTGTTAAGTTGCTTAATTGCTATAGTGCTGATTAGTTCTCTCTTCTTCTTTTTTAATCATAAGAAGCAAGATGCAGAAGTAGTGAATACTCCTACAACGGAACAGCGTTCTACTACTAGTATGACAACAACAAGTACAACAACCACTAGTTCAACGACTTCTCAAGAGAGTATTACTACTACGGAGGAGGAAAGACCTTCGACACAAGAAGAGAAAACGAATGCTAGATCACAAAAAATAGATGAGCAAGCTATTCTAAATGGAGATTTCTCTACTCTAGTTGGGACATGGAGAAATGGGCTTGGACAAGAGTTTACATTCGATAAAAATGGACTAGTAAACAGTGGAAACATTGAGAAAGTGAGCATGGGTAACCATGGAACTATTGAATTCAGTGTTAGATCTGGTTTTACAGGGTATGGAATGAGTGTTTACCCTGCTGGACTTATTATAGATGGGTTAGATTCTGACTTAAGTAAAAACAGGCTTACTGCTGGTCAAGCTGCTCCAACTAGCTCAGAACAAGTTTTTTATAAAGTAGACTAAATAATCAACCATCTCAGAATTAATGAGATGGTTTTCTTCTTTATTTGTAAGTCATTATCATTTTATGAAGATGAAGTAGGTAGGGGTTAAAAATAGCTTCCATAGGCGTTCCAGCCTGTTTAGCGAGTGTTGCTCCCGTATGACGCAGTTTATGAGGTGAAATGTGTTTTAACATTGGATATTATTTTTCTTCATAGTATGTTGTGTTATAATGTAGATACGATATGAAAAAATTAAGATAGCTCTGTAAATTCTGTAAATGTCACTTTGTGTGAACATGAGTACATTTGAATTTAGAGAATGATAGGAGATGGTTTAGAGTGATAAGTTTAGAGCTGATGTCTGAAGAAAATAGCATAGATGTTTATTCTTTTGAAAAAGAAAATCGGGAGTATTTTGAGCGGAATTTACCTCCTAGACCAGCTACCTATTTTGATTCAGAAGGTTTTAAAGAAATTACAAGGGAATTGTTAAGGGAACAAGAGAATCATGATGTCTACATGCATCTTATTAGAGATGCACAAGGTACTATGGTCGGAAGAATCAATTTAAGTGTCTTAGAGGATGATCGAAAAACAGCAGAACTTGGATATAGGATCGGAGAAAATGTTACTAATTTAGGTTATGCAAGTGAAGCGGTTAAACTCGTTTTAGAAAAGGCCTTTACTACTTATGGTTTACATAAGATTATCGCAGGGACGGCAACGGACAATCTGATCTCTCAGAGAGTGCTTTTAAAAAATGGTTTCACCTTTAGTAGAATCATAGAGAATGACTTTCAAATGCATAACGAGTGGATTCATACGGCAGTATTTGAGATAAGGAATCTATAGCATCATCATTACCAGTCGTTTGCCAAAACTCAACATTTCTAGTAGACATTCGTCTACTTTTTTTATATAATAAAAATAAACCAAAATGGTTGAGTTTCAAAAAAGTCAACCTACGATGAAATATCCCACTAGGAGGTAAACCATGTACCAACCAGAAAAACTCAAGGCTCGAAGAAAAGAGTTAAAGTTAACACAAAAAGAGATTGCGGAGCAGCTTGGCATTAGTTTTCAGGCCTATTCGGCTTGGGAGCGTGGAGTCAAGGAGCCTTCTAAAGAAAAAGTTAAACAGCTAGAAGAGATTTTAAAAGTACCAAAAGGCTATTTTACTCAAATCGAGATTGTCCGTCTCTATAATAGCCTTTCCAATAAAGGAAAAGAAAAGGTGATAGTCTATGCTCGCGACTTGGCTCAAGAAGAACAAGCCAAGAAGGTGACTGCTATTTCAGAAAAACTTTTCGAGTATCATGTCTATGAACGCATGTCAGCTGGGATCGGTGCTGCAGTTTATGATGATCGAAACTTTGACACGGTTTACTTTAATGAGGAACTAGCTCACGATTTTGCTTCCTGGGTCTCTGGAGATTCTATGGAACCCAAATATCAAAATGGTTCAGTAGCTTTGATTCGTGAGACAGGATTTGATTATGATGGTGCTGTCTATGCAGTGGTTTGCAATAACCGGACCTATATCAAACGGGTCTATCGAGAGGCAGAAGGTTTACGTCTGGTCTCCATCAATCCTAAATACAAGGATATTTTTATCTCCTATGAGGAAGATCCGCGGATTGTGGGCATTATTGTGGGTAATTTTCTACCCATGGAGGGATAGGCTATGGGCTACTTTGATTATTCCAGAGAGCCCAAAAGTGATATTGCCTTTGTCGATATGAAGTCCTTTTATGCCAGTGTTGAGTGTGTGGAAAGAGGGCTTCATCCTCTTAAAACCTCCCTTTGTGTCATGAGTCGGGCGGATAATTCTGTTGGGCTTATTCTTGCCTCCTCGCCTATGTTTAAAAAGGTCTTTGGGAAAGCAAATGTAGGTCGTGCTCATGACCTGCCTTTTGATATCAAGACGCGCAAATTTTCCTACTACAATGCTAAGAAACAAGGCTTACGGACAGATCCAGACTATGTGAAATTTATCGAAGATTGGGCTCGGGTGACCGTCATTGTCCCTCCTCGGATGGATAAGTATATCGCAGTTAATATGGAAATCCAAGGAATCTTTCAGAACTATGGCAGTCCAGATGATATTTATCCTTATTCAATTGATGAAGGCTTTATTGATCTAACCAGTTCGCTCAATTATTTTGTCCCAGACCAGCAGATTTCTCGTAAAGATAAGTTGGACATACTTTCGGCTCGTATCCAGAGAGATATCTGGCGGCAGACCGGGATTTACTCGACAGTCGGTATGTCGAATGCCAATCCTCTGCTTGCTAAGTTGGCTTTGGATAATGAAGCCAAGCACACACCGACTATGCGAGCCAATTGGTCTTACAAAGATGTGGAGGATAAGGTCTGGTCCATTCCAAAGATGACCGACTTTTGGGGGATTGGGCATCGGATGGAGAAGCGCTTGAATAGCTTGGAAATCTATTCGATTAAGGAATTAGCCAATAGCAATCCTGATGCCCTGAAGAAAGAACTTGGGCAAGCTGGACTTCGCTTGTGGTTTCATGCAAATGGAATTGATGAGAGTAATGTTCACAAGCCCTATAAAGCCAAATCTCACGGCTTAGGCAATTCGCAAATTTTACCGAGAGATTATGTCAAGCAGCGAGATATCGAAATTATCCTTCGAGAGATGGCTGAGCAGGTGGCTATCAGGCTTCGACGGGCCAGAAAGAAGACGACAGTTGTGTCTATTCATCTTGGATTTTCTAAGCAGGAACAAAAACTTTCCATCCATACCCAGATGAAGGTTGAGCCGACTAACAGCACCAGTCTTTTGGTCAGTTATGTACTGAAATTATTCCATAGCAAATATACTTCTGGGGCTGTCAGAAGTGTTGCCGTTAGTTATTCAGGATTTGTGGACGAGTCCTTTGGTTTGATTTCCCTTTTTGATGATGTTGATAAGCTAGAAAAAGAAGAAAGGCTCCAGACGGCCATTGATTCTATTCGAGAGCAATTCGGCTTTACTTCCCTTTTGAAGGCGACTGCCTTAGAGGATGCGTCTAGAAGTATTGCCAGAAGTAAGCTGATCGGAGGGCACTCTGCTGGAGGATTAGATGGACTAAAATGATTGATCGCTCTTATTTGCCCTTCCAATCCGCGAGGGACTATCAAGATCCAGGCATGCAGAAGTGGATGGGCTTCTTTTTATCAGAGCATACGACTTCGCTCAGTGAAGAAAAAAATCGTGTCGATTTGTCGACTGATTTGAATCCAGTTGAGAAGTTGTTGTTACTTTCCCAGCTATATGTCGGACGACTAAAAGGCTCTTTTGTGGTCAAGGAGAAAAATCATAAAAGCACGATATTGGGTGAACTAAGAGAATTGTCTCTTCAAGAAATCTCTGTTAAAACGGATGAGGGTTATAGATTGCTAAAGGTAGATGATATTCTCTCAATCCAACTTTGTCAGGAGGAAGTTGATGACTAGAAAAGAGTTATATGAAAACAAATTGCAGATGGATTACTTCTCAGATGATTACATCTGCTTTGAAGAAGATTTCCAAAAATACTCTGCCATGAATGTACCTCTGACTTTTCTGATTGACGACATTCTGCGCACCATGGCTATGAACCAAAAGAACTACTTTGTCTTGAATAAGGAAAATGCCAAAGATGGCAGAGATCATTATTATTATTTTGAGATAGATTATCGCGTAGGATGTAGAAGTTTTCGCTATAAAAAGCATGTGAATAGATAATTTGAACGCTACGACAGATGAAGCCGATATTTATTTTGAAAATAAATTATCCAGTGAATTAGCACCCCTAAC
Source organism: Streptococcus sp. HMSC056C01 (assembly GCF_001811305.1). Lineage (NCBI taxonomy): Bacteria > Bacillati > Bacillota > Bacilli > Lactobacillales > Streptococcaceae > Streptococcus > Streptococcus sp. HMSC056C01. Next base: position 20,439 of record NZ_KV804219.1, read on the forward strand.
AGAGAGTGCTAAAACATCATAAATTCATCAAGTGATTTGAAAATTTTGAGAATAACGGAAAAAACGTTAAAAATGGTTGATCAGTAGATAAATATATCGATGCCTATATTTTTTATCATATTGTAAAATAAAAATTTCTGAAAATTTTTTATGGATCTGAAATTTTCTCCACAAGAATACAAAGACTAGTAGATTTAAGAATGTATAGACCCCGAAAGTTAAATTTTTCGGGGGTGTAGTACAGAGGAATTCCACCCTCTCAAAGCCTCTCTTTTGTCATGAGTTGTTGGATATCAAGAAATGCAAATCTTATGAACTATAATGCCAAGAAATAAGGCTTGTCAACAGATCCAAAATTTATCTAAGATTGGTTCCGAGTGCTTCTGCTTATTCCTTCTAGAGATTGCAGTCAATATGGTGGAAATTTAGACCATTTAATGCAGAATAGAGAATCCGATTTGTCATCAAAAAAACATCATTTTCTTAGTTCTTGTCATAGATTTGTAATGAAAATGTACTTTCTTTGTAAAAATCAAAATGCTATAATTCTCTAAACAATTTTCCTTGCACAGGGAGGTTATTATGAAAAAATATAGATTGTTAAAGAAAAGTTTCTTGGCGCGTATCCTTGGATTGCTGATGGTATTTCTCTTCTTATCAGCATTCACAGCACCTGAAAAACCAGACTATGGTATCTACGATCCAAATCACTATTTGACAGAGGACACTATCACACAAATTCGTGATTTGAATGAAGCTAATAGTAAAAAGGCAGAAAAGCTTCAAGTGGGAGTTTATATCGTGGACAGTTTAGAAGGAGAAAGCATTGAAACAGTAGCTAATGAGACTGCTAGAGCCTGGAAGGTTGGCTATTCAGGAGATAATTTTGGAAGTCTCATTGTAGTAGCCGTTCAAGACCGTAAATCAAGAATTGAAACCAGTAATAACACCGCCATTAGAATAACGGACTATCAAACCAAGCAGATCTTGGCAGCCAGCCGTACAGATTTCAAAACTGGTGACTATGGTAAAGGAATTCTAGCGATTGCCAAAGGCTTGGACAATCAGTTTTATAGAGGAAGTGGAACATTTCCATCTGATGAATCCTCTAAAATCAAACGTTATTCTGATAGCATCAGTGGGAAAAAATCGAGTCGCAATAGAAGCAGTTCCTCAAATTACAGTCAAAAAAATGACCCCATAAAAGATTTCTTTGGATTCATGATGGTGGTATATATCATTGGAGTCATTATTGCCGTTATCAGAGGAGGTGGAAGTTCTCGTAACGGTGACTCGTCTAGCGGTGGCTGGTGGTTTAGTGACTCATCCGATTCAGATTCATCTTGGTCAGACTCAGGTTCAGATTCTTCTGGTGGCTGGGACGGCGGAGGCTTTGACGGTGGAGGTTCCTCTGATGATTGGTAATGTTAGTATAAAATTTAAAGAAATGAGTAAGTTTAGATATGAAAAATAAAGGAATCATTTATGTATTGAGCATTTTACTAGCCATTATCTTGCTGGGAGGTTGCTCGGTTGTAGGTACTTATAACGGTCTTGTCTCCGAACAGATCAAGGTAGAACAAGCTCAAGCAAATGTAGCGACAGCTCTTCAACGTCGTTCAGACTTGATTGGAAATCTGGTAGAGTCTGTAAAGGGACAAATGAACCATGAGACAGAGGTCTTCACCCAGATTGCAGAAGCACGTGCAAAAATTGGGAATGGCTCTGTTACTTCGAAGGAAAACCAAGAGGCTCAAGGTGAGTTGAGTTCAGCTATTTCACGCCTGCTTGTGTTGACAGAGAACTATCCTGAGCTTAAGAGCAATCAAAATGTGGAACAACTCATGACGGAGTTGGCTGGAAGCGAAAATCGTATTTTTGTAGCCCGCAAGGATTACAACCAGGCAGCAACTGACTACAATCAAAAATTAAGAAGCTTCCCAACTGTTCTCTTTGCTAATATGATGAACTTTAAAGAAGCAGAAACCTTCAAAGAAAGCGAAGAAGCCAAGACAGCTCCGAAGGTTGACTTTAGTACTTCTACATCAAAACAGTAGACTGGCCGTTTATTTCTAAGAATTGCAAGATCTGGAAACTACTTTCCAGGTCTTTTTGCTATAATAAAAATAGGAAACAGTTCTGGAGGTGATGAGATGGAGAAGTTGCTACAATTGTTGATTTTAGTGCCCTATTTTTTCTTTTTTAGTTGGCAAAGGAAGGTACGACCAGGAAGTAAGCACTTTTCATTCCTTTACTATTTTTACTGGATTTATTTACCTCTCATGGCCTTGTTTAGTCTAACCTTCACTCTTTTTTCGCTAATCTTATTTAATTTTATTTTACTAGAGCCCAAGGATTTGGCTAGGTGGTTGATATGGATAGTTTTAGTCTTTTTATCCTTACTCAATGACTGGATAGTTTATACTTGTCTAAAGTTTATGAAAAAACTGAAGTTGGAAAAGAATAAGGCTAATCTTCCTTGAGAGAACTGAGGAAATTAGTGCCTAATAACTGAAGGATGCTTCGATTCTCAATGTTGAGTTAAGTAGAAGTTTAAATTAGGGAAAAATGAAACTAAGAGTAGGAATTTTAAGAGGAACTAATCTCGATGATTAGCCCTTTTTTGCCCTAAGGGAAAACGGAATATTTCTTGAAAAAATTGGGCAAATATGCTACAATAAAAAGAACATTCTAAAATATTCAGAATTTAAAGTAAGGAAAAAAATGGCAAATTTACTAAAAACAATCATCGAAAATGATAAAGGCGAACTCCGTCGCTTGGAAAAGATGGCGGACAAAGTCTTAAGATATGAAGATGAAATGGCTGCGTTAACAGACGAGCAATTGAAAGCAAAAACAGAAGAATTCAAACAACGCTATCAAAATGGTGAGACTCTTGACCAACTTTTGTATGAGGCGTTTGCTGTTGTACGCGAGGGAGCTAAGCGTGTTCTTGGTCTTTTCCCGTATAAGGTTCAGGTTATGGGGGGAATCGTTCTTCACCATGGTGACGTTCCTGAGATGCGTACTGGTGAGGGGAAAACCTTGACAGCGACTATGCCAGTATACCTTAACGCCCTTTCAGGTAAAGGTGTACACGTAGTTACGGTCAATGAGTATCTATCAGAACGTGACGCGACTGAGATGGGTGAGTTGTACTCATGGCTTGGTTTGTCAGTAGGGATCAACTTGGCAGCCAAATCTCCAATGGAGAAAAAAGAAGCTTATGAGTGTGATATCACTTATTCAACAAACTCAGAGATTGGTTTCGATTATCTTCGTGATAACATGGTTGTTCGTGCGGAGAATATGGTTCAACGTCCGCTTAACTATGCCTTGGTCGATGAGGTTGACTCTATCTTGATTGACGAAGCTCGTACTCCTTTGATCGTTTCAGGAGCCAATGCAGTTGAAACTAGCCAACTCTACCATATGGCGGACCATTTTGTGAAGTCTTTGGATAAGGATGACTATATCATTGATATTCAGTCTAAGACAATTGGTCTATCTGATTCTGGTATTGACAAGGCTGAAAGCTACTTCAAACTAGAAAATCTCTATGATATCGAAAACGTAGCCTTGACTCACTTTATCGACAATGCCCTTCGTGCTAACTACATCATGATTCTTGATATTGACTATGTGGTCAGCGAAGAGCAGGAAATCTTGATTGTCGACCAATTTACAGGTCGTACCATGGAAGGTCGTCGTTATTCTGATGGTTTGCACCAAGCGATTGAAGCCAAAGAAGGTGTGCCAATCCAAGATGAAACCAAGACTTCAGCTTCTATTACCTACCAAAACCTTTTCCGTATGTATAAGAAATTGTCAGGGATGACAGGTACTGGTAAGACTGAGGAAGAAGAATTCCGCGAAATTTACAATATTCGTGTTATTCCTATCCCAACAAACCGTCCGGTTCAACGTATCGACCACTCAGACCTACTCTATGCAAGTATCGAAGCTAAGTTTAAGGCTGTTGTCGAAGATGTAAAAGCTCGCTACCAAAAAGGTCAACCTGTCTTGGTTGGTACAGTTGCAGTTGAAACCAGTGATTATATTTCTAAAAAATTGGTAGCCGCAGGCGTTCCTCACGAAGTATTGAATGCCAAGAACCACTACAAAGAAGCTCAAATCATCATGAATGCTGGCCAACGTGGTGCAGTTACAATCGCGACCAACATGGCCGGTCGTGGTACTGATATTAAGCTTGGTGAAGGTGTTCGTGAACTTGGTGGACTTTGTGTCATTGGTACAGAACGCCATGAAAGCCGTCGTATCGATAACCAGCTTCGTGGACGTTCAGGACGTCAAGGGGACCCAGGGGAGTCACAATTCTACCTTTCTCTGGAAGATGATTTGATGAAACGTTTCGGTTCAGAGCGCTTGAAGGGTGTCTTTGAACGTCTCAATATGTCAGACGAAGCAATCAAATCTCGTATGTTGACACGTCAGGTTGAAGCAGCACAAAAACGTGTTGAAGGAAACAACTACGACACACGTAAACAAGTCCTTCAATACGATGATGTCATGCGTGAGCAACGTGAGATTATCTACTCACAACGTTACGATGTCATCACTGCTGATCGCGATTTGGCTCCTGAGATTCATGCAATGATTAAACGCACTATTAATCGTGTTGTTGATAATCATGCGCGTGCTAAACAAGATGAAAAACTAGAAGCTATCTTGAATTTTGCAAGATACAACTTGCTTCCAGAAGATTCAATTTCACTTTCAGACCTAGAAGGTTTATCAGACCAAGCAATCAAAGATGAACTTTATCAACGTGCCTTGAAAGTCTATGATAGCCAAGTTGCTAAGCTTCGTGATGAGGAAGCTGTTAAAGAATTCCAAAAAGTCTTGATCCTACGTGTTGTAGACAACAAGTGGACAGACCATATCGATGCTCTTGATCAGTTGCGAAATGCTGTTGGTCTCCGTGGTTATGCTCAGAATAACCCAGTCGTTGAGTATCAAGCAGAAGGTTTCCGTATGTTTAATGATATGATTGGTTCCATTGAGTTTGATGTGACTCGTTTGATGATGAAAGCACAAATTCATGAACAAGAGCGTCCACAAGCAGAGCGTCATATCAGTACGACAGCAACTCGTAATATTGCTGCACAACAGACTGAGCTTCCTGCAGATTTGGATCTTAGCCAAGTTAAGCGTAACGACTTATGCCCATGTGGTTCTGGTAAGAAATTTAAAAACTGTCACGGTAAACGACATTAAGAATGACTAATTTTCAGGCGGATGCCTAGTGAAAAGTGAATTTTCGCTTGGCGTCCGTTTGCTTTATAAGGAGGATGAATCATGGTATTTACAGCCAAAAGCCCTAAAATTAATATTGAAGAAGTTCGTAGTTTGTCTAAATTAGAAGGACAGGCACTTGCCAATAAACAACAACGCGATCAAGAACTTGAAGCGATTATTCGTGGTGAAGATCAACGCATTTTGTTAGTGATTGGTCCGTGTTCGTCTGACAATGAAGAAGCAGTTCTTGAGTATGCTAAGCGTTTGGCAAAACTGCAAGAAGAAGTAAAAGACCGTGTCTTTATGGTCATGCGCGTCTACACTGCTAAACCACGTACTAATGGTGATGGCTATAAGGGCTTGATTCACCAACCAAATGCCAAAGAAGCACCTAGTCTCATCAATGGGATCAAGGCGGTTCGTCACCTGCATTACCGTGTTATTTCTGAAACAGGAATGACGACAGCGGATGAAATGTTGTACCCAGAAAACCTTCCTTTGGTAGATGACTTGATTTCTTACATGGCAGTTGGAGCTCGTTCGGTTGAAGATCAACAACACCGTTTTGTAGCTAGTGGAGCAGATTTTGCGACAGGTTTTAAAAATCCAACGTCTGGAAATCTCAATGTCATGTTCAACGGTATTTATGCGGCTCAAAACAAACAAAGTTTCCTTTTCCTAGGGAAAGAAGTTGAAACGACTGGAAATCCTCTATCGCATGCTATTCTCCGTGGTGCCCTCAATGAATACGGGAAAAACATTCCGAACTATTACTACGATAATTTAATGGATACTATTGCCCAGTATGAAAAGATGGGACTTGAAAATCCATTTATCATCATTGATACCAACCATGACAACTCAGGCAAGCAGTACATGGATCAGATTCGTATTGTACGTCAGACCTTGATTAACCGCGACTGGAATGAAAAGATTAAAAAATATGTCCGTGGTTTCATGATTGAGTCTTATCTAGAAGACGGTCGTCAAAATGAACCAGAGGTCTTTGGGAAATCTATCACTGATCCATGTCTTGGATGGGAAAATACTGAAGCTCTTGTTCGTGAAATCTACCAAAGACTAGGAGAATAGTATGGCATTTATTGAAAAAGGTCAAGAAATCGATATTGAAGCGATTAAGGCGGAAACACAGCTGTCTGCAGAAGCCTTGCAACATAAGGAAAGCCGAGACCAAGAACTAGCTGATATTCTATCTGGTAAGGATGATCGTATCCTTTTGGTCATTGGTCCTTGTTCATCTGATAATGAAGAAGCAGTGCTTGAATATGCTCGTCGTTTAGCTGACTTGCAGAAAAAAGTTGCGGATAAAATTTTCATGGTCATGCGTGTTTACACAGCCAAGCCACGTACCAATGGAGATGGCTACAAGGGTTTGGTTCATCAGCCAGATACTTCTAAAGCACCAAGTTTGATTAATGGTTTGCAGGCTGTTCGTCAGCTACATTATCGTGTTATTACAGAAACTGGATTGACTACAGCAGATGAAATGCTTTATCCATCCAATCTAGTCTTGGTTGACGACTTGGTGAGCTACCATGCCGTAGGTGCACGTTCAGTAGAAGATCAGGAACATCGTTTTGTAGCTTCAGGGATTGATGCACCAGTGGGTATGAAAAATCCAACCTCTGGAAATCTGTCTGTTATGTTTAATGCCATCTATGCTGCACAAAACAAGCAAACATTTCTTTACCATGGACAAGAAGTTGAAACTTCAGGTAATCCCCTAGCTCACGTTATCCTTCGTGGAGCTATGAATGAATATGGGAAAAATGAACCAAACTTCTACTATGAAACTCTCTTAAATGCTATCGGGCGTTATGAGTCTATGGGGCTTGAAAATCCCTTTATCATGATTGATACCAACCATGATAATTCAGGGAAGCAATATATGGAGCAAGTTCGAATTGTTCGCCAGGCTCTGCTCAATCGTGACTGGAATGAAAAGATTAAGAAAACAGTTCGAGGTTTCATGATTGAATCCTACTTAGCAGATGGTCGACAAAATCAACCAGAAATCTTTGGTTGCTCTATTACAGACCCATGTCTAGGATGGGAAAATACAGTAGCCTTGGTAGAAGAAATCTACACTACCTTAACAAAATAAGTGAAAAGGATGGAGTTGGGGGTATCTCAACTCCTTTTGACGAAAATGATAGTTGGACACGGAATTGATATCGAAGCATTAGCTTCTATAGAAAATGCAGTTGAAAAAAGAGAAGGATTTGCACGGCGTGTCTTGACAGACGAGGAAATGGAGCGTTTTGCCAGTCTCAAAGGTCGTAGACAAATCGAGTATTTGGCTGGGCGTTGGTCAGCTAAAGAAGCTTTCTCAAAGGCTATGGGAACGGGAATTGGGAAGCTGGGCTTTCAGGATTTGGAAGTTTTGAACAATGAGAGAGGGGCGCCTTACTTCAGCAAATCCCCATTTTCAGGAAAAGTGTGGCTATCGATCAGCCATACAGATCAGTTTGTGACAGCTAGTGTTATTTTGGAGGAAGATTATGAAAACTAGTCCACATAGACCAACCAAGGCCCTCATCGATCTGGGTGCTATCCGCTACAATATCCAACAAATGGGAGAGCACATTCCCAAAGATACCCTAAAATGGGCGGTTGTGAAAGCCAATGCCTACGGACACGGAGCGGTAGCTGTTGCTACGGCTATCCAGGATGATGTCGATGGTTTTTGCGTTTCTAATATCGATGAAGCCCTTGAACTCCGTCAAGCAGGAATTTCTAAGAAAATTCTCATTTTGGGAGTATCTGAGGTTGAATCTCTTTCATTGGCCAAGGACTTTGATATTACTTTGACAGTGGCTGGCTTGGAATGGACCCAGAAACTCATAGCTACAGAGCCAGACTTATCAGGTTTAACTGTTCATCTTAAAATTGACTCAGGTATGGGACGAATTGGTTTTAGAAGTGCAAGCGAGGCAGCACAAGCTCAAACTTTACTCAAGGAACATGGAGCAAATGTTGAGGGAATCTTTACCCATTTTGCAACTGCTGATGAAGAGTCGGATAGTTACTTTAAGCAACAGTTAGAATGCTTTAAGGGAATCCTAGCTGACTTGCAAGAAGTACCAGAACTAGTCCATGCGAGTAACTCAGCAACGACTCTATGGCATGCAGAAACTATTTTCAATGCGGTTCGCATGGGGGATTCTATGTATGGTCTCAATCCAAGTGGACAAGTTTTGGAATTGCCTTATGAACTAAAACCTGCTTTGACCTTGGAAACAGCCATCGTTCATATCAAAACAGTAGAGGTTGGGGCTTGTATGGGTTACGGAGCAACTTATCAAGCAGACGGTGAGCAAGTCATTGCAACGGTACCGATCGGTTATGCAGATGGTTGGACACGAGATATGCAGAGTTTCTCAGTTTTGGTGGATGGACAATTGTGCCCTATCGTAGGGCGGGTATCCATGGACCAAATCACCATTCGTTTACCTAAGCTGTATCCATTAGGTACCAAGGTAACCTTGATTGGTGCAGACGGTGATCAAGAAATTACTGCAACAGATGTAGCGGTTTACCGAGGAACCATCAATTATGAGGTAGTTTGTCTCCTCAGTGATCGAATTCCGAGAGAATATCATTAAGAAACAAAAGGAAAGGAGAGGAGCATGAATTTACACCAACCCTTGCATGTCTTGCCTGGCGTGGGACCAAAGTCAGCAGAAAAATATGCCAAACTAGGAATCGAAAACCTGCAAGATCTCTTGCTCTACTTTCCTTTCCGTTATGAAGATTTTAAGACCAAGCAGGTGCTAGAGCTAGAAGACGGTGAAAAGGCTGTCCTATCTGGTCAGGTAGTAACACCAGCTAGTGTTCAGTATTATGGTTTTAAGCGCAATCGCCTACGCTTTAGCCTCAAGCAGGGAGAGGTTGTGTTTGCAGTTAACTTCTTTAACCAACCCTACCTGGCTGACAAGATTGAGCTAGGAGCGACTCTAGCCGTTTTTGGTAAGTGGGATCGCGCCAAGGCTAGTCTAACAGGGATGAAGATTTTAGCTCAAGTGGAGGACGACCTTCAACCTGTCTATCGTCTCGTACAAGGAGTTAGTCAAGCAAGTCTTGTTAAGATCATTAAAACCGCCTTTGATCAGGGGCTAGATCTCTTGATAGAGGAAAATCTCCCTCAGTCCTTGCTAGATAAATACAAACTCATATCTCGCTGTCAGGCTGTTCGTGCTATGCATTTTCCTAAGGATTTGGCAGAATACAAGCAGGCTCTCCGTCGAATCAAGTTTGAGGAACTTTTCTATTTCCAAATGCAATTACAGACCCTCAAGTCTGAAAATAAGGTTCATGGAAGTGGATTGGTTCTGAATTGGTCCCAGGAAAAACTAACTGCGGTTAAAGAAAATTTGCCTTTTGCTTTGACCCAAGCACAAGAAAAGAGCCTGCAAGAAATCCTGACCGATATGAAGTCGGACCATCACATGAATCGACTCTTGCAAGGGGATGTTGGTAGTGGGAAAACAGTGGTGGCAGGTCTAGCGATGTACGCAGCCGTAACGGCTGGTTATCAGGCTGCCCTCATGGTTCCAACAGAGATTCTTGCAGAGCAGCATTTTGAAAGTCTAGAAAGTCTCTTTCCTGATTTGAAACTAGCTCTCCTAACAGGTTCATTAAAAGCTGCAGAAAAACGTACGGTTTTAGAGACCATTGCCAAGGGCGAGATTGATGTGATCGTCGGTACCCATGCTCTTATACAGGACGGGGTGGACTACGATCGACTTGGTTTGATTATCATCGACGAGCAACACCGTTTTGGGGTCGGACAAAGGCGTATTTTACGTGAAAAAGGAGAAAATCCAGATGTCCTTATGATGACGGCAACACCGATTCCACGAACCTTAGCCATCACCGCCTTTGGAGATATGGATGTTTCTATTATTGACCAGATGCCAGCAGGACGAAAGCCAATCGTAACACGCTGGATTAAACATGAACAGTTGCCCCAGGTCCTGACTTGGTTGGAAGGAGAAATTCAAAAAGGGTCTCAAGCCTATGTCATTTCGCCCTTGATTGAAGAATCTGAAGCCCTAGATCTTAAAAATGCTATTGCTTTATCGGAAGAATTGACGGCTCATTTTTCTGGAAAAGCAAAAGTTGCTCTCTTACACGGTAAGATGAAAAGTGATGAAAAAGACCAGATTATGCAGGAGTTCAAAGAGAGAAAAACAGATATTCTGGTTTCAACAACAGTTATCGAAGTCGGGGTCAATGTGCCAAATGCGACCGTCATGATTATCATGGATGCTGACCGTTTCGGACTCAGCCAGCTTCATCAGCTCAGAGGTCGTGTCGGTCGGGGAGACAAGCAGTCCTACGCGGTTCTTGTAGCCAATCCCAAGACTGACTCTGGAAAAGACCGCATGCGCATCATGACGGAAACGACTAATGGATTTGTCCTTGCAGAAGAAGATTTGAAAATGCGTGGTTCGGGTGAGATTTTTGGAACCAGACAGTCAGGTCTACCAGAGTTTCAAGTGGCTGATATCATCGAAGACTTCCCAATCCTTGAGGAAGCTAGAAAGGTAGCAAGCTATATCAGTTCTCTTCCTAATTGGCAAGAGGAACCAGAGTGGCATATGATTGCCCTAAATCTAGAAAAGAAAGAACATTTAGATTAAGCTTTCTCTAAGAAAATCTTAAGTTTGCTTTTAGGGTTATTGCCTATACTAGAGTCATCAAAAAGAAACGAGGACTCTCTCATGACAATGACAATTAAAGTAAATTACCAAAAAATGTTTCAACAGGAACAAACACCTTCTCCTAAATACTAAGTAAAAGAGCGATAACGCTCTTTTTGTGTGGGGATTCTCAGGTAAGGGATTCTGATAAATTATTCATTGAATGTATAACCTTAAACATCACTTCAAACAAGGTCTTAGTCTATCTGGTAAGCTGAAAGCAGTGCTTAGAGAAAGCTGTGACTAGCTTTCTAGTTTGCTCTTTCGTTTTCATTGAGTCACAAGTTACTTTTAGTTTTTTCTAAGGAAAATATAAGCTATGTTTTAGGAAGGGATTTTATACTGGATTCATCAAAAAGAAACGAGGACTCTCACATGACAATGACGATTAAAGTAAATTACCAAAAAACATTTCAAAAAGTAGTAGAAGCAGAAAAGCTTGCTACAAAATAGTAGTTATTAGGGGCAGTAGAGCCCTTTTTAAATACTTGCTTTAGGCGAAATATGATAGATTTTTAGCATGTGGAATCAGTAGAATTAGGCTATACCAATTTTTGTTCTTGACAAGTGAAAGAAACAAGTATATACTGTTTCTGCTGATTCTGCAAAGCGAGAATTAGACTATACCAATTTTAAGGGGAAAGCACAGCTAGCCTGTGTCGTATATACTATGTGTGGAATTGTTGGTGTTGTTGGAAACACAAATGCAACTGATATTTTGATTCAAGGGCTTGAAAAGCTCGAATACCGTGGTTATGATTCTGCGGGGATTTTTGTCCTAGGTGGTGCTGAAAGCCATTTAGTGAAGGCGGTTGGTCGTATCGCAGAATTATCTGCTAAAACTGCTGGTGTTGAGGGAACAACTGGTATCGGACATACTCGTTGGGCCACTCACGGGAAACCAACAGAAGATAATGCTCACCCACACCGCTCTGAGACAGGACGTTTTGTCTTGGTGCACAACGGGGTGATTGAAAACTACCTTGAAATCAAGGAAGAATACCTTGCAGGTCACCACTTCAAGGGACAAACGGATACTGAAATCGCTGTTCACTTGATTGGTAAATTTGCGGAAGAAGACGGGTTGTCAGTGCTTGAAGCCTTCAAAAAAGCTCTTCACATCATCCGCGGTTCATATGCCTTTGCCTTGATCGACTCTGAAAATCCAGATGTCATCTACGTGGCAAAGAACAAATCACCACTCTTGATTGGTCTTGGTGAAGGTTACAATATGGTCTGTTCAGACGCCATGGCTATGATTCGTGAGACCAATCAATACATGGAAATCCATGACCAAGAGTTGGTTATCGTAAAAGCTGATAGCGTTAAAGTTCAAGACTATGATGGTAACAGCCATGAGCGTGCTAGCTACACTGCGGAACTTGACTTGTCTGATATCGGTAAGGGAACTTATCCTTACTACATGCTCAAGGAAATTGATGAGCAGCCAACGGTGATGCGTAAGTTGATCCAAGCCTACACAGATGAGGCTGGTCAAGTTGTCGTAGATCCAGCTATCATCAAGGCTGTTCAAGACGCAGACCGCATCTATATCCTCGCAGCTGGAACATCTTACCACGCAGGATTTGCTTCTAAGAAGATGTTGGAAGAATTGACAGATACGCCAGTTGAACTTGGTATTTCCTCTGAGTGGGGATATGGTATGCCGCTTCTCAGCAAGAAACCACTCTTCATCTTTATCAGCCAATCTGGTGAAACAGCTGATAGCCGTCAAGTTTTGGTAAAGGCTAATGAAATGGGAATCCCAAGCTTGACAGTGACAAACGTGCCAGGTTCAACCCTTTCACGTGAAGCCAACCATACTATGTTGCTTCATGCAGGTCCTGAAATTGCCGTAGCGTCAACTAAGGCTTATACAGCCCAAATCGCAGCCCTTGCCTTCCTTGCAAAAGCTGTTGGTGAAGCAAATGGCAATGAAAAAGCCAAAGCCTTTGACTTGGTTCATGAATTGTCTATCGTGGCTCAATCTATCGAATCAACTCTTTCAGAGAAAGAAACAATCGACGCAAAAGTCCGTGATCTTCTTGAAACAACACGCAACGCCTTTTACATCGGACGTGGTCAAGACTACTACGTAGCCATGGAAGCTAGTCTCAAGCTCAAAGAGATTTCTTACATCCAATGTGAAGGTTTTGCGGCTGGAGAACTCAAGCACGGAACCATTGCATTGATTGAAGAAGGAACACCTGTTTTGGCTCTCTTGTCAGACCCAGTTCTTGCCAACCACACTCGCGGAAATATCCAAGAAGTGGCAGCACGTGGAGCTAAGGTTCTCACCATTGCAGAAGAAAATGTTGCCAAAGATACAGATGATATCGTTCTTACGACCGTACACCCTTACCTCTCACCAATCTCAATGGTCGTACCAACACAATTGGTCGCTTACTTTGCAACCCTACACCGTGGACTCGACGTGGACAAACCACGTAACCTTGCTAAGTCAGTAACGGTAGAATAAACCAAAAAATTAAATCATAAGCAAAAGTGAACTAGATAGTTTTCTGAAAAACAGAATGCTGTCTTGTTCGCTTTTTTGTATATTCAATGAAAATCAATGACCAAATTTGTTCTCTTATGTAGATGTCTCCAAGCATCGCTTTGAGGTTCTAGATAAGAGTGACGCAGTCAGTCTCGTTACACCGATTTGATATTGTAGAGAAAATGGGTCAACCTCAGCCAAGGTAGTTCAAGTCAAGATTGAAGAGGATGGATTCACTCCTTTTAAGGATTCATTAGAAATAAATCTAAAATTAAATGTTATCTCAGCTTCTATTAAAATGAGAATTATTTTTAAAAGATATGTTTGTGAAAGACTTGCAAGATATAAAAAACTCTTAGAGCTGGATGCTAAGGATCCAATTCTAAGAGGAGTGAGTGTCGTATTTTACTTGCGATACAAACGATCGTATTGATAGTAAGGATCAAAGGTTACGTTGATACCTAGTTTGCGAAGAACATTCTTGTCTTCATCCGTTAAGATAATCGTAGAGTGAGCTTCGCTTCCTTTGAGATTTCCGAGTTCTTTCATGGCATGATCTGCATCAGGATTCTGCATTGCTGTGATAGCAAGGGCGATGAGGATCTCGTTAGAATGAAGTCGAGGGTTACGGCTACCCAAGTGATTGATTTTCAAACCTTGAATTGGTTTCACCACTTCTGGTTCAATTAATTTTGTTTCAGCATCAATGTTAGCGGACATTTTGATAGCATTGATCAATGCAGCCGCTGTTGGACCAAAGAGTTCTGAGTTCTTACCAGTAACGATTTCACCAGAAGGTAATTCAAGTGCTAGAGCGGGTCCGCCTGTTTCTTCTGCTCTTTGTCGAGCAGCAACAGCAACCTTTCGGTCAGCTGGTGTGATACCGAGGTCATTCATGAGAAGCTCAATCTTCTTCACAGCAGTTTCTCCAACCTTCTCAGCTTTGAAGTCAAGAACTGTCTGGTAATAGCGACGGATAATTTCCTGTTTAGATGCTTCAATGGCGGCGTCGTTATCAGTGATTGCAAAACCAACCATATTGACACCCATGTCAGTTGGAGACGCATAAGGAGACTCACCGAGAATACGTTCCAGCATACGCTTAAGGACAGGGAAAATTTCAATATCGCGGTTGTAGTTGACTGTGGTTTCTCCATAAGTTTGGAGATGGAATGGGTCAATCATGTTGACATCATCTAGGTCTGCTGTGGCAGCTTCATAAGCCAAGTTGACAGGATGATGAAGTGGGAGATTCCAAACTGGGAAGGTTTCAAATTTGGCATAACCAGACTTGATACCATTGATTTGGTCGTGGTACATGTTAGACATACAAGTTGCCAACTTACCTGAACCAGGACCAGGAGCAGTCACGACAATCAAGTTACGGCTAGTTTTGATATAGTCGTTTTTCCCCATACCTTCAGGAGAGATGATGTGATCCATATCTGTCGGATACCCCTTGATAGGGTAGTGAAGATAAGAGTCGATTCCATTTTTCTCTAATTGATTACGGAAAGCATCTGCTGCCGGTTGGCCTGCATATTGAGTAATGACAACTGAACCAACAAAGATACCAAGTTCATTGAATTTATCGATCAAACGAAGCACTTCTTGGTCATAAGAAATGCCCAAGTCTCCACGAGCTTTTGAGTGCTCGATATTGCTAGCGTTAATAGCGATAACAACCTCAACTTGCTCCTTCAACTCTTGCAAGAGCTTGATTTTATTGTCAGGTTCATATCCAGGAAGGACACGAGCAGCGTGGAAATCTTCTAACATTTTGCCACCAAACTCCAAGTAGAGTTTGCCGTCAAATTGGTTGATGCGCTCCAAGATATGGTCGCGTTGTAGATTCAAATATTGTTCAGAACTAAAAGCTTGTTTTTTCATTTTTTTACCTCTGAGCTCTATTATATAAAAAAAATGGAAGATTAGAAACTAGAGAGTCGCAAAAGTGAGAAAAAAAGATAAAGCAAACGCTTGCATAATTTTGATAAAAGGTCTATGATGGAGTAAAGTCAATTTTAAATAGAGGTAAAAAGATGCAAGAAAAATGGTGGCACAATGCCGTTGTTTATCAGGTTTATCCAAAAAGTTTTAAGGATAGCAATGGAGATGGGATTGGTGATTTGCCTGGGATTACCAGTAAGCTAGACTATCTAGCTAAGTTAGGGATCACAGCGATCTGGCTTTCTCCAGTCTATGATAGCCCCATGGATGACAATGGTTATGACATTGCCAATTATCAAGACATCGCGGCTATCTTTGGAACCATGGAAGATATGGATGTGCTGATTGCTGAGGCTAAAAAACGAGATATCCGAATCATTATGGATTTGGTGGTCAATCATACATCAGATGAGCATGCTTGGTTTATTGAAGCTTGTGAAAATCCTGATAGTCCTGAGCGAGACTACTATATCTGGCGTGATGAACCTAACGAATTGGAGTCAATTTTCAGTGGATCTGCCTGGCAATACGATGAAAAGTCTGGTCAATACTACCTGCACTTTTTCAGCAAGAAGCAACCGGACCTCAACTGGGAAAATGAAGAACTTCGCCAAAAAATCTATGAGATGATGAATTTCTGGATTGATAAAGGGATTGGTGGATTCCGTATGGACGTCATTGACATGATTGGGAAGATTCCTGATCAGAAGATTGTCAACAATGGTCCTATGCTTCATCCCTACCTCAAGGAAATGAATCAAGCAACCTTTGGCGATAAAGAACTCTTGACAGTAGGGGAAACTTGGGGAGCAACACCAGAGATCGCTAAACTCTATTCAGATCCTAAAGGACAAGAACTGTCTATGGTCTTCCAGTTTGAACATATCTGTCTTCAGTATCAGGAAGGGAAACCTAAGTGGCAGTACCAAAAAGAGCTAAATGTTGGGAAGTTAAAAGAAATTTTCAACAAATGGCAGACAGAGTTGGGAGTTGAAGATGGCTGGAATTCCCTCTTCTGGAACAACCATGACCTCCCTCGTATTGTCTCTATCTGGGGAAATGACCAAGACTACCGTGAAAAATCTGCCAAAGCATATGCCATCTTGCTTCATCTCATGAGAGGGACGCCTTATATCTACCAAGGCGAAGAGATTGGAATGACCAATTTCCCGTTTGAAAGCTTGGAGCAAGTAGATGATATTGAATCCCTCAACTATGCGCGTGAAGCTCTTGAAAAAGGTGTTCCAATGGAAGCAATCATGGATAGCATTCGCGTGATTGGACGTGATAATGCTCGTACCCCAATGCAGTGGAATGGGACAAAAAATGCTGGTTTCTCAAATGGTCAACCTTGGCTTGCAGTCAATCCAAACTACGTAAAGATAAATGTAGAAGAAGCTTTAGCAAATCCAGATTCTATCTTCTATACTTATCAAAAATTAGTAAAACTTCGTAAGGAAAATAACTGGTTGGTTCGTGCTGACTTTGAACTTCTTGATACGGCTGAAAAAGTCTTTGCTTATATCCGTAAAGATGGAGACCGTCGTTTCCTAGTTGTGGCCAATTTGTCCAACCAGCAGCAAGAGTTTGCAGTAGAAGGGTCAGTTAAGTCTATATTGATTGAAAATACCTCAGTACAAGATGTTTTAGAGAAACAAAACTTGGCTCCATGGGATGCCTTCTGTGTCGAATTAGCTGATTAAAACCAGAAACTCAAGTGTCTCAGATGCTTGAGTTTTTTTCTAAAATAAGTGTAAAAACTTCTTTAATAAATATTAGTTTGAATTTTCTAAAAAATCATCTGAAAACCCTTGCTTTTATATAAAAATAGGGTATAATGGTGAAAAATAGTATTTTAAAGGAGAATACCGATGAAATCGAAAAAGTGGCTCGTAGTAGCAGGGATAACGATGAGCGCAGCTCTTCTTTTGGCAGCTTGTGGCAAGACTGAGAAAAAAGCAGATGCTCCAACAACATTTTCGTATGTATATGCCATTGATCCAACAACATTGGACTATAGCGTTACTAGTAAAAGTTCAACATCAGACGTCATTGCCAACTTGGTCGACGGACTCTTGGAAAATGACAAATATGGAAACTTGATTCCATCGCTTGCTGAAGACTGGTCTGTTTCACAGGACGGTTTGACCTACACCTACAAGCTACGTAAAGGTGTCAAATGGTATACTTCAGAAGGAGAAGAGTATGCTGAAGTCAAGGCCCAAGACTTTGTGACAGGTTTGAAGCATGCTGCAGATGGCAAATCAGATGGCCTAACTCTTATCCAAGATTCTATCAAAGGTTTGGCAGAGTATGTTAGCGGTGAAACAAATGACTTCTCAACAGTCGGTGTCAAAGCAGTTGACGATTATACAGTCGAGTATACCTTAAACAAACCAGAAAGCTTCTGGAATTCTAAGGTGACAACAGCGACTATGCTCCCTGTTAATGAAGAATTCTTAAATTCTCAAGGGAAAGATTACGGTGCGGCAGCGCCTTCAGGTATTCTCTACAATGGTCCATATATTTTGAAGAACTTCACTTCAAAATCAGTGATCGAGTACGAAAAGAACCCAAATTATTGGGACAAAGACAATGTTAAAATTGACCACGTCAAGCTTACCTTCTACGATGGTTCTGACCAAGAATCATTGATTCGTAGTTTCTCATCAGGAGCCTACACAACAGCTCGCCTCTTCCCAACTAGTTCAAGTTTTGACTCAACTAAGAAAGAATACGGCGATAAGATTGTTTATAGTCCTCAAGAAGCGACAAGCTATTACTTTACTTTCAACGTAAATCGTCAGTCTTACAATAAAACAGCTAAGACAGATGATGCCCAAAAAACTTCAACAAAAGAAGCACTTCTCAATAAAAACTTCCGTCAAGCTATCAACTTCGCTCTAGACCGTCATGCCTACTCTGCACAGATGAATGGCGAAGAAGGTGCAGACAAGATTATCCGTACCAGCCTTGTGCCTTATGACTATGTTCAAGTTGGTGAAAAGACCTTCGGTGAATTGGCTCAAGAACAATTGGTAACATACGGAGACCAGTGGAAGGATGTAGCTTTGACAGATGGTAAAGATACCCTTTACAATCCGACAAAAGCAAAAGCTGCTTTTGAAAAAGCAAAATCAGAATTGCAAGCTAAAGGTGTAACCTTCCCAATCCATTTGGATATTCCAGTTGAGCAGACTGATGTCATTGCTGTACAGCAAACCAACTCTCTCAAACAGTCTGTCGAAGCAGCACTTGGAAGTGAAAATGTTGTTATCGATGTACTTCAAATGACTGACAATGAGAAAATGAGCATTACATCTCAAGCCAAAGTTCCTTCTCAAAAAGACTATGACTTGAACGGAACTGGTTGGGGGCCAGACTATCAAGACCCAGCAACCTACCTTAATATCTTAGATGCTAAGAAGGGTTCTGCTCTTAAACACTTGGGTATCACAAAAGGTAAAGATCCAGAAGTCATGGCTCAAGTTGGACTTGATGAGTACAAGAAACTCTTGGATGATGCAGCATCAGAAACAAGCGATCTTAACAAACGCTATGAAAAATATGCCAAAGCACAAGCTTGGGTTTCAGATAGCTCACTTCTTATCCCTGTAGCTTCTTCAGGTGGTTCTCCGACAGTTAGCCGTACAGTGCCATTCACAAAAGCTTACTCTCAAGTTGGTATCAAGGGAGATCCATTTGTATTTAAAGGTTTAGAATTGCAAAACGATATTGTAACAGCTAAAGAATACGAAGAAGCTCTCAAGAAATGGCAAAAAGAGAAAATTGAAACAAATGCCAAATACCAAAAAGAACTAGCAAATCACGTTAAATAGTCTTTTGTAATGAATAAAGAAATCCTGTTTTGAAGCGGGATTTCTTTATTTTTTGATTTTCAATGAGAGGTCAAATCAGTATATAACTTTACTTTTTGGACAAAATTTGTTAAAATATAACCATGTTACAAAACCTAACATATAAGGAGAAATGAAACATGAAACTTAAAAAACGTTTGATTGGAGCGGGGTTGACGCTTGCTGCTGCGGTCTTGTTGACAGCGTGTGGGAAGTCAGCATCGGATGCTAAAACCTACTCGTCTACATTTGGTGCTGATCCAACAACCTTCAACTACCTTTTGGACTATTCGGGAGATAACACTGCTGTTGTAACCAACTTGGTAGATGGTTTGCTTGAAAATGACAATTATGGAAATCTCATTCCTGCTCTTGCAGAAGACTGGAGTGTTTCAAAGGATGGTTTGACCTACACCTACAAACTTCGCCAGGATGCTAAATGGTTCACGGCTGATGGGGAAGAATATGCCTCCATTAAAGCACAAGATTTCGTCACAGGTATCAAGTATGCAGCTGATAACAAGAGTCAAGCGCTTGATTTGATTCAAAACTCAATCAAGGGATTAGATGATTATGTGACAGGTGCAAATACTGACTTTTCAAATGTTGGAGTCAAAGCCTTGGATGACTATACTGTCCAATATACCTTGACACGACCAGAACCATTCTGGAACTCTAAGACTACCAATAGTATCTTGTTCCCAGTGAATGAAGAATTCTTGACTTCTAAAGGTAAAGAATTTGGAGAGTTGAAAGCAGATAGTATTCTTTATAGCGGTCCTTATTTGTTGAAAGAATTTACATCAAAATCATCACTCGAGTACAAGAAGAATCCTCATTACTATGACCAAGAAAAAGTAACGATTGAAAGAGTTAAATTGGCCTATGTTGATGGTTCTGACCAAGATATGACGATTCGTAACTTTGAAAGTGGTGCTTACTCATCTGCAGGAGTCTATCCAAATAGTTCAAACTTTGCAAAGACTAAGGAAAAATATAAGGACAACATCGTCTATAGCTTGCAGGACGCAACTTCTTGGTACTATAATTTTAACGTTAACCGCCAAGCATACAATTATACAGCTAAGACTAGCGATGAGCAAAAACAAGCGACCCAAGCTGCTATTTTAAATAAAAACTTCCGTCAAGCCATCAACTTTGCAATTGATCGTACAGCCTACTCGGCTCAATCTAATGGAGAAGAAGCGGCTAAAAACACTCTTCGTAACACGCTTGTCCCACCAACTTTCGTGCAGGTTGGAGATAAGACCTTTGGTGAGACAGTTTCATCTAAGTTGGTAAACTACGGTACTCAGTGGTCAAATATGAATCTTGAAGATGCTCAAGATGGGTACTTCAACAAAGAAAAAGCACAAGCTCAATTTGCTGAGGCTAAGAAAGAATTAGAAGCTCAAGGCGTGAGTTTCCCGATTCATTTAGACTTGCCTGTAGACCAAGTTAACAAAACCTTACTTCCAAAGATTCATTCGCTTAAACAATCTGTCGAATCAACTCTTGGGGCAGAAAATGTAGTGATTGATGTCGTTCAAATTTCAACAGAAGACTATTCCAATGCGACATTCCAAGCACCAACCACAGCTGATCATGACTATGATTTGAACTTGGATGGTTGGTCTGCAGACTACCAAGATCCATCAACTTATCTTAATCCTTTCAACGCTGAGGATGGATTCTATCTCAAGATTTTAGGACTTGATCCAAGCAAGGATACGGATAAGATTACAAGTATTGGATTGGACCAGTATACTCAAAAATTGAAAGCGGCAGATGCAGAAAATACAGACGTAGCCAAACGTTATGGAAATTATGCAGATGCACAAGCTTGGCTGATTGATAGTTCGCTATTGCTCCCTGTAAATTCAAACGGTGGTGGGGCTTCAGTGACACGTGTTATACCATTTACACGAGCTTACTCACTTGTCGGAATCAAAGGTACTGGAAGTAACTATAAGTACATGAAATTGCAAACTGAAGTAGTAACAACTGCTCAATTTGACGAAGCGAAAGCCAAATGGGAACAAGAACGTAAAAATTCTGTCGAAAAGAGTCAAAAAGACTTTGAAAGTCACGTGAAATAATTTTAAGAAGAGGAAACGGGGCAGAAATCTGTAGGCAAATGTCGGTGTCGTAGACTAAATGACGAACAAAAAATTATCAGCTGCCGCGACAAAACTTCATTAGCAATTGCCATAAAGGTCGGGATTTTTGCCCCGGCCTTTTTAACATAGAAACCTCTTTTAAGTAAAGTTTTAGCCATTTTATCATTGGGATTTACTATTCTTGTTTTTAAGGTAAATAAAAACGATTACCAAGTGTATGTTGATGGTATCCAGTACCACTTTGTGATATAATTAAAATAAAAAATACTTTGTAGAGGTGTAAGTTGAGTAGACATTCAAAAGAAAGAAAAACGAGCAAGATTCAACAAAACATCAATATCATTTTGTTGTTTGTATATATAGTGCTTGCTTGTTTTTTGCTGTTTTTAATATTCAGATATCATATTTTAGCGATTAGCTATGCCAATGTCCTTATAGCGATCACTATGATCCTGATTGCGCTAATAGCCTTGTTTTTGATTTTAAAGAGAAAAGCCAAGGTATTCACCATGATTTTACTTGTGGTTCTGGTCATTGTGAACGCAGTTTCTTTGATTGGAGTTCATCAATTTATCAGCCTAGCAAATCAACTCAATGCAACATCTAACTATTCTAGTTACTCTATCAGTGTTGCAGTTTTGGCGGATAGCGAGATTGGAAATGTCTCGGAATTATCTAGTGTGACGGCTCCGACCAAAACAGATGCAGAAAATATTAAAAAACTGCTCGATGATATTAAGACAAGTCAGAGTAAAGACTTAACGGTTGAAGAAAGTGCTTCCTATCTTGCTACTTATAAGAGTTTGCTGGCTGGAGAGACCAAGGCAATCGTTTTGAACAGTGTCTTTGAAAATCTGATTGAGCAAGAGTACCCAGACCATGCCAAAAAGATCAAGAAGATTTATACCAAAGAACTAACCAAGACTGTTGAGGCACCTAAGGTTTCTCAAAACAAGGCTTTTAATATCTACATCAGTGGGATTGATACATACGGACCGATTAGCTCCGTTTCTCGTTCGGATGTCAATATCATCATGACGGTCAATCAAGAAACCAAGAAAATTCTTCTGACAACAACGCCTCGTGATGCCTATGTGCCCATAGCTGACGGTGGAAACAACCAAAATGATAAATTGACCCATGCAGGTATTTACGGCGTGGATGCTTCCATTCATACCCTAGAAAATCTCTATGGAATTGATCTGAATTACTATGCACGACTCAACTTCACCTCCTTCTTGAAATTAATCGATCTCTTAGGTGGTGTCGATGTTTATAATGATCAAGAATTTACTGCGCATACAAACGGTAAACACTATGAAGTTGGCAACATCCACATGGATTCAGAACTGGCCCTAGGCTTTGTTCGTGAACGTTATTCCTTAACCAATGGAGACGGTGATCGTGGACGAAATCAACAAAAAGTCATTGCTGCCATTATTCAAAAACTAACTTCAGCAGAAGCCTTGAAGAATTTTGATGGTATTATGCAAGGGTTGCAAGATTCTGTACAAACCAATATGCCTCCTGAAACCATGGTTAGCTTAGTAAATGCTCAACTAGCAAGTGGAGGAAAATATACTGTCATCACTCGAGATCTAAAGGGAACTGGTCGTATGGATCTTCCTTCCTATGCCATGCCTGACAGCAGCCTTTATATGCTAGAGGTCGATCCAAATAGCTTAGAGGCACTCAAAACAGAGATCAAAGATATCATGGAAGGAAAATAAGATGATTGATATCCATTCACACATAGTTTTTGATGTAGACGATGGTCCTAGAGATAAGTCAGAGAGTATAGCCCTCCTGAAGGAAGCTTATGCTCAAGGAGTTCGTACCATCGTTTCGACCTCCCATCGTCGGAAGGGGATGTTTGAAACACCAGAGGAAGATATTGCAAGAAATTTTAAAGTTGTCAAGGAATTGGCTAAAGAAATTGCTCCCGACTTCACCATTTTGTATGGAGCAGAGATCTATTACAGCAGTGATGCTTTAAACAAATTAGAGAATCAGCAGATTCCACAACTAAATGGCACCCGCTATGCCTTGATAGAATTTAGCATGAATACCCCTTATCGTGAAATCCATAGCGCATTGACCAATATTTTGATGTTGGGAATAACCCCTGTTATTGCCCATATAGAGCGTTACGATGCTTTGGAAAACAATGAAAAAAGGGTGCACGACCTCATCAACATGGGATGCTATACACAGGTCAATAGTTCGAGCATCCTCAAACCAAAACTGTTTGGCGATACTTATAAATTCATGAAAAAGCGTGCTCGCTATTTCTTAGAGAGGGACTTAGTCCATATAGTTGCTAGTGATATGCATAATCTAGAGGGTCGTCCACCTTATATGCGAGAGGCTTATGAGATAGTGAGCAAAAGATATGGCCAAGATAAGGCTCGGGAACTCTTTGTGGAAAATCCTGAAAAAGTCATTAAAGATCAAATAATATAGGAGTTAAAATGAAAGAACAAGAAACTATTGAAATTAACGTTATTCAGTTGTTAAAGGCGCTATGGGCAAAGAAGCTACTAATTCTCCTTGTAGCTATCGTAGCAGGAGCTGTTTCCTTTGCATATAGTAGTTTTGTAGTCAAACCTGAGTATAGAAGTACAACACGAATCTATGTGGTAAACCGAAACCAAAGTGATAAACCAGGATTGACAAATCAGGATCTACAAGCAGGAACATACTTGGTTAAGGACTACCGTGAGATCATTCTTTCTCAAGATGTTCTTGAAAAGGTGGTTTCTGATCTTGGCTTGACTATCAATGCAAAAACATTGGCGAAAAAGGTTCAGGTAACAGTTCCTGCAGACACACGTATCGTATCTATTTCAGTTAGCGACCATAAACCAGATGAAGCAAGTCGTATTGCAAATGCACTGCGAGAAGTTGCAGCACAAAAAATCATCGCAGTCACTCGAGTTTCGGATGTAACGACTCTTGAAGAAGCACGTCCAGCTACTGGACCATCTTCACCAAATATCCGTCGCAATACCTTAATGGGAATCGGTGCTGGTGCAGGCTTGGTGATTGTCGTGGTTCTATTGGTTGAGTTACTAGATGACCGTGTGAAACGTCCAGAAGATATCGAAGATGTTATGAAAATTTCACTCCTTGGAGTCATTCCAAATATGGATAAATTAAAGTAAGGGAGAACTTATGGCAAAGTTAGAATTATCACAACAAAAACTGAACTCTGTAAAAAAAGCAGAAGAGTACTACAATGCTTTACGTACAAATATACAACTGAGTGGTAATAACTTAAAGGTTATTGCCGTTACATCGGTTGACCCCAGTGAAGGAAAGTCTACAACAGCTACTAATGTTGCTTGGGCTTTTGCGCGTGCAGGCTACAAGACGCTTTTGATCGACGCTGACATCCGAAATTCAGTCATGTCTGGAGTATTCAAGTCAAGAGAAAAAATTACTGGTTTGACAGATTATCTGGCTGGCACTCAGGACTTGTCGAACGGCCTTTGTGAGACAAATGTTGAGAATTTGTTTATGATCCAATCTGGAGCAATTTCTCCAAATCCAACAGCTCTTCTTCAGAGTGATAAGTTTGGAAGTATGATTGAAACCTTGCACAAGTATTTTGACTATATTATCGTCGATACAGCGCCGATAGGAGTCGTAATTGATGCAGCCATTATAGTACAAAAATGTGATGCATCCATTTTAGTTACTGAAGCTGGTGTTGCAAAACGAAGAGAAGTGCAAAAAGCTAAAAGTCAGTTAGAACACACAGGGAAACCATTTTTAGGAGTCGTTTTGAATAAATTTGATATTCAACGTGAAAGATATGGTTCTTATGGTTCTTATGGTTCCTATGGAAAAAAATAAAATAAAGTTAGGGAGACTAGTATGGAAGGAAGGGGTTTCTACAATGTAACTCTGGCGTTCTTACAGAGTATACTTGTTAGTTTATTAGCTTATATACTGATTGCAATTTCAGAAACTGATATTGTTTTAGATACAGTATTTGTCCTTTTTTTCCTTCACTTTGCAGCCTTCTATATCAGTGGCTACGGTAAGGATTTTTTCAAACGAGGTCAGTATATTGAACTAGTTGAAACGGTCAAATACATCCTCTTTTATGCCTTGTTGATAAGTTTTTCAAGTTTCTTTCTAAAAGAAAAATTTGTAATTTCTAGACGAGGAATGCTCTATCTGCTTTCCTTGTATGGTGTTTTGAATTATCTACTCAGTTTCTTTGTGAAGCGTTATTGGAAACCCTTTAGCCACAATTTGAAGGGTAGCCGCAAGATTTTGTTGATCACAGCAACATCACGTACTGAAAAGGTATTGGATAGATTGTTAACTGCTAACGATGTTCAAGGGGAACTAGTTGCTGTATGTGTCTTAGATAAGCCAGAATTTACTCATGACAAGGTACTTGTTGTACCAAGAGAGCAACTACTCACCTATACGACGCATGAAGTAGTGGATGAAGTTTTTGTCAATCTTCCAAGTGAGGACTATGACATCGGAGCTCTTATTTCTCAGTTTGAAACGATGGGAATCGCTGTAACAGTCAATCTCAATGCTTTTGATAAAAACTTAGGTCGTGATAAACAAATTCATGAGATGGCGGGTTTGAATGTAGTAACATTTTCTACAAATTTTTACAAGCAGAGTCATGTCATTGCCAAACGTATCCTCGACATTTGTGGTGCTATTGTTGGACTGATTCTTTGTGGAATTGCGAGTCTATTTCTAGTTCCCATGATTCGGAAAGATGGTGGGCCTGCAATCTTTTCACAAACTCGTGTCGGAAAAAATGGCCGTTACTTTACCTTTTATAAATTCCGTTCGATGAGAATCGATGCTGAAGCGATCAAGGAACAGTTGATGGATCAAAATACGATGCAAGGTGGTATGTTTAAGATCGATAACGATCCTCGAGTGACTAAGATTGGACAGTTTATCCGAAAAACTAGTTTAGATGAATTGCCACAATTTTGGAATGTTTTAATTGGAGACATGAGTCTAGTAGGTACGCGCCCACCAACTGTAGATGAGTACGAAAAATACACACCTGAACAAAAACGTCGTCTAAGTTTTAAACCTGGTATTACAGGTTTGTGGCAAATTAGTGGTCGAAGTGAAATTACAAACTTCGATGAAGTCGTGAAACTGGATGTAGCTTATATCGATGATTGGACCATCTGGAAAGATTTTGAAATATTGCTAAAAACTGTAAAAGTTGTATTGATGAGAGATGGAGCGAAGTAGGAGGGGTATGACAAATATTAAAATTATTGTTGCAACTCATAAGAGTTTTGAGATGCCGCAAAATAAAGAATTATATCTACCAGTCCATGTGGGGTGTGAAGGAAAAGATGATTTGGGATATCAAGGGGATAATACTGGGGAAAACATTTCCCAGTTAAACCCTTATTATTGTGAATTAACAGGTTTATATTGGGCATGGAAAAATCTAGATTGCGATTATCTTGGATTAGTTCATTACCGCCGATATTTCACGAAGAAAACTCAATTTTATAAAGAAAATCTAAAAATTGATGAAGTAATTTTAAATCAGGAAGAAATTGAATTGCTTTTGAGAAAAGGAGATATAATAGTTCCTAAAAAAAGAAAATATTATATTGAAACTCTATATTCTCATTATGCACACACATTAGATGCCAGCCATCTAGATTTGGCTAGAAAAGTCATTGAGAAGCAACAACCTGAATACCTTGATTCATTTGATAAGGTTATGAAACAACGTAGTGGCTATATGTTCAATATGTTTATAATGAAAAAGGAATTAGCAAATAATTATTTTGAATGGCTGTTTCCGATTTTAGATTGTATGTTTGATCAGATTGATCTTTCAGAGTTAACTGCATTTGAGGCACGTCTTTTTGGTCGTGTAAGTGAACTATTGTTCAACGTATGGCTACAGAAAAATTCTTACTTACCAGTAGAAGCTCCTTTTATGTATTTAGAAAAAGTTAACATAATAGAAAAAGGGAAATCATTTTTAATGGCTAAATTTTTTGGTAAGAAGTATGGACAGAGTTTTTAAGGAGGAACTAATTGATTTACATTGGTACGATGCTTCTCTCAATGTTGATAATTAATTTTATAAAGTATTTTAAACTATCAAAAAAATGGAAAGAGGCAGTTTATTTTTTGGGTTTTATTCCTCTCATCTTGATAGGAGCACTTAGAGCTTATGTAGGGATAGATTATACCACATATAGTTTGTATCAGATACCTGATGTGTTAGCTGGTAGTCAGACAGTCAAATTCGAATTTTTAGATAAATTAGTAGTTTACCTAGGTTATTACTTAGCTAATCAGCAACATTATTTCTATATTTTTACAATATTTCACATTATTCTGATGTGGTTTCTATATAAATATATTGTTCAACAGTCGTCTAATGTAATGTTGAGTGTGTTCTTGCTTCTAACTACTGTTTTTTTTACTTTTTCTTTATCAGGAATACGCCAATCAATAGCTACAGCGATTGTTTTTTATGCTCTGAAGTATATTAATCAAAAAAAAAGTTTACATTATATAATTTATTTAGGGATTGCTTGTTTATTTCATTCTAGTGCAGCAATCTATATACTATTTTTAGTTTTAGGAAAATGTAGCATTAATAAGTTTGTTGGCTTTTCATTACCAATTATTGCATCATTATTTTCTTTTTCCGGCTCTGAATTTGTATCTCGGATAATGTTGCATTTAAATTTTTATTCAGAATATATTGGTTCTCGTTTTTATACAGGAGCATATGATAAAAAACATCAACTGGTTACAATTGTAATGTGTTTGTTTATATTTTTATTATACTACTTTGTTCCCAAAAAAGAGTGGGATGATTTAAAATTATACTTGAATATTAATTTTGTACTCTTGCTAGTTGCAATACTCATGCCTATTTTCCCAACTCCTTCAAGAACTATTTACATGTTTGTACTTGTGCATGTTATTCTAATTCCTAGGTTGATTTCCTCTATTAGAGATTATAAATCTAAGGTTATCATTACAACACTTTTTATTTTGGGGTACTTTAGCTTTTTTGTATTCATGGTTTTGCAGAGAAATATGTATGAAACACTACCGTACCACACAATCTTTGAGTACTTATGGTAATTGATTATGAAAAAAATATTGATTTCTATTATTATTCCATTACATAATGGAGAAGATACGATTATTAGAGCAGTAAAAAGTGTTATAAATAGCAGATTATATCGAGATTTGATTGAAATTATTATTGTTGAAAATGGTTCAACAGATCAATCATTTGAAATTTCTCAAAAATTAGCGACCGAAAACTCAAATATACGAGTCTTAAAATCTGATAAAGGAACCAGTTTTGCCAGAAACTTAGGAATCGAAAAATCTAAAGGAAAGTGGCTTATTTTTTTAGATGCAGATGATTATTTATTGGAGCCGGATTTAGATATTATTATTGAAAATTTAATAACCAATAATACAGATTTATGCGTTTATAACTATGAAAAAGGGTATAAAAAAATAGAACTATTTTCAGAAGATGTAGAATTGATAGATGATCTTAACCCATTTATAGTTAAATCTCTTTCTGAACCAACCAAATACATGACAGTATGGGGAAAAGCATTTAATAAACGTATAATTGTCGAGAGTGGGTTGGAATTTAACACAAATTTAAGAGTTTCAGAAGATAGTGATTTTTATCTTAGATTTCTTTTGGGGATTCAAAGTTTAACAATATCTTCTCAAACTTTATATCATTACTCAATTGATTCTCCTTCAACAATGAGGACGTTTTCTTCAGATAAATTAGAAGGTTATATTGTTTCGTTGGCTGAGAGTTCAAAAGTATTAGAGGATAGTGATAATTCTATTCGAGAAGCTTTTTCACTATATAAGTTGGCACATTTTAATTTAATAATGGTTAGAGAAGTCTTCCATTTTGATAGTGTAAAGAGTTTCAGAGAAAAAATTAGGGAAATGACTAGGCTCTATAAGAGGCCCATGTTTTCTGATCCTATACAAAATTTATCTGTCTCTAGTGTTCGAAATCTATCACTAGTACCTCTATTTTTTTTGAAAAAACGTTTGTATCATTTAGCGGCATTGGTTTACATCATTCGAGTGGGGCAAAACAAATTCAAAGAAGGAAGAAAAAGTTAATGAAAAGAATTCTAGTATTTGGGATGAATGAAAACCCTGGCGGTGTTGAATCGTTCATAATGAATTATTTTCGTGAATTTAATCGCGAAAAG
Source organism: Streptococcus sp. HMSC056C01 (assembly GCF_001811305.1). NCBI lineage: Bacteria > Bacillati > Bacillota > Bacilli > Lactobacillales > Streptococcaceae > Streptococcus > Streptococcus sp. HMSC056C01. The sequence goes on from NZ_KV804219.1 coordinate 50,100, forward strand.
TTAGCCTTAGATTTTTTATGTAATTCAAATGCTAAAATAGCTTATGAGAGTGAACTTGTTTCTAAAGGAGCAAGAGTTTTTCATGTAACAGCAAGAAGTAAAAATCCGATACGTTATTATTGGGAAATGTATAGATTCTTTAAAAAGTATGCATCGGATTATCAAGCGATTTGGGTTAATATTAATAGTTTGGCAAATGTTGACTATTTGAAATTTGCAAGATATTTTGGTATTCCAGTCCGAATTGTACACAGCCATAATAGTCAAAATATGGATACCAAACTTCGTGAGAAATTACATAACCATAATAGAGACAGAATTGAAAAGTGGGCAACCGATTTTTGGGCTTGTTCGCATGAAGCTGCAAGATGGTTTTACAACGAAGAAACCATTGGAAAAGTTAAGATTATTCCAAATGCTATTAACATGGATGCTTCTATTTTTTCTTCTGAGGCACGAGATAAAATTCGGACTGCTTATAAATTAGATAATAAATTTGTGCTAGGTCATGTAGGGCGTTTGCATTTTCAGAAGAATCAAGAATTTATGATAAGAGTCTTGGCTAAATTACAGGAATTTAGAAATGATGTCTGCTTAGTTCTAGTTGGTCAAGGAGAAGACTTGGATAAATTAAAGTTATTGGCTGAGGAGCTATCTGTTCAAGATAAGGTGTACTTTGTAGGTGTTCAGTCGAATATATCAGAATGGTTAAGTGCTTTTGACTTATTCTTTTTCCCTTCAAAATTTGAAGGCCTGCCATTAGCTCCTTTAGAGGCTCAAGCGAACGGTCTTCCTATACTATTGTCAGAAGAAGCTATGCCTCAGGAGGCAAAAATTAATGAAAATATTTTTTATTATTCATTGAAAGCCGATGAAGAAAGATGGGCAAAATTCCTTGATGAAATGATTCGTACAACAACTCGTTTAAATTATGAAGATATACGAGATAATTTTGAGAAATCTGGCTACGACATTAAGATAGCTGCTCAAAACCTTGAAAAACAATTACTAGAATTAGTTTAGGGAAGATAACATGGTTAATAATATTGATTTTGTAGTTACATGGGTTAATGGAAATGATCCAGTGTGGCGTGAGGAAAAGAAGAAATACGAAGTTCTAGATGGTAGGCCGACTTTAAATGATGAAACAAGATACAGAGATATGGATTTGTTTCAATATTGGTTTCGAGCGGTAGAAAAATATGCCCCATGGGTTAATAATATTTATTTCATTACATATGGACATTTACCAGAGTGGTTAAATATAAATCACCCTAAATTGAAGATAGTAAAACATGAAGATTATATTCCAAAAGAATATTTACCAACTTTTAGTTCAAATGTAATTGAACTAAATCTTTTTAGGATTAAGGAATTGAGTGAGCAGTTCGTTCTGTTTAGTGATGATGTTTTTATTAACACATTTTTAAAAGAAGAAGATTTGTTTATAAATAACTTACCTCGATTGTTGAGTATCTATAGACCATTAGTTCCAACAAAAGAATTTGATTATATCAATTTCAATCATTTATTAATAATGAATAAATACTTTCATGATAAAAAAACATTATCACAACATAAGGGTAAATTTTTTAATGTAGGTTATGGAAAGTTCAATCTGTATAATCTATTTAGCATTTTTTATTCAGGGATTATTGGTTATCATGATGCCCATGTTGCTATGCCTCATTTGAAAAGCACTTTTGCAGAGATTTGGAATAAGGAAGGGGAACTTCTAGACCAAGTTTGTAAAAACAAATTTCGTTCAACTAAAGATGTTAACCATTGGTTGATGAGCTATTGGAATATTGAAACAAATTCATTTATGCCACAGAATCTCAGTGTGGGTGAATATGTGCCTCTGGCTTATTCAGGAAAGATTGAATCTATTATTCACAAACAAAAGAATAAGTTTCTGTGTATAAACGATGATGAACATACCGAAAATTTTATTAATGAAGTTAACTTTGTTCGTAAAATATTTGATAATAAATTTCCTAAAAAGTCTCAATTTGAAAAGTAAAGGGGAACTAAATTGAAAAAACAAAAAATACTTAGCGTTGTAATTCCATCCTACAATGCAGCTTCATTTTTGAAGGAAACTATTCCGACTCTAGCTTCTATTAGTAGTGGAGATGATATTGAGGTTTTAATTGTAAATGATGGGTCTAAAGATGAAACGCTTCAAGTTGCTCAGGAACTTGAAAAAGAGTATCCTGGCATAGTTAATATAATCGATAAAGAAAATGGCGGTCATGGTTCTACAATTAATGCTGGGATTAGGGAAGCTAAAGGGAAGTACTTTAAAGTTGTTGATGCTGATGATTGGGTAGATAGTGGAAATTTTGAAAAACTTGTACAATTTCTTCATAAAACAGATGCCGATGAAATTATTTCTCCATATACAGATGTTTTTGAAGATGATGGTACAAAGGTAGAAAATAACTATTTTAAAGATTGTTCATTAAAACCATACCAGGATTATGATTATGTGAATTTTTTAGAACAGATTCAAATTTTACCTAGAATGCATTCTATAACAATAAAAACCTCTATTTTAAGAGATAATAACATAAAAATTGATGAGAATATGTTCTACGTTGACATGGAGTACATTGTTTTTCCAACTCCATTTATCAAAACAATAACTTATACGCCTGACTCTGTTTATCAGTATCGTAGAGGTTACGAGGGACAGAGTACGAGTATTCAGAACTATATAAAAAATAGAAAAATGGTAAATCATGTCACATTCGCTTTGCTTGACTTTTATAATAAACATACTTTGTCTAGTATTCTGGAAAATCTAGTTAAAGAGACAATTGCTAGATGTGTTACTATTATGACAAATGTTTGTCTATCAATGGAAGATACTAAACAAGGTAAAAAGGAACTTATTGATTTTGATCAGAAATTAAAATCAATAAATTCTGAGTTCTATTATCATAAACAAGGGAAAAAAGCTAAAGTTTTAAGATATTCAAATTACTTCTTGTTTGACTTATTGTCTAGCTACTCTAAGAAGTCTAAAAAAGTATAGTTGTTGTAGGAGTATATATGATACATAAAATTATTAATCGATTATCACTTACGATTCAACATCTTAGTGGCGATAAACCATTTACTATCAAATTAGTTAATGCATATGTAGAACTATTAAGAAATACAAAATCTAGAGAATTAAGAAATTATGTAATAAAGAAACACATTAAAAAAACTACGAATTTTTCCCAAATTAAAGAAGTTTTTCTGGAGAATAGTAATACTTTAATACAAAAAACTGAATTTCCTAAATTTATCTGGACTATGTGGTGGCAAGGAGAAGAGAATGCACCTGAGTTAGTCCAAAGTACACTCTATTATATTAGAAAATTTGCTGAAACTAATGGTTATACGACAGTAGTTATTGATAAAAATAATATAGATAAGTATCTAGTAGTTCCTGAATTCGTATATGCAAAGTTGGAGAAGGGTAGTATAGGTGTTGCAAATTTTTCAGATTTAATCCGATTTATGCTAATGGAACAATATGGAGGAATTTGGTTAGATTCAACGATGTATGTCCATCCAGATTTCCCTATTGAAATATTAGAAAGAGAATTTTCTTCGATAAATCATAGGGATAATTCCAGCCAATCAATGGATGACAATATAACAAATAAACGCTGGGTTTCATTTTGTTTGAGTGGAGAGAAAGGGAACATTGTTTCCCGAGCAATGCGAGCTTTTTTATTAGATCAAATTGAAAATAATAAAGTATTACCTGATTATTTTATAATTGACTTTGGTTTAGATTATCTATATGATGAATTTGAAGAGATAAGGGAAATAATAAAAAGTATCCCTAGATATTCTAGTCAAGAAGACATCTTTTGGTTGAGAATACATAGTAAAGATAGTTATAACAAAGAAGAATGGAAAAATGAAACGAAAAAAAATCAACTTTTCAAAAGTAGTTATAAAGAAGATGAAACAGTGAAAGATAGTTATTTCGACTATCTTGTTAAAAGAAAGTTATAAAGTAAAATGAAAGTAATAAAAAACTATGCTTACAATCTTTCATATCAATTATTGGTAATTATACTCCCTATTATTACAACACCTTATGTAACACGGGTTTTTAGTTCTAATGATTTAGGGACATACGGATACTTTAGTTCGATAGTTACTTACTTTATTTTGCTGGCTAGTCTTGGCGTTGCTAACTATGGTACTAAGGTAATCTCTGGAAATCGCAAGGAGATTGAAAAAAACTTTTGGGGGATTTACTCATTGCAACTGGGTGCAACGCTTCTTTCTCTGTTCTTGTACCTTGTTCTTTGTCTAACTCTTCCTTTTATGCAAAATCCAGTCGCCTATATTTTAGGATTGAGTTTGGTTTCGAAAGGCCTAGATATTTCCTGGCTCTTTCAAGGGTTGGAGGATTTTCGAAAGATTACTGTTCGAAATATCACGGTCAAACTCGTTGGTGTCATCTCTATCTTTCTCTTTGTTAAATCTGCAAACGATCTTTATCTCTATGTCTTTTTGTTAACCATATTTGAACTCTTGGGACAACTCAGTATGTGGTTGCCGGCTCGAGACTTTATCGGCAAGTTTCATGTTGATATAGAATACGCCAGACAGCATTTGAAGCCAATTATTTTATTGTTCCTACCACAAGTTGCGATTTCTTTGTATGTTACCTTAGATCGTACCATGCTTGGAGCGCTTGCTTCTACAAAAGACGTTGGCATCTACGATCAGGCCCTAAAATTGGTAAATATTCTTCTAACCTTTGTAACTTCATTGGGAAGTGTTATGCTGCCACGAGTATCTCATCTGCTTGCGACAGGTGAACGTAAGGCAGTAAACAAGATGCATGAGATGTCTTTTTTGATTTATAATTTACTTATTTTTCCGATTATGGCTGGGATTCTGATTGTGAATGATGATTTCGTTCAGTTCTTTCTAGGACAAGATTTTCAAGATGCACGCTATGCAATTGCGATTATGGTTCTCAGGATGTTCTTTATTGGTTGGACTAATATAATGGGAATTCAGATGTTGATCCCCCATAACCAAAATAAAGAATTTATGATTTCAACAACAGCTCCAGCCATTATTAGCGTTGGATTGAATCTATTATTCCTACCCAAGTTAGGTTATATAGGAGCAGCCATTGTCTCTGTTTTGACAGAGGCGCTAGTTTGGGTAATTCAATTGTACTATACTCGCAGATATCTAAAAGAAGTTCCTATTATTGGATCAATGGCAAAAATTGTACTCGCATCGGCTATCATGTATGGCCTTTTGTTAGGTTCAAAAACAGTTATTCATTTTTCACCAACCTTAAATGTTATAATATTTGCAGTTCTTGGTGGAATCATCTATCTTTTTGCAATTCTATCTATGAAAGTGTTAGATGTGAAAGAATTAAAACAACTTATTAGGAAAAACTAGAATGAGAAAAATTAGAAATATCAATCTAGATTTAATAAAAGTGCTTGCCTGTGTTGGAGTTGTTTTACTTCATACAACAATGGGCGGATTTAAAGAGACAGGCTCATGGAATTTTTTGGCATATTTATATTATTTAGGTACCTACTCTATTCCCCTATTTTTTATGGTCAATGGTTATTTATTGTTAGGAAAGAGAGAGATAACTTATCCCTACATACTCCAGAAAGTAAAATGGATTCTAATAACAGTGTCATCATGGACACTTATCGTATGGCTTTTTAAACGAGATTTTACAACTAATCCAATCAAAAAAATTGTAGGTTCTTTGCTACAAAAAGGTTATTTCTTTCAGTTTTGGTTTTTCGGTGCACTAATACTTATCTATCTATGTTTGCCGATTTTGAAAAAATTTCTAAATTCAAAAAGAAACTATTTATACCTTATTTCTTTATTGGTCGCTATTGGGGTGATTTTTGAGTTATCAAATATTCTACTTCAAATGCCGATACAAACATATGTTGTACAAACTTTCAGATTATGGACCTGGTTTTTCTATTATATTTTAGGTGGTTTTGTAGCGCAATTTAATGTGTGTAGTCTCAAATCAAGGTTTAAGAATTGGATGAAAATAATTAGCCTACTTTTGTTATTGATTACACCAATAATAATGTTTTTTCTAGCGAAAACAATTTATCATAATCTTTTTGCTGAATATTTTTATGATATTCTATTCGTAAAGATTGTAACTTTAGGCATCTTTTTGACAGTATTCACACTTGATTTGAATGGAGATAAGAGTAAATGGATTGTTTCTCTTTCTAATCAAACTATGGGGGTTTTCATAGTACACACTTATATTATGAAGATGTGGGAAAAACTATTTGGTTTTAGTTTTGTAGGGGCATACTTACTATTTTCTATATTTACATTGTGTGTAAGTTTCATTGTTATTAGAATGTTAATGAAAGTTCCTTATCTTAATCGAATCATTAAATTATAAAAAGGAGAAAAAATGTACGATTATCTTATCGTTGGTGCAGGTTTGTCAGGGGCAATCTTTGCACACGAAGCCACAAAACGTGGCAAAAAAGTAAAAGTGATTGACAAGCGTGATCACATTGGTGGAAATATCTACTGTGAAAATGTTGAAGGTATCAACGTTCACAAGTACGGTGCTCACATTTTCCATACTTCAAATAAAAAAGTTTGGGACTATGTCAACCAGTTTGCTGAGTTTAACAACTATATTAACTCACCAGTAGCCAACTACAAGGGCAGTCTATACAATCTTCCCTTTAATATGAATACATTCTACGCTATGTGGGGAACCAAGACTCCGCAAGAAGTTAAGGATAAGATTGCCGAGCAAACGGCTGACATGAAAGATGTTGAGCCTAAAAACCTTGAAGAACAAGCTATCAAGTTGATTGGTCCAGATATCTACGAAAAGTTGATCAAGGGATACACTGAAAAACAATGGGGCCGTTCAGCAACAGACCTTCCACCATTTATCATCAAACGCCTTCCAGTTCGCTTGACTTTTGATAATAACTACTTTAATGACCGTTACCAAGGAATTCCAATCGGTGGGTACAACGTCATCATTGAAAACATGCTTAGTGATGTTGAAGTGGAACTAGGAATTGACTTCTTTGCAAATCGTGAAGAACTCGAAGCATCAGCTGAAAAAGTTGTCTTTACAGGAATGATTGACCAGTACTTTGATTACAAACATGGTGAGTTAGAATATCGCAGTCTTCGTTTTGAACACGAAGTCTTGGATGAGGAAAACCATCAAGGAAATGCAGTGGTCAACTACACAGAGCGTGAGATTCCTTATACTCGTATCATTGAGCATAAGCACTTCGAGTATGGTACACAACCGAAGACAGTCATTACTCGCGAATACCCAGCAGATTGGAAACGTGGGGATGAGCCATACTATCCGATTAACGACGACAAAAATAATGCTATGTTTGCCAAGTATCAAGAAGAAGCAGCCAAAAATGATAAGGTTATCTTCTGTGGGCGTCTAGCAGACTATAAATACTACGATATGCATGTGGTCATTGAGCGTGCACTTAGTGTAGTAACGGATGAGTTTGGTTACTGAAACTTGCATTTTTAACAATTTAATTATTGTAAAACAACAAATAAAGGTACCCTATTATGAAAGGTATTATTCTCGCAGGTGGTTCGGGGACACGTTTATATCCGTTGACTCGAGCTGCATCAAAACAACTGATGCCGGTTTATGATAAACCGATGATTTACTATCCACTTTCAACTTAGATGTGGCTGAGATGGACATTACCGATGCAGCAATGGTGGAGAAAGTTTTTGAAGAGGTGAAACCGACTTTAGTATATCACTGTGCGGCCTACACCGCTGTTGATGCAGCAGAGGATGAAGGGAAAGAATTGGACTTTGCCATCAATGTGACAGGGACAGAAAATGTCGCAAAAGCATCCGAAAAGCATGGTGCAACTCTAGTCTACATCTCTACCGATTATGTATTTGACGGTAAGAAACCAGTTGGACAAGAGTGGGAAGTGGATGACAAACCAGATCCCCAAACAGAATATGGTCGTACTAAGCGTATGGGAGAGGAGCTTGTAGAAAAACACGTTTCAAACTTCTATATTATACGTACTGCCTGGTTTTTTGGAAATTACGGTAAAAACTTCGTCTTCACGATGCAAAATCTTGCTAAAACTCATAAGACATTGACAGTTGTAAATGATCAATATGGTCGACTAACCTGGACGCGTACCTTGGCCGAGTTCATGACTTTCCTAGCTGAAAATCGCAAGGAATTTGGTTATTATCATTTGTCAAATGATGCGACGGAAGACACAACTTGGTATGACTTTGCAGTTGAAATTTTGAAGGATACAGATGTCGAAGTCAAGCCAGTAGACTCAAGTCAATTTCCTGCCAAAGCTAAACGTCCACTAAACTCAACGATGAGCCTTGCCAAAGCCAAAGCTACTGGATTTGTCATCCCAACTTGGCGAGATGCCTTGAAAGAATTTTACAAACAGGACCATAAAAAATAGCCTTACTTTAGGCCAAAATGTATACAGAAAGAGAGAGAAGAGAGATTCTCTTTCTTTTTTTGTTTGCTCGTATATGCAATCGTCGGATAATTATAAAAATTCAAGAAAAAGCTTGTTTAAATGTTAGAAAATTCGAGCACGAATGTTTTTTTTGTGTTATAATATTCTGTGAGTAGTTATGCCTTGGTGTAGCTATTAAAAATAGAAGTGTGAAACTGGGAAGATAGAGAGGACACAGTGTAATGACTAGAAATGGTTTTTTTACAGGCTTAGATATCGGAACTAGCTCTATTAAAGTGTTGGTTGCAGAGCTTGTAAATGGTGAAGTAAATGTAATTGGCGTGAGCAATGCCAAAAGTAAAGGTGTCAAAGATGGGATTATCGTTGACATCGAAGCAGCAGCGACTGCTATTAAGTCTGCAATTTCTCAAGCAGAAGAAAAAGCAGGAATTTCAATCAAGTCTGTAAATGTTGGTTTGCCAGCTAATTTGCTACAAGTGGAGCCAACTCAAGGCATGATTCCAGTGACATCAGATACAAAAGAAATTACGGATCAAGATGTCGAAAATGTGGTCAAGTCAGCCTTGACTAAAAGTATGACTCCAGACCGTGAAGTTATCACCTTTATTCCAGAGGAATTTGTCGTAGATGGATTCCAAGGAATTCGTGATCCTCGCGGGATGATGGGTGTGCGTTTGGAAATGCGCGGTCTCTTGTACACTGGCCCACGTACGATCCTCCACAATCTTCGTAAAACTGTTGAGCGTGTAGGCGTTCAAGTCGATAACGTGATTATTTCACCTCTTGCAATGGTTCACTCTGTCTTGAATGAAGGTGAACGTGAGTTTGGTGCGACTGTTATCGACATGGGTGGTGGGCAAACGACTGTTGCCACTATTCGCAACCAAGAACTTCAATATACAAATGTTAACCAAGAAGGTGGCGATTATGTCACAAAAGACATTTCAAAAGTTCTCAAGACTTCTAAGAAAATTGCAGAAGGTCTAAAACTGAACTATGGGGAAGCTTATCCACCACTAGCTAGCAAGGAAACATTCCAAGTTGAAGTGATCGGTGAAGTTGAACCAGTTGAAGTAACTGAAGAATACTTGGCTGAGATTATTTCAGCAAGACTTAAGCACATTTTTGAGCAAATTAAGCAAGACTTGGAAAGACGTCACCTGTTAGACTTGCCAGGAGGTATTGTCTTGATTGGTGGAAATGCTCTTCTTCCAGGTGTCGTTGAATTGGCCCAAGAAGTATTTGGAGTACGTGTTAAGTTATTCGTACCAAATCAAGTGGGTATTCGCAATCCTGCTTTTGCCCATGTCATCAGCTTGTCAGAATTCGCTGGTAGTCTTACTGAAGTGA
>NZ_KV804219.1:60071-61042 GCF_001811305.1 Streptococcus sp. HMSC056C01
AGCAAATTAAGCAAGACTTGGAAAGACGTCACCTATTAGACTTGCCAGGAGGTATTGTCTTAATTGGTGGGAATGCCCTTCTTCCAGGTGTCGTTGAATTGGCCCAAGAAGTATTTGGAGTACGCGTTAAGTTATTCGTACCAAATCAGGTTGGGATTCGCAACCCTGCTTTTGCCCATGTCATCAGTTTGTCAGAATTCGCTGGTAGTCTTACTGAAGTGAATATTTTGGCACAACGAGCAATTCGAGGTGACGAAAGTTTACGCCACCAACCGATTGACTTTAGAAGTTCAGCGCAACCAGTTTCACCTGTTTCTCCACGACCAGTATTTAATACAGTGACAACTCCCGAGCCTGAAACAACTCAATCTGTTGAACCAGTGGCTCCTCTTCAATCAGAAGAGAAGAGCAAAGGTAAATTAACGGATCGTTTCCGTAGCTTGATTGGAAGCATGTTTGACGAATAAAATAGAGGAATATAAATATGACATTTTCATTTGATACAGCAGCAGCACAAGGTGCAGTAATTAAAGTAATCGGTGTCGGCGGCGGTGGTGGAAATGCCATCAACCGTATGGTTGACGAAGGCGTTTCTGGCGTTGAATTTATAGCAGCCAACACAGATGTACAAGCTTTGAGCAGTACAAAAGCTGAGACAGTTATCCAGCTCGGCCCTAAATTGACACGCGGACTTGGGGCAGGAGGTCAACCTGAAGTTGGTCGTAAAGCTGCAGAAGAAAGCGAAGAAGTATTGACAGAAGCAATCAGCGGTGCTGACATGGTCTTCATCACTGCTGGTATGGGTGGTGGTTCTGGTACAGGTGCTGCACCAGTTATCGCTCGTATTGCAAAAAGTCTTGGTGCTTTGACAGTCGGTGTTGTAACTCGTCCATTTGGCTTTGAAGGAAGCAAACGTGGACAATTTGCCATCGAAGGAATTAACGAACTTCGTGAGCATGTTGATACACTCT
>NZ_KV804219.1:61142-61841 GCF_001811305.1 Streptococcus sp. HMSC056C01
GTGCTGCACCAGTTATCGCTCGTATTGCAAAAAGCCTCGGAGCTTTGACAGTAGGTGTTGTCACTCGTCCATTTGGTTTTGAAGGAAGCAAACGTGGACAATTTGCTATCGAAGGGATTAACGAACTTCGTGAGCATGTTGATACACTCTTGATTATCTCAAACAACAACTTGCTAGAAATCGTTGACAAGAAGACTCCACTTCTTGAAGCATTGAGTGAAGCAGACAACGTTCTTCGTCAAGGTGTTCAAGGGATTACAGATTTGATTACAAATCCTGGTTTGATTAACTTGGACTTTGCAGACGTTAAGACTGTTATGGCCAATAAAGGGAATGCTCTTATGGGGATTGGTATCGGTAGCGGTGAAGAACGTGTTGTAGAAGCTGCTCGTAAAGCAATCTACTCACCACTTCTTGAAACAACTATCGATGGAGCAGAAGATGTGATTGTCAACGTAACTGGTGGCTTGGACTTGACTTTGATTGAAGCTGAAGAAGCATCAGAAATTGTGAACCAAGCAGCTGGTCATGGTGTTAACATCTGGCTTGGAACATCTATTGATGAGACAATGAAAGACGAAATCCGCGTGACAGTTGTTGCGACAGGAGTACGTCAGGACAAAGTTGAGAAAGTTGTAACTGCTCAACCACGCCAAGCAACACACCGTGAACCTGCTCGAACTAGCCATGCACAAACTT
>NZ_KV804219.1:61941-62182 GCF_001811305.1 Streptococcus sp. HMSC056C01
GTCATGGTGTTAACATCTGGCTTGGAACATCTATCGATGAGACAATGAAAGACGAAATCCGCGTGACTGTTGTTGCAACAGGAGTACGTCAGGATAAAGTTGAGAAAGTTGTAACTGCTCAACCACGTCAAGCAGCACATCGTGAACCTGCTCGAACTAGCCATGCACAAACTTTTGACCGTAATTTTGATATGGCTGATACAGCAGAAATTCCAACTCCAAGTTATCGCCGTCAAGAAGC
>NZ_KV804219.1:62282-63593 GCF_001811305.1 Streptococcus sp. HMSC056C01
CCAAAGACATCAGCCTTTGGTGACTGGGACTTGAGACGCGATGCCATCGTTCGTCAAGGAGAACCAGTTGTTTCTCCAGTGGAACGCTTTGAAGTTCCAGCGGCAACAGATGAAGATGAGTTGGAAACACCACCATTCTTTAAAAATCGTTAATGAAGATGAATTTAAAAGAAAATACGAACCTTGTTTTTCAACAGATATCGAATGCAGTTCAGGAAGCCGGTCGTGAAAACGATTCGGTTTCTGTGATTGCGGTGACCAAATATGTAGATGTTGAAACAGCCTCAGCTTTGGTTTCGCAAGGAGTGCAACACATTGGTGAGAACCGTGTTGATAAATTTCTTGACAAGTATCATGCTCTAAGTGATAAGAATCTTACCTGGCATTTGATTGGAACCTTACAGAGACGTAAAGTCAAGGAAGTGATTTCTTATGTGGATTATTTTCATGCTTTAGATTCCTTAAAGCTAGCTCAGGAAATTCAAAAACGAGCGGACCACAAGATTAAGTGCTTTTTGCAAGTAAATATTTCTAAGGAAGAAAGTAAGCACGGTTTTTCGAAAGAAGAATTGTTAGCTCTCTTACCAGAACTTTCAGAATTAGACCAGATTGAGTATGTAGGTCTGATGACCATGGCTCCATTTGAAGCAACTAGTCAAGAATTACTAGAGATATTTAAAGAAACGCAAGAATTGCAAAAAACCATTCAAGAAAAACATCTCCCCAATATGCCGATGACAGAACTAAGTATGGGTATGAGTCGAGACTTCAAAGAAGCGATTCAATGTGGTTCAACTTTCGTTCGAATCGGTACAGCATTTTTTAAATAGGAAATAACCATGTCACTAAAAGATAAATTTGATAAGTTTATAGATTATTTCACTGAAGATGGAGAAGAGGTGGCACCAAGCGTTGCTGAATTAAAGTCTGAACAAACCTTAACTTCAGTTTCGGCTCCAAAGGAAGAACTTCCACGAGCTCAACAGTTACCACAATCTTCACAAGTGAATTCTAAAGAGAAAAATATTACGCGCCTTCATGCTCGTCAGCAAGAGTTGGCGATGCAGAGCCATCGTAGCACAGAAAAGGTAACTATTGATGTTCGCTATCCTCGTCGCTACGAAGATGCAACAGATATTGTTGATTTGTTGGCAGGTAACGAAAGTATTCTAATTGACTTCCAATATATGACTGAAGTACAAGCGCGTCGTTGTTTAGATTACTTAGATGGAGCTCGCCATGTGCTAGCTGGTGAATTGAGAAAGGTTGCAAATACAATGTATCTTTTGACACCAGTAGGAGTTGTGGTTA
>NZ_KV804219.1:63693-64661 GCF_001811305.1 Streptococcus sp. HMSC056C01
ATCGTAGCACAGAAAAGGTAACTATTGATGTTCGTTATCCTCGTCGCTACGAAGATGCAACAGATATCGTTGATTTGTTGGCAGGTAACGAAAGTATTCTCATTGACTTCCAATATATGACTGAAGTACAAGCACGACGCTGTCTAGATTACTTAGATGGAGCTCGTCATGTGCTAGCTGGTGAATTGAGAAAAGTTGCAAATACTATGTATCTTTTGACACCAGTAGGAGTTGTGGTTAATATTGAAGACATTCGCTTGCCTGATGGTTCTCACGGTGAAGAGTTTGATTTTGATATGAAGAGAAATCGAGTGAAATAATGATTTTTCTAATTCGTTTTATACAGAACGCTGCAACTATCTATTCATGGATACTTGTAGCTTTTGCTCTATTATCTTGGTTACCCAATGCCTATGATACAGCACTAGGTCGTTTGTTAACTAGCTTAGTCAAACCGATCCTTCAACCCTTGAGACGTTTGCCACTAAGGGTTGGTGTTTTTGATCTTACAGTTTGGGTGGCTGTCATTTTAGTTCATTTAGTCGGTAACTATCTGATCCGTTTTCTTTTAATACTAGCATGAGAAAAGATATTTATCAGCATTTCTCAGTCGAGGATATTCCTTTCATTGATAAGGGATTGGAGTGGCTTAGGCAGGTTGAAGAGCACTACGCTCCCATCCTAACTCCCTTTATCAACCCCCATCAGGTCTTTATTTTAAAGACATTGGGGAATCATCAAGGAATTCAAGTTTTTTCAAGCAACGATTTCGTACCTAGTGAGTATAGCCGTGTGCTTCTTGCACCAGATTATTTCATACCGACTTTGATGGATTTTGAAATGGAATTGCTTGAGATTGTTTATTCTAGTAAGTTCGACCAATTGACACATGCCAATATTTTAGGAACTGTTCTGAATCGTTTGGGAATTGATTGCAAATTGTTTGGTGATATTTTAGTTACGGAGAA
>NZ_KV804219.1:64761-65674 GCF_001811305.1 Streptococcus sp. HMSC056C01
AGGTCTTTATTTTAAAGACATTGGGGAATCATCATGGGATTCAAGTTTTTTTAAGCAATGATTTTGTGCCTAGTGAGTATAGTCGTGTGCTTCTTGCACCAGATTATTTCATACCGACTTTGGCGGATTTTGAAATGGAATTACTTGAGATTGTTTATTCTAGTAAGTTTGACCAATTGACTCATTCCAAGATTTTAGGAACCGTTCTGAATCGTCTGGGAATTGATCGCAAGTTGTTTGGTGATATTTTAGTTACGGAGAATAGAGCCCAAATCATTGTGGACCAAAAATTCACTTCTCTCTTTCAAGATGGGATTCAAAAGATTGCTAGATTGCCTGTCAAACTAGAAGTCGTATCTTTTGAAGAATTGGTAGAAGCCGTGAGTGATTATCAGGAAAAGGAAGTTTTAGTTCCGAGTATGCGCTTGGATGCTTTCTTGTCAAATGTTCTGAAATTGTCTCGCTCTCAGACAGCTGATTTATTAGAAAGAAAATATGTTCAGGTAAATTACCATCTGGTTGAAAAATCTGACTACCAAGTTAAATTAGGTGATTTAGTAAGTGTCAGACGTTTTGGACGGATTATCTTACTCAAAGAAAATGGTCAAACTAAAAAAGATAAGAAAAAAATAACAGTCCAATTACTACTAAGTAAGTGAGAAGAAACATGTCGATTACACCACAAGAAATTATTGATAAAGCTTTCTCCATTAAATTCAGAGGCTATAATAAGGAAGAAGTTGACGAATTTTTGGATAAGATTTATTTTGACTATGAGGAATTAGTCCGTTACAAGGATGAAACTGAAGTCTATACCAAAAGATTAGAAGAACGTCTTTCGTCTTTTACTACTGATTTTCCTAAGAGAACAGTGACAAACGAGCAAGAACCAGAACCATTGAATGATTCTATT
>NZ_KV804219.1:65774-66527 GCF_001811305.1 Streptococcus sp. HMSC056C01
ATTTTTGGATAAGATTTATTTTGACTATGAGGAACTAGTCCGTTACAAGGATGAAACTGAAGTCTATATCAAAAGATTAGAAGAACGTCTTTCGTCTTTTACTGATGATTTTCCTAAAAGAACAGTGACAAGCGAGCAAGAACCAGAACCATTGAATGATTCTATTTTTTATTAAGTAAGTGAGGAAAAATATGCCAATTACATCGTTAGAAATCAAGGATAAAACCTTTAGTACCAAGTTTAGAGGTTTTAATCCTGAAGAAGTTGATGAATTTCTAGATATTGTTGTTCGTGATTATGAAACGCTTGTTCGTAGTAACCATGAAAAAGAGCAACACATTAAAAATTTAGAGGAACGTTTGTCTTATTTTGATGAGATTAAGGAGTCATTGAGCCAGTCTGTATTGATTGCTCAAGATACTGCAGAACGTGTCAAACAAGCTGCCAATGAACGCTCTCAAAATATCCTTAAACAGGCTGAACAAGATGCCCAGCGTCTGCTTGATGAAGCTAAGTATAAGGCTAATGAAATCTTGCGTCAAGCTACGGATAATGCTAAGAAGGTTGCAGTAGAGACAGAAGAATTAAAGAATAAGAGCCGTGTCTTCCATCAACGTTTGAAATCTACGATTGAGAGTCAATTGGCCATTGTAGACTCTTCTGACTGGGAAGAAATTTTACGTCCGACAGCAACTTACCTTCAAACAAGTGACGAAGCTTTTAAAGAAGTTGTCGGAGAAGTTTTGGGTGAAG
>NZ_KV804219.1:66627-67270 GCF_001811305.1 Streptococcus sp. HMSC056C01
ACATTAAAAATTTAGAGGAACGTTTGTCTTATTTCGATGAGATTAAGGAGTCATTGAGTCAGTCTGTATTGATTGCTCAAGATACTGCGGAGCGCGTCAAACAATCTGCCAATGAACGCTCACAAAATATCATCAAACAGGCAGAACAAGATGCACATCGTTTGCTTGACGAGGCTAAGTATAAGGCTAACGAAATCTTGCGTCAAGCTACGGATAATGCTAAGAAGGTTGCAGTTGAAACAGAAGAGTTGAAGAATAAGAGCCGTGTCTTCCATCAACGTTTGAAATCTACGATTGAGAGTCAATTGGCTATTGTAGACTCTTCTGACTGGGAAGAAATTTTGCGTCCAACAGCGACTTACCTTCAAACAAGTGACGAAGCATTTAAAGAAGTTGTCGGAGAAGTTTTGGGTGAAGATGTAACTGGATATCATGATGAAGAACCAATTGATATGACTCGTCAGTTTTCACCAGAGGAAGTAGCAGAGCTCCAAGCTCGCATTGAAGCAGCTAATCGAGAATTGGCTGAATCACAAAAAGAAACAGTTCCAGATACTGCTAGCTCAGTAGTAGAAGGAGTCGTTTCTTCAAACCAAGATTCTCAACCAGCACCCTTGACAGAATCTATTGATCTTTTATAAGA
>NZ_KV804219.1:67370-67957 GCF_001811305.1 Streptococcus sp. HMSC056C01
AGCAGAGCTCCAAGCTCGCATTGAAGCAGCTAATAGAGAATTGGCTGAATCACAAAAAGAAGCAAGACCAGATACTGCTAGCTCAGTAGTAGAAGAAGTCGTTTCTTCAAACCAAGATTCTCAACCAACACCCTTGACAGAATCTATTGATCTTTTATAAGAAAGAAAATCTGAGAACAAGATCTAACCAAACATATTTACAGCGAGTAGGCGATGGTGGAAGTCCTACAGTCCCTGTTGATTAGATTATCCTCTCAAGTTATCAAGTCTGAAGTTAGTAAGATTTGACGTTCCCCACGTTACGGGAAAAGAGGGAGAAAGACTAGTTCTTTTTCCGAACAAAGGTGGTACCACGATTTTCGTCCTTTTTAGCGAGTCGTGGTTTTTAATTTGTCTATATCATAAAGGAGATATCATGAAACTCAAAGAAACTTTAAATCTAGGGAAAACAGATTTCCCAATGCGTGCAGGACTTCCAACCAAAGAGCCAGTCTGGCAAAAAGAGTGGGAAGAAGCAAAATTGTATCAACGTCGTCAAGAGTTGAATGAAGGGAAACCTCATTTCACTCTTCATGATGGACCTCCGT
>NZ_KV804219.1:68057-68639 GCF_001811305.1 Streptococcus sp. HMSC056C01
GAGATATCATGAAACTCAAAGAAACTTTAAATCTTGGGAAAACTGACTTCCCAATGCGTGCAGGCCTTCCAACCAAAGAGCCAGTCTGGCAAAAAGAATGGGAAAAAGCAAAGCTCTACCAACGTCGTCAAGAGTTGAATGAAGGAAAACCTCATTTCACTCTTCATGATGGCCCTCCGTACGCTAACGGAAATATCCACGTTGGTCATGCTATGAACAAGATTTCAAAAGATATCATTGTTCGTTCTAAATCTATGTCAGGATTTTACGCACCATACATCCCAGGTTGGGATACACATGGACTACCAATCGAGCAAGTTTTGGCCAAACAAGGTGTCAAACGCAAAGAGATGGACTTGGTTGAATATTTGAAACTTTGCCGTGAATACGCTCTTTCTCAAGTAGATAAACAACGCGAAGACTTCAAACGTTTAGGTGTTTCTGGTGACTGGGAAAATCCATATGTAACTTTGACCCCTGACTATGAAGCGGCGCAAATCCGTGTCTTCGGTGAGATGGCTAACAAGGGCTACATCTACCGTGGTGCTAAGCCAGTTTACTGGTCATGGTCATCTGAGTCAG
>NZ_KV804219.1:68739-70012 GCF_001811305.1 Streptococcus sp. HMSC056C01
ATGACTTGGTTTCAACATCACTTTACTATGCCAACAAGGTTAAAGATGGCAAAGGTGTCCTAGACACTGATACTTATATCGTTGTTTGGACAACAACTCCATTTACTATCACTGCTTCTCGTGGTTTGACTGTTGGTGCGGATATTGATTACGTTTTGGTTCAACCTGCTGGTGAAGCTCGTAAATTTGTGGTTGCTTCAGAATTGTTGAACAGCTTATCTGAAAAATTTGGTTGGGCGGATGTTCAAGTTTTGGCGACTTACCGTGGTTCAGAATTGAACCACATCGTGACAGAGCACCCATGGGATACTGCAGTAGATGAACTTGTTATCCTTGGTGACCACGTTACGACAGACTCTGGTACTGGTATCGTCCATACAGCCCCTGGTTTTGGTGAGGATGACTACAATGTAGGTGTTGCTAATGGTCTAGAAGTTGCCGTGACTGTTAACGAACGCGGTATCATGATGGCTAATGCTGGTGCTGAGTTTGAAGGTCAATTCTATGACAAGGTTGTACCAACGGTTATTGAAAAATTAGGAAATCTTCTTCTTGCCCAAGAAGAAATCTATCACTCCTACCCATTTGACTGGCGTACGAAAAAACCAATCATCTGGCGTGCAGTTCCACAATGGTTTGCTTCAGTATCAAAATTCCGTCAAGATATCTTGGATGAAATCGAAAAAGTGAAATTCCATTCAGAATGGGGTAAAGTCCGTCTTTACAACATGATCCGTGACCGTGGTGACTGGGTCATCTCACGTCAACGTGCTTGGGGAGTTCCTCTTCCAATCTTCTACGCAGAAGACGGCACACCAATCATGACAGCTGAAACGATTGAACATGTAGCTCAACTCTTTGAGGAACATGGTTCAATTATCTGGTGGGAACGTGATGCTAAAGACCTCTTGCCAGAAGGATTTACACATCCAGGTTCACCAAATGGCGAGTTCAAGAAAGAAACAGATATCATGGACGTATGGTTTGACTCAGGTTCATCATGGAACGGAGTAGTGGTTAACCGTCCAGAACTCAAATACCCAGCTGACCTCTACCTTGAAGGTTCTGACCAATACCGTGGTTGGTTCAACTCATCACTCATCACATCTGTTGCCAACCATGGGGTTGCACCATACAAACAAATCTTGTCACAAGGTTTTGCCCTTGACGGTAAAGGTGAAAAGATGTCTAAATCTCTTGGAAATACCATTGCTCCAAGTGATGTTGAAAAACAATTTGGTGCGGAAATCTTGCGTCTCTGGGTAACAAGTGT
>NZ_KV804219.1:70112-70409 GCF_001811305.1 Streptococcus sp. HMSC056C01
GTGCGGAAATCTTGCGTCTCTGGGTAACAAGTGTTGACTCAAGTAACGACGTGCGTATCTCTATGGATATCTTGAGCCAAGTATCTGAAACTTACCGTAAGATCCGTAACACTCTTCGTTTCTTGATTGCCAATACATCTGACTTTAACCCAGCTCAAGATTCAGTAGCTTACGAAGAGCTTCGCTCAGTTGATAAGTACATGACTATTCGCTTTAACCAGCTTGTTAAGACAATTCGTGATGCTTATGCTGACTTTGAATTCTTGACAATCTATAAAGCACTAGTGAACTTTATCA
>NZ_KV804219.1:70509-71037 GCF_001811305.1 Streptococcus sp. HMSC056C01
GTGCGGAAATCTTGCGTCTCTGGGTAACAAGTGTAGACTCAAGCAATGACGTGCGTATCTCTATGGATATCTTGAGTCAAGTTTCTGAAACTTACCGTAAGATCCGTAACACTCTTCGTTTCTTGATTGCTAACACATCTGACTTTAACCCAGCTGAGGATGCAGTTGCTTACGAAGAACTTCGTTCAGTTGACAAGTATATGACCATTCGTTTTAACCAGCTTGTGAAAACAATTCGTGATGCTTATGCTGACTTTGAATTTTTGACAATCTATAAAGCACTAGTGAACTTTATCAACGTTGACTTGTCAGCCTTCTACCTTGATTTTGCCAAAGACGTTGTCTACATCGAAGGTGCCAAATCATTGGAACGCCGTCAAATGCAAACTGTCTTTTACGATATCCTTGTAAAAATCACCAAACTCTTGACTCCAATCCTTCCTCACACTGCAGAAGAAATCTGGTCATATCTTGAGTTTGAAGCTGAAGACTTTGTTCAATTGTCAGAATTGCCAGAAGCTCAAACGT
>NZ_KV804219.1:71137-71427 GCF_001811305.1 Streptococcus sp. HMSC056C01
AATTGTCAGAATTGCCAGAAGCTCAAACGTTTGCTAACCAAGAGGAAATCTTGGACACATGGGCAGCCTTCATGGACTTCCGTGGACAAGCTCAAAAAGCCTTGGAAGAAGCTCGTAATGAAAAAGTCATCGGTAAATCCCTTGAAGCTCATTTGACAGTTTATCCAAACGAAGTCGTTAAAACTCTTCTTGGAGCTGTTGATAGCAATGTTGCTCAACTTTTGATCGTCTCAGAATTGACTATCGAAGAAGGTGCAGCTCCAGAAGGTGCAGTAGCCTTTGAAGATGTA
>NZ_KV804219.1:71527-72001 GCF_001811305.1 Streptococcus sp. HMSC056C01
ATGAAAAAGTCATCGGTAAATCCCTTGAAGCTCACTTGACAGTTTATCCAAACGAAGTCGTGAAAACTCTTCTTGGGGCTGTTGATAGCAATGTAGCTCAACTTTTGATCGTCTCAGAATTGACTATCGCAGAAGGTGTAGCTCCAGAAGGTGCAGTAGCCTTTGAAGATGTAGCTTTCACTGTAGAACGTGCAGCTGGTGAAGTGTGTGACCGTTGCCGTCGCATAGATCCAACAACAGCAGAACGTCACTACCACGCAACTATCTGTGACCACTGCGCAAGCATCGTAGAAGAAAACTTTGCGGACGCAGTTGCTGAAGGATTTGAAGCTAAATAATTTTATATACTGGAGAGAACAGATGTTCTCTCTTTTTTATGGAGTGAATACTCTCTTATTATGTGACTATTAGTCCGTCTCGCTCCGTGAGGTTCGAGACAAATAAACCACCCGCTATGCGGGTGCGCGTCGAAGG
>NZ_KV804219.1:72101-77528 GCF_001811305.1 Streptococcus sp. HMSC056C01
ACTGCGCAAGCATCGTAGAAGAAAACTTTGCGGATGCAGTTGCAGAAGGTTTTGAAGCAAAATAATTTTATATACTGGAGGTCGGGACAAAAGATTCCGACCTCATTTTTATTAGCAATCAAACTTTGACGCGGTAGATGATTGAACTTTTTGTTCGTCTTTTGGACTCTTCGAAAATCTCTTCAAACCACGTCAGCTCTATCTGCAACCTCAAAACAGTGTTTTGAGCAACCTGCGGCTAGCTTCCTAGTTTGCTCTTTGATTTTCATTGAGTATCGGACTCCAAAAATCTCCTAATCATCCTTGCGGGGCTGGTACTACGAAATCGAGATTTTGTCTATTGATTTCTGTCCCACCGCCTTTTTTATGGAGTGAATACTCTCTTATTTTAGAAAATAGAAACTAAAATGGTTTTAGGTTTAAAATAAACTATTTTTGTAAAAACATGTATACAACTACAAATAAAATAAAAATAAGTTTTAAAAAAACACATAAAGTATAAAATGCAATAAAAGTCACTATTTTCAAGTTTTTTCAGAAATATTTAAGCTTATTTTGACGTAAAAAATACTCTGATTTCATCGAAAAAATACTTGAATTTATAAGTTGAAAAGGGTACCAAACTGTACTGACCCCAAAAAGTTAGACAATTAATTTAAGCAAAGGATTTAATTCTGTATTGTACAGGACTAAGTCCTTTTAGTTTTACCTTAATTCGTTTGTTGTTGTAGTAATCAATATAGTCTACAATAGCTTGTTCCAAGTGCTCAAGTGACTGAAACGTATTCTCATAACCATAAAACATTTCAGACTTAAGAATGCCAAAGAAAGATTCCATCATACCGTTATCTGGGCTATTTCCCTTACGTGACATAGATGGTTGGATTCCCTTATTCTTTAAAAAATGATGATAGAAATCGTGTTGGTATTGCCATCCTTGATCACTATGGAGAATTGTATTTTCGTAATGATTCTCTGTAAATGCTTGTTCTAGCATAGCTTTCATTTGTACTAAGTTCGGCGAAGTAGAAAGATTGTAGGAGATAATTTCACTGTTAAAGCCATCTAAAACTGGTGATAAATAAAGCTTTTGGCTGCTTGCTGGAATGGCAAATTCTGTCACATCTGTGTAGCACTTTTGCATTGGTTTGGTTGCTTCAAATTGACGTTGAATAAGGTTATCTGCTTTCTTGCCAACCTCTCCTTGGTATGAAGAATACTTCCGTTTACGGCGAATTCGAGCCGTTAAACCAAGTACTTTCATAAGACGCTGCACCTTCTTATGGTTCACTACGAAGCCACGATTTCGTAATTCTAGAGTCATGCGACGATAGCCGTAATTTCCTTTATGCTCAGTATAAATTGACTGAATTTCAGCTTTAATATCATAATCTTTATCGCTTTGATCCAGCTGTTTTAAGTGGTAATAATAGGTTGAACGGGCAAGCTTAATAATCTTTAGAAGGATATCTAACGAAAACTCTGTTACCAGTCCTTGAACAATTTCCGTTTTTCTTCTTGCTCCTTTTCGTCCCTCAATCGGAGTTCTCTCAACTTTTTTAGAATGGCATTCTCCGCTCTCAAGTACTCATTTTCTGCTTGAAGACGTTCTAATTCTGTCATATCTTCAAATCTCTTCTTTGGCTTACGTCCCATTTTAGGTGGTCTCCCTCTTGTTTTCTCAACAATAGTATACCCGTTTTTCTTATATTGTGCCAGCCAATTCGAAAGTAATCCACTACTTGGAAGGGCATAATCCAGAGACACCCTAATTTGTGAACGCCCCTCAAGAAGAACTTTATCAATGATCTCTTGTTTTAGTTCAGGAGAATAGTAACAATTCTTTCCTTTTTTGACGATTTCTATTCCATAACGATCAATCAATTTAATCATGTACTGAAGATTAGAAATGTTTATCCCAAATTGATTTGAAAGTTGTCTAAAGCTCTCTCCTTTCTTTCTTAATTCATATATTTGAACTTTATCTTCATAAGTTAATTTCATAATAAAAACACCCCAAAAGTTAGATTTTTATGTCTAACTTTTGGGGTGCAGTTCAAAACATCTCTTTTTATATAAAATAACACTTTTTTGAAAAAGAAAACAAATAATTTGCATATTGAAAGCGAATGAGTTATAATGGTTTTGTATGTAAAATACACTATAGCAAAAATAAAAAAGGAGAATATGTGATGTATTTTAACCGTAAAAATGCGGAACAAAAGAACTGGCGAATGATCAAAAAAGGAAAACATTTCTTGTTTGGTTGTTCGCTTGTCTTTGCGATTGGAGCAACTTTAGCGACTCCAACGGTTCACGCTGACAGTGTAGAAGCTAAGGCAGAAGCTACAAATTCAGCAACACAAGCAGAAACTACTGCAGGGGCGCCAACTTATGCTGCACCGGCAGCAACTAGCCCAGTTGCGACTGAAACAGTAGAAGCAAATTCAGCAACAACTGTAGTTTCAGCTGACAAATCTCAACTAGAAACTGTTTTGGCACAAGCTAAAGCTAAAAACTTGGAAGGTCAAGAAGCTTCAGTTAAAGCTGAAGTAGCAGCTGCAATTGCAGAAGCAGAAGCATTAGTAGCTAACGGATCTGCAAGCCAAGAACAAGTCAACCAAAGTGTTGAACGTTTGACTCAAGCTCTAGCAAGCGTCAAAGAAGTGACTGAAGTAGCAGCTGAAACAACATCTGAAGCAACTACAGAATCTTCAGCAACTCCTAAAGTCAGAAACAAACGTGCGACTTCTGAAGGAACATCACGTTCAGTTGATGAAACAAGACTTGATCGTGTCACAGTAACGAAAGATAACTTTGATAGTTTCTTTAAAGAAGGTGGTACGGCAAATTATGATGAAACGTCTGGCACCATTAAATTGACAGATGACGTGTCAGGTCAAGTTGGTAGTGCTTACCTTCGTTTTAAAATTGATCCTAGGGAAGACTTTACCTTTACTGGTAAGGTAGATATTGGTGATAAATACGAAGGTCATACTGTAGGTAGTCGTCCAGGTGGTGATGGAGTCGGCTTCGTCTTCCATACAGGTAATGTAGATACTATTGGTCAATCCGGAGCGTCTATTGGTATGGGTACTATCAAAAATGCCTTTGGTTTCAAACTAGACTCATGGCACAACACTTCTAACCCAAATGCTAACCAAAATGCATCAGCCGATCCAAGATATGGTGGAAATGCATGGAGAAGTAATGCCTTCGGTTCATTCTACTCATCAAATAATGCTGGTAGGGTAACGACAAGTAGCTCAGCAGCAAAAGCTCTAAATCCAAAACCTAATGGCGAATGGGTAGACTTTAAAATTGAATATAAAGGTCAATCAAAAGAGTTTATTGTAACCTACGGTTCTGAAAAATGGTCAACTAATTTGAAGACTGCGAATGCTTCAATCATGGAACCAACTGCTAAGACTGCTCTTAACAACTCAAATGCAACTTATGCATTGTCATTCTTAGGAAGTACGGGTTCGGGTACCAACTTGCAACGTGTGCAAATTGAAAAATTTGAGTTTACTGCACCACAAATTGTACAAGTAACCTTCTATGATGAAGCGGGTCATGAGCTCGCAGCAAGTAGTGCGATTCCTGGAAATAGAGATGAAGTTATTCACTTGAACTCTGTTGAAGCAGTACAAAAAGCTATTTCGAAAATAAAAGCAAAAGGATATACACTTAAGGAAGTTAATTCTGATAGAGCAGAAACATATAACTCGGGAGCTAACACTGTAACACTTAGAAGTGGTGGACAGTTACTGAAGTATGTATTTAAAGTAAAAGATACAACACCACCAGCAGCCCCAACTGTAAACCCAGTTACAGCAGGCGCTACAGCCATTACAGGTACAGCCGAAGCAGGCTCAACAGTAGAAGTTACTCTTCCAGGTGGCACTAAAGCATCTGCTAAAGCCGATCAAGATGGAAACTTCAGTGTACCAGTAAGTGCCTTGAAAGAAGGCGATAAAGTATCTGTAACAGCAACAGACGATGCAGGTAACAAGTCCACACCGACATCAGCTACAGTGCCAGATACAACAGCACCAGCAGCCCCAACTGTAAATCCAGTTACCGCAGGCGCTACAGCAATCACAGGTACAGCTGAGCCAGGATCAACCGTAGAGGTTACTCTTCCAAATGGTTCCAAAGCATCCGCTAAAGCAGAACAAGATGGAAGCTACAGCGTTCCAGTCAGTGGCTTGGAAGAAGGAAAAACAGTATCAGTCACAGCAACAGACGCAGCCGGTAACAAGTCCACACCGACATCAGTTACGGTACCTGATACAACAGCACCAGCAGCACCAACTGTAAATCCAGTTAAGGCAGGCGCTACAGCCATCACAGGAACAGCTGAAGCAGGAGCAACCGTAGAAGTAACTCTTCCAGGTGGACAAAAAGTCTCTGCCAAAGCAGGTGACAATGGTGAGTTTTCAATCCCAGTTTCAGCTTTGAATGCTGATGATCAAATTAGTGTCACAGCTACAGATGCTGCAAATAATACATCAGCACCAACTAAAGTTATTGTAAAAGAAACAGTTCGTCCTGTTCTCAACATTCCTTACGATGATGCTGATGCTCAAGCTATCTACGTTTACTCAGGTGAAACAAACAATATCGAACTCAAAGTGACGGATAATTCAGGTAAGATTGTCAAAGCTTACTTGGCAATGCCAGCTGATAACCGCACTGGTCTTGGTCAAGAAGATAATACCTATCTGAATGGTAAGACTCGTTCAGGATTGTATTTGAATGCTGATAAGATTAAAACTGAAACAACCGCTACAGAAGCAAGTCCAGCTGTCATCCATGTGACAGGAGATATTCCTAAGAATACATACACTGACGGAACAGGACTTACTCGTTATCTATTTGCTGAAGATGCGGCAGGGAACACTTCATACGAGCACGTTGGTGCAAACATGGATAAAGGTGCTCTTGGACGTATTCGCTTCATTTGGAAACCACAGTCATTCAAGTATACTGCAGTAGCTCCATCAACACCTATTACATCAAACACTGTCCCAGAAGCAAGTGTCCTTGAAAAAGCTGTTAAAGATGCTAACCCAACTTTCAGCGACAAGATCGAAAGTGTTTCTGTAGATGGTACTAATGTTAAGGTGACTTATAAAGATGGAAGTACAGATCTTATTCCAACAAACTCAGTATTCACAATTGAACCAACTGCACCTACAGTAACACCAGTTAAAAATCCATCAAGCCTGGAACAACCAGAAAAAGATGCTGTTAAGAAAGCAGTAGAAACAGCGAACCCAAGTGCAACTAAGGTTGAAGTAGGTCAAGATGGTACCACAACATTAACCTACTCAAATGGTTCAACGGCTACCTTGAAACCAGCCCAAACTGTAAGTCAAGCAGATGTTACAGCTCCAGATGCACCAGTTGTGAACCCAGTTA